>JBAXVO010000328.1:0-3538 GCA_037129355.1 Deltaproteobacteria bacterium | reverse complement strand
GGTCGAGCGACTGCCGGAGGAAGGGCTGGCTGGCCGCCTCGTCGAGCGCCCACGCGTGGCGCCCGGGCAGCGTGCCGCCCGTGATCGCGCTTCCGTAACTCATGCAGCCGAGGCAGATGCGCGAAACTCGAAGTCCGGTCCTGCCGAGATTGATGTATTCCATGAGCAGCCCTCCTCCTCGCAGGTCTACCACCGGCGCGACGAGGGTCGCCACCGTGGGCGCGGGGAGGTCAACACCCGACGCAGCGGGATTGGCTTCCCGGCACCGGATCGCACCGCGCCCCACCCGTGCAGTCGCCGTTCGAGGCGACCCGTCCCTCGAACCCGGAAGGGGTGTTCCGGACTTCGCCAGCCGGGCGCATGGATCGCGGACCATGGATCGTGGACATTCGAGGTCGGGTCGGGTCGTCGCTCCGGCGCTTCTCCTCTGCGCCGCATGCAGCACCACCTCGGCCGTGACGGGCACCCTCCACGACGCCACCCTCGCCGAGGCACGCTCCGCGGCGCAGGACCTGCTCGCGACGAGCGACGCGGTGTCGCTCTCGATCGCGGTCGCCGACGGCGAGCGCGTCCAGTGGGCGGAGGGGTTCGGGTACGCCGACCGGTCCACGGGAACGGCGCCGACCGCCGACACGCTGTACGGCATCGGATCGGCGAGCAAGATGCTCGCGACGCTCGCCGTGATGAGGCTCGTGGACCAGGGGAAGGTCGCGCTCGACGATCCCTACGTGAAGTACGTCCCGACCTTCACGATGCAGTCGCCGGAGTACCGGCGGATCACCGTGCGCCAGCTCCTGAACCACTCGGCCGGGATCGCGGGCACCGACGGCCCCAACCTGTTCACCTTCGCTCCCTACACGGGCTACGGCGCCCAGACCCTCGCCTCCCTCTCCCACCAGGGGCTCAAGCACGCGCCGGGCTACATGAACATCTACACGAACGACGGCTTCACCCTGGTCGAGCCACTCGTCCTGGCCGTCACCGGAAGGACCTTCGCGCGGTACGTCCAGGAGGAGATCTTCACGCCCCTCGGCATGACCCACAGCGTGGTCCCGACGACGCCCCTTGCCCCGGGCTCCTTCGCGCGAACCCACGTGGGACCCGTGGCGACGACCCAGGAGTTCACGAACGCCTACGCGTCCGGCGGCATCTACTCCACCCCCAGCGACATGGGGCGGCTCGCCGCCATGTTCATCGGGGCGGGAGCGTACGGGCCGGCGCGGATCGTGTCGGAGGCCTCGGTGAACGCGATGGCCGCCGATCAGGGAGTGGAGACCTTCAACCCGGTCCCTCCGCCGTTCCGGTGGGGGCTCGGCTGGGACACCGTCGCCGAGCCCGGCTTCGACGTCGTCGGGATCCCGGCCTGGTACAAGAGCGGCGGCACCCGGATGTACACCACCGCGTTCGTCGTCCTCCCCGGAGAGCGGCTCGCCGTCACCGCCATCGCCGCCGGCCACGGCGCCGCCGACAAGCCGGGGGCCGATCCCCTCGCGGTGGCCGAGCGGATCCTCCTGCGCGAACTGGTGGAGCGGAAGCGGATCGCGGCGATGCCGACACCGATGACGGAGGTCAGCCCGGTCGCGGCCACCGTCCCGCCGGAGGCGATCGCGGGGATGACCGGGACGTGGGCGAAGGCGTCGAGCCTGCGCCGGATCGCCGCGGGCCCGGGGAGCTCGCTCACCTTGCAGGTCTGGACCGGCACCGCCTGGAAGTCCGAGGTCGAGGGGCTCACGCTGCGCCAGGACGGATGGTGGATCAGCGACGCGAAGCCGGGCATCGCCTGGTCAGCGGTCGCGGCCGGCGGGAGGAAGTTCCTCGCCCAGCGCGTTCCGTTCGGCGCCGGGCACTTCCGGATCCAGATCCTCGCGGGAGAGGGCGTGTCCCCGGCCGGTCCGCTCTCGGCGACGTGGGAGAGCCGCCTCGGCCGATCCTGGCTCATCGTCAACGAGCGGCCGGCCGACATCGGCTCCTCCCTCAACGACTCGAGACCACGGGTGATGCTGCGGGGGGTCGACGGTCTCGGAGGACTGCTCTCCGTTTCGCAGGAAGCCGGGGGTTCCGGCGAGACCACCACAAGCCTCGTCGATCCGTCCTCCAGCGAGGTGGTCGCGCGCATGTTCCTCCTCGACCGGGACGAGAGCGACTTCCGGATCGAACCGCGCCCGGGCGAGGAGTGGGCCTGGTACGACGGATACGTCCTGCGTCCGCAGGAGACGGTGCCGGTGATCGCGCGCGGGCAGTCCGTGACCGTGGTCGTCGGAGCGGAAGGTTTCGCGGAGTGGCGCGCGGTCGTTCCCGGGGTGACCGCGTCCCAGGTCACGATCGGGACGGCGGGAGCCTGGAAGAGCTTCTCGCCTGCGCTCGATCTCCAGCAGCAGGGCACGGGAAGCACCACCGTGACCTTCCCGGCCGGCTCGAGCCCTTCGTACGTCAAGATCTACGGCGCGGCGGGGGATTCGGTGACCGTTGCCGTTGCTCCCTGAGGACGATCCCCCTAGCCTGCTGCGTGACCATGCCCAGGCCACCCTTCGTCCTGCCCCTCCTGCTCGCCCTCGTCGCCTCGCCCGCGCGCTCCGCTCCGCCCACGCTCCAGGGCTACTTTCCTGCCCCGGAGGGGCTCCAGACCGGCGGGGTGAAGGTCGTCCCCATCCACACGCCGAAGGGGGACTTCAAGGTCTGGACGAAGCGATTCGGCAACAACCCCCGGATCAAGGTGCTGCTCCTCCACGGCGGGCCCGGTGGCACCCACGAGTACTTCGAGTCGTTCGAGGGCTTCCTCCCCCGCGAGGGGATCGAGTTCATCTACTACGACCAGCTCGGCTCGGGCCGCTCCGACCAGCCCAAGGACAAGGACCTCTGGACGGTGGAGCGCTTCGTCGAGGAGGTGGAGCAGGTGCGCCTGGCGCTGGGGCTCGACCGGACCAACTTCTTCCTGCTCGGTCACTCCTGGGGAGGGATCCTCGCGGTGGAGTACGCCCTCCAGTACGGGCAAAATCTCAAGGGGCTCATCATCTCCAACATGATGATGAGCATCCCCGACTACGTCCGGTACGCGAACGACGTGCTCGCCCCGCAGATGCCGCCCGCCGTCCTGAAGGAGATCGACGAGATCGAGGCGAAGGGGCAGTACGAGAACCCGCGCTACATGGAGCTCCTCCTCGCGAACCACTACGCCCAGCACGTCTGCCGGCTGCCCGGATGGCCCGAGCCGGTGAGTCGCTCCTTCAAGAACCTGAACCCGGACGTCTACGTGCTCATGCAGGGGCCGAGCGAGTTCCGGGCGTCCGGACGGCTCGAGAAATGGGACCGGAAGAAGGACCTTCCGCGGCTCACGGTCCCCACGCTGGTCATCGGCGCCGCCCATGACACGATGGACCCCGCCCACATGAAGTGGGTGGCCGGCCAGGTGAAGAACGGCAGCTACCTCCTCTGCCCCGACGGCAGCCACATGGCGATGTGGGACGACCAGAAGGTCTACTTCCCGGGGCTCATCCGGTGGCTGAAGGCGGTGGACGCGGGAAAGAAGCGCCCCGGGCCC
>JBAXVO010000327.1:0-3540 GCA_037129355.1 Deltaproteobacteria bacterium | reverse complement strand
GTCTCCTCCGCGCGCAGCCGGTCCGCCTCCATGTCCCCGAGCGCGAGCGCGTTCCAGTAGACGATGGCCGCCGCGACCACCACGGCGCTGACCACCACGAAGGAGGCCCCCAGGAGCGCCTCGTACTTCCCCGCGCGCAGCCCCACCACCAGGAAGAACCAGCCCAGCCCCACCGGCACCACGAACACCGCGCCGATGAGCCGGCGCGCCATGAATCCGGAGAGGCCGGGGCCGGTGAAGACCCGCATCACGCCGGACTGCGGGCGGTCGAAGAGGAGCGCGGTGACGAGAAGGAAGAACCCGATGCCGGCGTAGAACGGCACCCGCGTGTTGGCCGCCAGCCCCTCCATGGGCTCGACGCCGTAGGCGTATCCGATGATGGCCTGAAGCGGGACCAGCGCGGCGGCGAGCGCGAGGAGCTGCGCGGGACGGGTCCCCCCCTCGGTCTCGACGTCGTGGATGGCGAGCGCGACCCCGATGAACAGGAAGGCGAGCGCGGCATTGGGGGCCATCCGGCCGGGGTGGGCGAAGGCGCCGGCCTCGTGGAAGAGGACCTGGTCGATGCCCAGGTTGATGCCGGCCACGTACTCCACGAGCGTGAAGAACCCGACCGCCGCCACCACCACGCCCGCCACGTTGGCCACGATCCGCGCCCGGGGCCCGGAGGTCCGGGAGGCCAGCGTCCTGGCGGCGAGCCCCGCCGCCAGGAACCCCAGCGCCGAGTTGGCCTTCACGGCCAGCGAACCGGGGATCCCGGAGCGGAGCAGGGGCAGGTCGAGGGCCCAGCCGATCAGGATGGCGAGCCCCAGGAATGCGGTCGCCTCGGCGGCGGCGCGCGCCAGCATCTCGAGGTTCCTGGGGAGTCGCCGGGAGTCGACGGACATGGGGGCGGCGGCCCGGAGATCCGGCCCGCTCTCGCTTCCATGTTGTCCCCCCGGAAGGCCCCGCGCAAGCGGGCCCGGCGGCCCGTTCCGCCGAATGGACCGGTCCGGGGCGCGTGCTACCCTGTCCCGCGGAGGACGCCATGAAGATCACGCCGCTCGACATCCAGCAGAAGCGCTTCTCCCGGAAGCTCCGGGGCTACGACCGGGAGGAGGTCGAGGCCTTCCTCTCCCTCACCGCCTCCGCCTTCGAGGACCTGGTCAAGGAGCTCCACTCCCTGCGCGAGGACCTGGCCCGACGCGACGAGGAGATCGCCGCCCACCGCGACCTGGAGCGCGCCCTCCAGGAGACGCTCGTGACCGCCCAGCGGGCCAGCGAGGAGATCCGGGAGTCGGCCCGCCGGGAGGGCGAGATCACCATCGGCGAGGCCGAGCTCCAGGCCGAGAAGATCGTCCAGGGCGCCCACCAGCGGTTCCTCCGGATCGTCGACGACATCCAGGAGATGAAGCGGCTGCGGATCCAGTTCGAGTCCTCGGTCCGGGCACTCGTCGAGGGGCACGGAAAGCTGCTCGACAACTTCGGCTCGACCGACGTCGGCGACCCGGTGGAGTACATCGCCGCCCGCAAGAAGGGCGCCTCGGACTCCTGACGGCCGGCCGCCGGCCCGCCCGGCCTAGTGGGCGTCGGCCCAGCAGGACGCCCGGCCCACCTCGACGTCGAGCGGGACCCGGAGCTCGGCCGCCCCCTCCATGGCGGTGCGGACGAGCGCCTCCGCCGCGCCGGCCTCCCCCTCCGGAACCTCGAGCACCAGCTCGTCGTGGACCTGGAGGATCATGCGGGAGGCGAGCCGCCCCTCGGCGAGCGCCCGGTCGACCCGGAGCATCGCGATCTTGATGATGTCGGCGGCGGTGCCCTGGATGGGCGTGTTCACCGCCATCCGCTCCGCCGCCTGGCGCAGGCCGGGGTTGCGCGAGCGGATCTCCGGGAGGTCCCGCCGCCGTCCCCACAGCGTCCGCACGAAGCCCGACTCCTTCGCGGAGGCGACGGTGGCGTCGAGCCAGCGCTTCACCCCGGCGTAGCGGGCGAAGTACCGGTCGATGATGGCCTGCGCCTCGGCGGGGGGCATGTCGAGGCGCTGGGCCAGCCCGAAGGCCGACAGCCCGTAGGCGATGCCGAAGTTGAGCACCTTGGCGACGCGGCGCTGGTCGGGCGTCACCTCCGCCGCCGGCACGCCGAAGGTCTCGGCGGCGGTGCGCGAGTGGACGTCCTCCCGGACGCGGAAGGACTCGAGCAGGGACGGGTCCTCGGCGTAGTGGGCGAGGATCCGCAGCTCGATCTGGGAGTAGTCGGCGGAGAGGAGGAGATGGCCGGGCGGGGCCACGAAGGCGGCCCGGATGCGCCGGGAGATCTCGGTCCGGATCGGGATGTTCTGGAGGTTCGGGTCCTGGGACGAGAGGCGCCCGGTGGCCGCGCCGGCCTGGTTGAAGGTGGTGTGGATGCGCCCGTCGGCGGGATCGATCAGGGCCGGGAGGGCGTCCACGTAGGTGCCCTTCAGCTTGGAGAGCGACCGCTGTTCCAGTACGTGCCGGGGCAGCGGGTGGTCCTCGGCGAGCTTCTCGAGGACGTCCTGGTCGGTGGAGGGACCGGTCTTGAGCCGCTTCACCACCGGCAGCCCCAGCTCGACGAAGAGCACGTGGGCGAGCTCCCGGGTGGAGGCGACGTTGAACCCGTGGCCGGCGGCGGCGTGGATGCGCAACTCCAGATCGCGCATGGCGGCGCCGAACTCGGTGCTCATGGCCCCCATCGCCGCCGAGTCCACGGCGATGCCGGCCTGCTCCATCCCGGCCAGCACCGACACGAGGGGGCGCTCCACCTCGTCGTGGACCCGGACGAGCCCCTCGTCGCCCAGGGCCCGGACGAGCGCCGTGGCCAGGGCGGGCAGCGCCGCCGCGGCGGCCCCGGCGTGGGCCGCGGTCTCCTCCACCGGGAACGTGGCCGGGTCGCCGGTCCCCTTCCCTGCGTCGGCCGGCGCCGGCGGGAGTTCCACCCCGATCCGCTCGCGCACCACGTCGGCGAGCGCGTGCTCGCGCCGCGAAGGCAGGAGCAGGTGGCTCGCCAGCTCGGTGTCGATCCCCCGCGCCGGCGCGGGCAGCCCGAGGTGCCGGAGCGCGTGGATCTCCGCCTTGAGCCCGTGCGCGTGGACGGCCACCGCCGGGTCCTCGAGGAGGGGGCGCAGCGCCGCGGCCACGTCGCGCGGCGCGAGCTGGACAGGGGTGCCCAGGTACCGGTGCTGGATGGGGACGTACCAGGAGCGTCCACCCGCCCCGAGCGCCAGCCCGGCGGGCGGGATGGTGCGCGGCAGCAGGGAGGAGAAGGCGGCCAGGAGCCCCACCTGGCCGGCGCGGCGGGCCTCGGCCACGGCCCGATCGAGCGCGGCGATCGACCCGATCACCTCGGTGGCCTCGCGCGGAGCGGCGGAGGGGGCCGGGGCCGGGAGGTCGCGGAGGAGCCGTCCGAACTCGAGCTCGGTGAAGAGCGCCCGCGCCCGCTCCACGTCCACCGGGCGGCGCGCCAGGTCGCCCGGGGCGAGCGGCAGCGGAACGTCCTCCTTGAGCGCCACCAGGACCTTGTTCAGGCGGATCCGGTCGGCCAGCGCCT
>JBAXVO010000326.1:0-3557 GCA_037129355.1 Deltaproteobacteria bacterium | reverse complement strand
GATGAGCAGGTCGTTGTCGTCGACGCCCACGTCGATCCGGACCCAGTGGATCTTCCCGGTGAACTTGCTCCCGTGCGCCGTGTAGTCCGCGGTGACGGGCGTACCCGACTCGTAGCCGACGTCGGTGGTCTCGTCCATGGAGAAGACCATGGGCTGGGTCATCGGAACGCGGCCCGTGCCGACGCTCTTCCCGTCGTAGAAGATCGCGACGTCTCCGCCCTTGCCGAGGCCGCCTCCGTCGTACGCGAACTCCGCCCGGACCTCGTGCTTCCCCTTCGGGATGGGTTCGGTCGCGACGGTCGGGTACTCGTGAATCCCGAGCACGTTGTAGACGAACTTGGCGAGACCATCCTTGGCGTACAGGCTCCAGCCCCCGAAGCGGCCGCCCTGCGCGATGATCACGCCGTTCGCCGGCTTGCCCGAGGGCACGTCGACCTCGGCCGTCACCGTGAAGGAGTGGTTCTTCACGTTGACGACGCTGTTCTCCTGGAGCCGCCCCATGCCCGGGAAGAACTTCTGCGAGTTGCCCTTGATGAGCGACGGACGGCCGGCAATTTCCGGAACGAACCGCTCCGCGCCCCGGTCGTCGAGCGGGAGGACGTTGTACTTCGCCGCCTCGATCAGGAAGAGGCGCTGCAGCTTGTGCAGCATCTCCGGGTTCTCCTTCGACAGGTCGCGCGCCTGGGACCAGTCCTTGGTGCCGTCGTAGAGTTCCCAGACGTCGTCGTCGAAGGCCACCAGATCCTGGCCCACCAGGATCCAGGGGGTCCGGTGCTTCGTCACCGCGCTCCACCCCTTGTAGTAGATCCCGCGGTTGCCGCCGATCTCGAAGTACTGCACCTCGTGACGCTCCGGCGCGGCGGCGTCGCCGAAGCTGTAGATCATGCTGGTGCCCTCGATCGGCGACTGGAGGACGCCGTTCACCATCGTCGGCTCCGGCAGGCCAGCGGCCTCGAGGATCGTCGGCGCCAGGTCGATCACGTGGCTGAACTGGTGACGCAGCCCCCCGCGTTCCTGGATGCCCTTTGGCCAGTGCACGATCGTGCCGTTGCGCGTCCCGCCCCAGTGCGACGCCACCTGCTTGGTCCACTGGTACGGCGCGTTCGTCGCCCAGGCCCATCCCACCGCGTAGTGGTTGAACGCCGACGGCGACCCGAGCTCGTCGACCTTGGAGATCATGAACTCCGGCGTCTCGAGGGCCTCCATGCCGTTGAACGGGCTGAGTTCGTTGAAGACGCCGGTCAGGGTGCCCTCGGCCGACGCGCCGTTGTCGCCGAAGATGTAGTAGACGAGCGTGTCGTCCAGCACGCCGAGGTCCCCGAGGGCGTCGATGACGCGGCCGATGTGGTGGTCGGTGTGCTCGAGGAACCCGGCGTAGATCTCCATCTGGCGTTCGAGCACCGGCTTGAGCTCCGCCGGCATGTCGTCCCACGCCGGGATCTCCGCGTGGCGCTTCGTGAGCTCGGCGTCCGGCGCGACGACGCCCATCGCCTTCTGGCGCGCGAAGGTCTCCTCCCGGAGCTTGTCCCATCCCTGGGCGAACTTGCCGCGGTACTTGTCGGCCCACTCCCGGGCGACGTGGTGCGGGGCGTGCACCGCGCCAGGCGCGAAGTACACGAAGAACGGCTTCTCCGGCATCAGGGTCTTCTGCTGGCGTACCCAGCCGATGGCGCGGTCGGCCAGGTCCTCCGTGAGGTGGTAGCCCTCCTCGGGAGTCGCCGGAGGCTCGATGGGCGTCTGCCCCTCGTAGAGCGCGGGCTCCCACTGGCTGGTCTCGCCGCCGATGAAGCCGTAGAAGTGCTCGAAGCCGGTTCCGCCGGTCGGCCAGGAGTCGAACGGCCCCATGGGCGACGTCTGCCAGGTCGGGACCTCGTGGCACTTGCCGAAATGGGCCGTGGAGTACCCGTTGAGCTTCAGGGTGAGCGGCAGTGCCGCCTTGGTGTTCGGGCGTACCGAGGTGTAGCCGGGCGCGGCCGAGGCGATCTCCGTGATGACGCCCGCCCCCACCGAGTGGGCGTTGCGCCCCGTCAGCATCGCCTGCCGCGTGGGCGTGCACAGCGCGCAGGTGTGGAAGCGGGTGTACTTCAGGCCGCCGGCGGCCAGCTTCTCGGCAACCGGGGTCCGGCACGGCCCGCCGAACGCGCTGGAGGAGCCGAAGCCGACGTCGTCGAGCAGGATGACGAGGACGTTCGGCGCCCCGGCGGGCGGGAGCAACGGCTTGATGGGCGGGAACCGGGCGTCCGGGTCCTTGGCGTCGAGGGTGGGGAGATGCGGCTTCTGGACGTCGGGGATGGGAAGGATCGAACGCGACTGGTCGTCGGGCTTCGTTGCCATCGTAGCCTCCTGGAACCACTCGCGCCCCCCGCGAGCACGGGCCTCGCACCCCCGTGCCGGTCGGGAGGGCGGTGCGAGGCAGGATGGTCCGACGGGACGTCGGGTTCGGTCAAGCCCACCGCCGTCTATTGGATGGGCCGCGCCGGCGGCAGCACGTAGCTCCCGTCGAGGACGCTCCGTCCCGGCTTGTACACGCGGAAGATGAAGTTCCAGCCCGGCGTGACGTCGAGGCGGTTCGGGACGTCGCCGCAGAGCTCCTTCGACCCGAAGTGGACGGTGAAGGTTCCGTCCGGGTTCAGCTTCGCGCTCGAGCTGTTCAGGATGGCGTTCTCCGACTTCATGTAGCCGTCGGCGCCGTACATCGTGATGGACCAGAAGGCGCCGTTCTCGGGGACCTGGTAGGTCGCGACGTAGCCCTTCGCGGGGTCGTGCTCGCCAGCGTACATGAAGTAGGTCGCGTCCTCGTCCGGGTTGAGCCCCCAGCCCGCGGCCGCGACGAGGTGGCGCCGCTTCTCGTCGACCTTGCCGCGAGGGCCCATGAGCCCCTTGAAGTTCTTCATGGCTTTCGCCTCGGCCCCGTACTGCCGCGTCAACTCCTGCAGCGACTCCGGCTCCCAGTTCGCGGGCGGGAGCGGGTCCGCGCTACCGGCCGACAGGGCGAGCCGGTCCTGGAGCCCGTTCACGAGCGCCACCTCGGCCCTGTCCCTCGGGTCGAATATCTGGATGCGCACCGCGACCACCGCGTACCTCGTGTCGCTCTTGATGGTGTGCGGTCCGGGGCCGTAGAAGACCGCCGGGCAGTAGTGGTCGTTGTCGATGACCTGTGCGGACATGAACCGCCCCTTCGGCACCTCCGGGAGCGTGATGGTCGCGCCCTTCGCCGTGTCGACGACGACGCCCGAGTAGAGCGTGTCCTGGTTCATCCGGATGATGGTCTGCTTGTCGAGCGGGGTCGGAGCGCGGATGTGGAAGAACCGGTTCACGCCGCCTGCGAGACCCGCGATGTTGCGGAAGCTGCGGTCGGACTCGGCCCGGATGTAGGTCTCGGGGGTCACCTTGACGGGGTCCATTCACTTGCCTCCCTGGATCGGCGTTCCCTGGGGCTCGGGCCGCTTCCACGCGCCGGTGAGCGCCTCCTTCTTCGGAAGGTACAGGCGCAGGGCCATGTAGAAGGGGCCGGACGGTGCGGGCAGCCAGTTCGACTCCTTCCCGGCGCCCGGCGA
>JBAXVO010000325.1:0-3566 GCA_037129355.1 Deltaproteobacteria bacterium | reverse complement strand
CCGACACCGTGAAGGCCCTGCGCGCCCAGTGGCGCGAGAAGGTCGGCGGCGTGGCGGAGCCGCCTGTCCACCGCGGTGGGGTTGCACACCAGGCCGACGCGCAGCCCGCGCAGCGGCGTGAACTTCCGCCTCGCCAGCACCTCGAGTCCGGGAATCACCCCGGCAGGCCTCTTCCCCGCCATGCGCAACATCCTACCCGTCCTTGCCCCCGGTGCGGCCACCTGTGGCAGACTCCGGCGCCTCGGGAGGTTCAGGAGGACCATGGCGAGCGGCTGGAGAACGAGCGGGACCGTCCTCTTCCTGGCGGCATGGGGCGAGAACCTGGCCTTCGACGCCCTGGGCCGGGTCGTGCCCTTCCTCGCCCCCCCGCACCTCCTCCACGCCCACATGCCGGAGGCCATCCGCGAGATGGTCTCCCCGGCGGTGCTTGGGCCCGTCACCTCCGCCGTCCTCGCCGCCATCGCGCTCCTGTGCCTCTCGCTCGTTCCCCCCGGCGCGCCGCGCCGGGTCCTTCGCCTCTCCGCCTGGCTCCTCGGCTTCTGGATCCTCTCCGAGGGGCTGCTCGCCTGGGTCTGGCTCGACGCCCCACCCGGCGTCGTGGCCGCCTCGCTCGCCGGGGGGATCCCCCGGAGCCTCGTCGTGGCCGCCCTGCTCGTCCGGCAGCAGGGGCCGGCCGCGGGGGCGCGGTGAGCGCCCACCCCCGGACGCTCGAGGAACTGGGCTGGCCGCTCGTCCTCGGGGCCCTGGCGTCCCGCTGCCGGACCGCGGGCGGCAAGGCGCTCTCGGCCGCCCTCCCCTTCCTCGACACCCCCGCGGAGGTCCGCGAGGCCCTCCTGCGCCTCGCCGAGGCCCGCGCGCTCTCCGGGTCGGGCACGTCGCTGCCCATCGCCGCCCCGGGCGACCCGGCCGCGGCGCTGCTCCGCGCCGGGAAGGGCGGCGTGCTCGAACCGCTCGCGCTGCGCGACGTCGCCGTGCTGGCCCGGTCGGCGGCCCGCACCCGCGCCGTGCTCTCGGCGCGCGAGGCGGAGTTCCCCCGGCTCTGGTCGCTCGCGGCGGCGCTCTCCGACGCGGAGCGGCTGGCCGACCGGATCGAGCGGGCCATCGAGCCGTCCGGAACCATCTCGGAGCGGGCCAGCCCCGAGCTCTCCCAGCTTCGCGACCGGGCCCGGGGCCTCCACCGGGCCATGAAGACCCGCATCGAGGACATGCTGGGGGACGAGGTCGTGGCCCGCCACCTGCGCGACGGGTACTTCACCATCCGCAACGAGCGCTACGTGCTGCCGGTGATGGCGAGCTCCCGCTCGGCGGTCCCGGGCATCGTGCACAACGCCTCCCAGTCCGGGCAGACCCTCTTCGTCGAGCCCGACGGCATGGTGGAGCTGGGGAACGAGCTCGCCATCGCGAACGCCATGGCCGCCGAGGAGGAGGAGCGCATCCTGCGCGACCTCTCCGACGGGGTGACCGCCCGGGCCGCCGACCTGGGGCGCGACCTCGACGTCCTCTCGGCGCTCGACCTCCTCGAGGGGCAGGCCCGGCTCGCCTCCGATCTCGACGCCACGGCCCCGGAGGTGGTGACGCCGGCCGAGGGCATCGCGCTGCGCGACCTGCGCCACCCCATCCTCGTGCTCCAGGAGAAGAAGGTGGTGGCGAGCGACTTCCGGCTCGAGCCGCCCGGACGGGCGCTCGTCGTCTCGGGGCCGAACGGGGGCGGGAAGACGGTGGCCATCACCGCCACCGGGCTCTCCGCGCTCCTGTTGCGGGCCGGGCTCCCCATCGCGGCGGGCGAGGGCTCCCGCCTCCCCTTCTACGCCTCGATCCGTGCCGCGGTGGAGGAGCACGGCGACCTGGCCCGCGACCTCTCCACGTTCACCGCCCACCTCACCGCGGTCCGGGACATCGCCGAGGGCGCCGGTCCCGGCTCCCTGGTGCTCGTCGACGAGATCGCCGCCGACACCGACCCGCGCGAGGGGGCGGCGCTCGCCGCGGCCATCCTCGAGGACCTCCTCGACCGGGGCGCGACGGTGCTCGTCACCACCCACCTCGACGAGCTGAAGGCCCTCGCCCTCTCCGACCCGCGCTTCGCCAACGCCCGGGTCGGCTTCGATCCCGAGCGGCTCGCCCCGACCTTCCAGCTCCACCTGGGCAGCCCGGGAAGCTCGTCGGCCATCGAGGTGGCGCGCCGGGTCGGCCTTTCCGGACCGGTCCTCGAGCGGGCACGGGCCTCGCTCTCCGGCCGCGGCGGCGCGCTCGGCGAGGCGCTTCGCGCCCTCTCCGAGGAACGGGCGCGGCTCGAGTCCCAGCGGGCCGGGCTCGCCCGCGACGCGGCCGCGGCGCGCCAGCGGGAGGAGGCGGCCGCGCGCCGGGAGGAGGCGGCGTTCCGCGCCGAGAAGGAGGCGGCTGCCCGGGTGGCGGCGTCGCTGGCCGACGAGGTCGACTCGGCGCGCGAGGAGGTCCGAAGGCTCCTCGCCGAGCTCCAGGCCGCGCCCACCGTCCGGAAGGCGAGCGAGGCCTCCCGGCAGCTCGAGGAGTGGTCCACGGCGATGGAGAAGGCGTCGCGCGTGGCGGTGTCCCGGGCCGCGGCCGCCCCGGAGGCGGCTCCCGCCGGCGCGCTCACTCCGGGGCTCCGGGTCCGGGTGGCCTCGCTGGGACAGGAGGGGGAGCTGCTCGAGGTGTCGGGGGACGAGGCGCTCGTCCAGCTCGGCGCGCTCCGCGTCCGGCGTCCGGTCTCCGACGTGCTCCCGCTGCGTGGAAAGGCCAAGGGGGCGACCCTGGCCCGGGCCCGCGACGACCGGCTCCGCGCCGCGGAGGAGGCGCGGGCGGCCCCGCTCTCGGTGGGGTCGCGGCGGCTCGACGTGCGGGGGATGCGCGTCGACGACCTGCTGCGGGAGGTGGACGGCTTCCTCGACCGGCTCTTCGCCGAGGGGGCCGTCGACGCGCTCATCCTGCACGGCCACGGGACGGGAGCGCTCAAGGATTCGCTTCGGACGCACCTGAAGGCGTCCCCCTACGTCGGCTCCTTCCGGCGGGGCGACCTGCACGAGGGCGGGGACGCCGTGACCGTGGTGGAACTCCGGCGCTGACCGGCCGGAGGGGCATGCGCCCCTTTTGGGTATGGCTAGACAAAGGGGGTCCCAAACCGGGCGCCGATGCAGATACCGTGTGCCCGTTCCGACGCCGGATTCGTGCCCTCCGTGGTCCCACGTCGCTCTTTCACCCACGGGGAAGCACGGGCGAGACGTGGACCACAACGGCCTCCGCCGAGGCCATTCCGGGCACCCCCCTGCCCGCCAGAGGGAGTCAAATCGATGAGAAGGATTTCCGTCCTCGGAGCAGCGGCGCTGCTCGCCGTGCTGCCCGTCGCAGCGAACGCACAGTCGAGCACCAACCAGGAAGTGGTCCTCAAGGAGAGCACCACGGTGGTGGTGAAGGAGGCGCCCAAGCCGTCGCCCGTCACCTTCACGCCGTACGGATTCTTCCTCCTCAACACCTTCTTCAACGACGCGGTGGGCAACCGGAACTACCCGCTGCCGAACCAGTGCGCGGGCGGCGCCTCCTGCGAGGGCAAC
>JBAXVO010000324.1:0-3570 GCA_037129355.1 Deltaproteobacteria bacterium | reverse complement strand
CCGCGGATTCCGGGGGGTTACTTCCTCGGCCGGACCGTCACCACCGGCATCGGGGCGCGGCGAACCACCCGCTCCGCCACCGATCCGAGCAGCACGTGGGCGAGACCCGTCCGGCCGTGGGTCCCGACGACGATGGCGTCGTACTTGCCCTCCTCGGCGGCGGCGACGATCTCCACCGCCGGCTCACCCACCGACTTGGCCGTGCTGACCCGCGGCGCGCCGTCCTTCAGGGCGTCGGCCTTCCAGCGCTCGAGCAGCGCGTCGGTCTGCTCGGCCAGCTCCTGCAGCATGCCGGTGGCCGGGAGGACGGTTCCCTCCGGCAGGGTGTACCCGGGCAGGGGATAGGCGTGGAAGACCGTGAGCTCACCGTCGAACCGCCGGGAGAGCTCGGAGGCGACCTGGAGGGCGCTCTTCGAGGCATCGGAGAAGTCGACCGGGCAGAGGATGCGCTTCCATTCGAGGGCCATCAGCTTTCCTTCCAGTTGCCGAAGAGGAACTCTTCCTCGGCCGGGGAGAGGTCGAATCGCTGCCCCGCCTCGGAGATGAGCTTCGCGCGCGACGCCTTCGGGTCGGTCACCCGCTGCTCGGCGAGCCACTGCAGGGCCCGACGCAGCGCATCCCCTTTCGGGGGTATCCCCTCCTGGCTCATGTACCCAACCTACGCTACCTGTGCGGGTCCGCAAGAGCCCTGGAAGGCTCCGTCGTCTGTGGCATTCTTCGCCCCATGCGATTCGCCACCCTCCGTGACGGCACCCGCGACGGCAAGCTCTGCATCGTCCGGTCGGACGGCACGCGCCTCGCCGACGCCTCCCACATCGCCCGGAGCCTCCAGCAGGCGCTCGACCGCTGGGACGAGGTGGAGCCGAAGCTCCGCGAGTTCGACGCCGACCTCGAGAACGGACGGGTGGCCACCGATCCCCTCCACGTCCACCAGCTCCAGGCGCCGCTGCCGCGCGCCTACGAGTGGGTCGACGGTTCGGCCTACCTGAACCACGTCCGGCTCGTCCGGAAGGCCCGCGGCGCCGAGATGCCCCCCTCGCTCGAGACCGACCCGCTCGTCTACCAGGGGGGCAGCGGCGTGCTGCTGGGGCCGGCCGAGGACATCCAGCTCTCCGACCCCCTCATGGGGCTCGATTTCGAGGGGGAGATCGCCGTCATCCTCGGCGACGTCCCGCTCGGCACGCGCGCCGAGGAGGCGATGAACCACGTCCGGCTCGTCACGCTCGCGAACGACTGCACGCTGCGGAACCTGGTCGCGAACGAGCTCGCCAAGGGGTTCGGCTTCTTCCAGTCGAAGCCCGCCACCGCCTTCGCCCCCTTCGTCGCCACGCCCGACGAGCTCGGCGGCGCCTGGCACGACGGGCGCGCCTGGCTCCAGTTCAAGGTCTGGCACAACGGCCGCGTGGTCGGCGACCTCGAGACCGGGCCGGAGATGCACTTCTCCTTCGCCGACCTCATCGCCCACGTGGCCCACACCCGCGCCTTCACGTCCGGCACCATCCTGGGGAGCGGCACGGTCTCGAACGCCGACATGAAGCGCGGCATCTCCTGCCTCGCCGAGCGGCGCATGCTCGAGATCATCCACTCCGTCGACCACAAGGCGAAGACCCCCTTCCTCCGCGCCGGCGACCGGGTGGCCATGGAGGCCTTCGACGCGCAGGGGCGGAGCGTCTTCGGGCGGCTCGAGCAGCGGGTGGCCGCCAGCTAGGAGCTCACCATGTTCCGGACCATCACACCCCTCCTCCTCGCGCTCCTGCTGCTCACGCCCAGCCTGGCGGCGGCGCACCCCTGCGAGGCCACGGTGAAGGACCTCGCCGGCGAGGTGACGCGCCTCGAGAACCTGGTCGCCGCGGACCGCGAGGTCCTGAACAAGGCGGCCTCGACCCGGCAGGAGAGCGCTCTCATCTTCGAGAAGCTGGAACGGAAGCGGGTGGAGGACGAGGCCGAGCTCCGGATCGCCTGGCAGCGCCTGCTCGACGCGCAGGAGTTCTGCAGCCAGCTCATGGGCGCGGAGGCGCTCGCCGCGCGCAGGACCGCGAGGGCACTCTTCGCACTCGACGTGAAGGTGGCCTACGCGATCCCGGTCGGGAACGTCTGGGGCTCGAGCACCTGGGACGAGTTCGGCTACCACCCCGCCTGGCCGATGTCCGACGCCTGGACGGGGGCGGTCCCGCTGGAGGTCGCCGGCCGGTACCGCTTCACGCCCGGCCTATCGGCTGGGGTCTACTTCCAGTGGGGCCCGGCCTTCGTCGCCCCGGCCGCGTTCAACGGCATGGCCGGGACGTCGGGCTGGGACATGCGGGTCGGCATCGAGGCCGTCTACGGCTTCCTGCCCGACGGGACCTGGAACCCCTGGGTCAGCCTGGGGACGGGCTGGGAGTGGACGCAGTTCGCCGGCCAGGGCGCGACGTTCACGATGAGCGGCTGGGAGTTCCTGAACGTCCAGGCCGGCGTCGATTTCCGGCTCTCCCCCGCCTTCGGCCTCGGGCCCTACCTCGGCTTCGTCGGCGGCAACTACACCAACTTCTCGGCCATCAGTGGCGGCGTGGACTCGGGCGGGGCGATCCCGTCCGGAGGGCGCGCCTTCCACGGCTGGATCCAGTTCGGCTTGAAGGGCACGGCGACTTTCTAGCGGGGCGCGCTCGACGGAGTGGAAGGCCTCGTGTCAGGTCACCGGTCGCTCCGGTCCGCCTCGAGGCCGGCGAGCACCTGCCGTAGCGTGCTCCCCCCGGGGCGCTCCGCGGTGAGCCCCCGCCCCGGAGCCGGCGGCACCAGTTCCGCGACCACCCGGTCCCGGTCGGAGATGAGTACCCGCTCCCCCGCGGCCGCGATGCGCACGTACTCGGAAAGCTCCTTCTTCAGGGTCTCGAGCGTCACGGTTCGCATTCGATAGTTGTAGCTACTGGAACCTTTGCTTTCCTGTACCGGCCAGTTCCTGAACCCTCTGACGGCAGATTCCCAGCAACTCCGACGTGTCCCGAACCGATAGCCGGGCCCCGTTCACCATCTGCTGCACGGCATCTCGGACGACCTCCTGCGCCCCCTGCCGGGCCCGCTCGGCGGCCGCGCGAGCCTCAGCCGCGCTCCGGACAGCCCGCTTCAGTTCCTCGGGCAACCGGATCTCCTCCAGGACCTCCACCCCCTTGATTGCCTCCGCCCCAAGGAAATGCTCCAGGGGCTCCTGGATGCGCCTGCGCGCGTCGGAGAGGCTCAACCCGATCCTCCGACACCCCCGGATCTCGGGAACGCTCACAACCCACCGGCCCGCGGGATTTCGCTCGTAGTAGACCGTGCACGACCGGGTCGCGAGGACCCGGGTCACCGCTGTTTCGCCTGGGAGAAGCGACCTGTCCACCGACGCGGCCACCTCCCGGAGCCGCCGCGTCATCTCCGCCTCGGTCGCCATTCGCTCCGCACGTCCGCGCATCGTCCGCCCCCTCCGAGGATTCACCTGTCATGCCCCGCCTCCGCCTCGATAGAGCAACCCGCGTGCCGCCCTGCCCTTGCCGCCCCCGCTTGCCCCGCCCTCCCCGGCCGGTTAGTCACGCCCCGTGACCCTGACCCTCCACT
>JBAXVO010000323.1:0-3575 GCA_037129355.1 Deltaproteobacteria bacterium | reverse complement strand
ACCACGTGGTCCACCTCGGTCCGGACCTCCGAGCCGCAGACTCCACCCGAGGCCAGTTTCCACTGGCACTTCCCGTCATCGCGGGCCCGCACCTCTCGCTTCACCTTCGGCGGCACCGACGCCTTCCTCTTCCCCTGCTTCTCGATGAGCAGTTCCAGCGCCGCGGTGAGCACCTGCTCGTCCGTGGCTCCCGGCTGGACGTGCCCCTGCCCCGCCTTCGCCTTCTTCAGCAACGCCACGAACTCCGGGCTGACCGTGATGTGCATCCGGCTCGCCGTGGCCGTCATCGGCTCCACCACCGACCGTGGCGCTGGCGCGACGGAGCGCTCCACCCGCGCCTGGACGGTCGCCGTCCTGACCCCGATCAACTCCAGTTCAACCGTTGAACTGACCCGACCGCCGGTGACGACCGTCCTCACCGGCACCACCTCCGCCGGCAGGATCTCCGCCACCACCTGCTTCGCCTCCTGCCGGGACTTGTCGAAGAACTTCGGCAAGGCTTCGGCCCGGTTCTCCTCGGTCATGACCTTGGCGAGCTCGACGACGCTCGACATGCAAAGCCTTCCGTCCCTGAGAGGCTCGACCACCTCGGGGAACCTCTCCACCAGCCGGGTGGCGACCAGCCGGTAGTGGGCCATGCCACGGGAGAGCCGAACTTCCCGATGCAGGAAGTCGAAAAGGCTCGCGTGGCCCAGTTGTCGGTACACGGCCAGCCGGTCGAACTCGGCGAGGGCGAGGAGGACGTCGACGATGGATGCGCGCTCCCGGCGGAGGAGCTCGGCGATGCGGAGGGACCATTCGCGTGCGTTCATGAAGGCACTGTCTCATGCGAATTTCGACCCTCGCCAAACGCGCGGGAACGCGCTCCTGCGCGATCTCCTGCGCGGAGATCTCGAACCTCGCCCGAGACCTCGATCGCGAATCCAGCGCGATTCCCGGAAGCGTGGAGGGGTTTCCCATCGCCATCGAAACGCTGGAGGCGAATCTCACGAAACATGCGTCAAGACAGGGTTTCCTTACGCCCCATCTGGCCGATGGTCCGCGAGCCGGACCTTGGTCGCGATACCCCTACTCCACCTTGGCCCCTATCCTCTCCATCAGGGCGGGGAAGCGCGGGTCACTGCGAAGCGGGCGCAGCTGCTGCTGGTACCAGAGTGACCAGAGGCGGGCATCCCGCGTCCGGAGGGCGACCTCGAGCGATTCGAACGCCCCGTCGATGTCCCCACGCCCCGCACGCGCGCCGGCGATGGCGATCGGCGCATCCGGGAACTCTCGCTCCAGTTGCGCGAGCCTGTCCCTCGACTCCTGATCGCGTCCCAGGGCGTGGAGCGCCACCGCCGTCCCCATCAGCCGCTCGACCCCGGGCATCTTCTCGAAGAGCGCCAGCGCGTTCTGGGGATCCCCGGTACCGAGCGCCGTCCACGCCCCGGCCCATTGCAGGCCCCCGCTACCGGGTGAGAGTTCATCCGCTCGCCGGAACCACTCCTGCGCCTCCGCATACCGTCCATCGGCCAGGAGGAATCTTGCGAGGTTGTCGGTGTGGATGGCGCTCAAAGGGTCCTGCTCCACGGCTCGACGTTGCACCTCCACCGCCTCCGGCAACCGGCCAAGGCTGGCCAGGAAGAGCCCGCGCATGTTCAAGATGGGTGGACTCGACGGATCGAGGGCCGTGGCCCGGTCGAGACTGGCCAGGGCACCCCTCCAGTCCAGGTCTTCCATCAGCCGGGTCGCCGCCTGCGCCAGGTATGCCCAGGCCGACGAGGGATCCAGCTTCACCGCCCGTTCGGTTGCCTCCCGGGCCGCCTTCCGGAGCCGCTGCTGCTCCGCGCCCTTCTTCCTCATCGAGAGATTCCGGTATGCGAAGGCGAGCATGGCCTGGGTGGGCGCGTAGCGGGGATCGAGGGAGGCCGACCGCTCGAGCATGTCGACCGCCTGGCCCACCGACTCCTCGGTTCCCTGGCTGTTCCGGTAGCGCCCCATGAGGAGCAGTCGGTAGGCCTCCGGGTTCGTGACCGGGGACGCGGGAATCGCGACGCTCCTTGCCCTGAGCACCGGCGCCACTGCCTGGACCACCGACCGGGCGATCTCGTCCTGGATGGAGAAGACGTCGGCGACCTCCCGCTCGTAGACTTCGCTCCAGACTCGCTCGCCGGTCGTGGCGTTCACCACCTCGGCCGTGATCCGGATCCGGTCGCCGGAGGTGCGAACGCTGCCCTCGAGGAGGTAGGTCACGCCGAGCTTCCGGGCGATCTCGGCGGGCTCCACGTTCTTGCCCTTGAACCAGAAGCTCGACGAGCGCCCGGGAACGCGCATCCCCTGGACGCGGGAGAGCGCGCGCAGGATCTCCTCCGCGATCCCCTCGGAGAAGTACGCCTGGTCATGGTTCGGCGAGAGGTCGGCGAAAGGCATGACCGCGATGGAGGGGCTCGTCCAGGCGAATGACGAGTTCGGGCCCTGCGGCGGCCCGACCCGCGGCCGCGTGGCGAACCAGAACGCTCCCACCCCCAGGACCAGCCCGAGCGCGACCAGCCCGGCCACCCGCCATGCCCGGCGCGGGGGCGCGACCTGCGCCGCGGCGAGTTCCTCCAGCCATGCGGTGCCGTCGCGCGGCCGCGAGTCCCGGCTCGGCGAGAGCGCCCTCTCCAGCCCGCGCGCGAGGGCCTTCGGGACCACCGCGTCGCCGCCCGGCTCGCGCCGCCCGGTCAGCATCTCGCGGAGCACCATCGCCGCCGCGTACACGTCGGCCCTGGCGTCGATCTCGTCCCCCCGGGCCTGCTCCGGGGGCATGTACGCCGGCGTCCCCGACCCCTTGGCTTCCGGACTTCCGAGCAGATGGGCCAGACCGAAGTCGAGCAGCTTCACCCGCCCGTCCTCGCAGAGGAAGACGTTGGCGGGCTTGAGGTCCCGGTGGAGGACCCCCCGCTGGTGGGCGTGCGCCAGACCCTTCGCCATCTCCCCGGCGATGCGCAGGGCCTCGGCCTGGGGTACGGGGCCGTCGGCGATGTGCTGGGCCAGCGTCCTCCCTCGCAGCAGTTCCATCACGAGGTACGGCCCCGAGTCGCTCGTCCCCACGTCGAAGAGCGTGACGATGCAGGGATGATCGAGCCGGGCCACCGCCTCGGCCTCCCGCTTGAGCCATTCGGAGGAGAGTTCCCGTCGCTTCCTGGAGAACCGCAGGGACTTCACGGCGACGACCCGGTTCAGCTCGGTGTCGAGGGCCTCGTAAACGGCGCCGAACCCTCCTCGCCCCACCTCCTGGCGGATCACGAAGCGCCCCACCTTGTCGCCGGGGGCGAGCTCGTTGGTCCAGGCCTCGAGCGCGTCGTCTCCCGAGGCGTCGGCCAGTTCCAGGAGCAGCCGCGACAGCGGGCCGGGCTCGCCGACACTCGTCCCCGCGATCCGATCCTGCTGTTCGTCGTTCGCCGTCAGGACGCACCCCCCACGGTGGCTTTCCGAGGCTAGCAGGCGCGAAGAAGGAATGTCATCCGGGCGGGCGCCAGCCCGTGCGGGGAGGCCGGGGACCGCCCAGGCATTCAACCGGTTGAACTGCTACGGGAATGTCGGGATCCGGGCGG
>JBAXVO010000322.1:0-3580 GCA_037129355.1 Deltaproteobacteria bacterium | reverse complement strand
CTTGCCCCGCCCTCCCCGGCCGGTTAGTCACGCCCCGTGACCCTGACCCTCCACTCGTACTGGCGTTCCTCCTGCTCCTGGCGCGTCCGCATCGCGCTCCACCACAAGGGGCTCCCGTTCACCTACTCCGCGGTGGACCTGGTCGCCGGCGCCCAGTTCGCGGACGCCCACCGGGCTCGGAACCCCATGACCATGGTCCCGGTCCTCGAGGTCGAGGAGGGCGGCCGCACCGTGCGACTGCGCCAGTCGATGGCCATCCTGGAATGGCTGGAGGAGCGCCACCCCTCCCCGCCGCTCCTCCCCCGCGACCCGGCCGCCCGGGCCCGCGTCCGCGCCCTCGCGGAGGACGTGAACGCCTCCATCCAGCCCTTCCAGAACTCGTCGACGATGAAGTGGCTCCGTGAGCGCCACCCCGGCGACGACCTCGCCTTCACCACCCACTTCCTGGCCCGGAGCATGGCCGGTCTCGAGGCCGCGGTGCAGGACGGCGCCGGCCGCTTCTGCCACGGCAACGAGCTCACCCTCGCCGACCTGTTCGTGGTCCCCCAGCTCTACGGGGCGCGCCGCTTCGGGGTGGACGTCTCGAAGTTCCCCACGCTGCTCCGCGTGGAGGCCTCCTGCGCAGCGCTGCCGGCCTTCGTCGCCGCCGCCCCGGAGAAGCAGCCGGACGCAGCAGCAGTTGCCTCGGCTCCATGACAACTATTATAGTTGTCATATGAACCGCATCTCGACGCTCGACCTCCGCGCCCACCTGGGCGAGTTGCTCGACAGGGTCCGCCTCCGCTTCGACACCTTCGTGATCGAACGAAAGGGGCGCGAGGTCGCGGCCATCATCCCGGCCGAGCGGGCACGCCGCCTGGAGGACTTCGCCAGGCGCCGGAGCGCGGAACTCGAGGCGATCCAGGACGCCTACCTCGGCCAGAAGGGCTTCGACCCCGACGAGGTCGCCGTCTCCCTCGCGCGAGAGGCCCAGGCCGTGAAATCGAGGCGGAAGGCGCGCCGACGGTGACGGGCTGGCGCGCGGTTCTCGACGCGCAGGTATGGGTCAGCGGGGCCATCTCCCGGCATGGCCCGGCGCGCGCCCTGCTCGACGAGGCGCGGAAGGGCGCCTTTCGCATCGTCACCTCCGCGTACGTCCAGGCCGAGGTGCGCGAGATCTTCGCCAGGCCCGCCGTGCGACGCTTCCTCGCACCCGGCTTCGACCCGCTCGAATGGCTCGAGGTGGTCGAGCTCTGCACGGCCGACGTCGTGGAAAGCGCGGAAGGGCCGGTGGTCGTGGCGGCCGATCCGGACGACGACCCGTACCTCTGGACGGCGTACGTCGGGGCTGCTAGCCACCTCGTGACCTGGGACGCCGCGGTGCTCTCCGTGAAGCACTTCCGGGGGACCCAGGTCGTCGAGCCCGCCAGTTTCCTGGCCTCCCTCCGGGCCCGGGCCCCCTGACACCCATGGCCCCCCGGCCCGGCCGCGATTAACACCCGGGCCATGCCCCCCGCCCCCATCGGCATCCGCCGCCTCGAAGCGCTCCACTACTACGTCCACGATCTCGAGCGCTCCCGCCGCTTCTACACGCGGATGATGGACTTCGCCGAGACCGCCGTCTCCTCGCCGGAGCTCGACGCCGTCTTCCACCAGCGCACCGCCCTCTTCGAGGCGGGCGACGTCCGGGTCTTCGTCTCCGAGCCGCTCCCCACCGGCACGAGCGACGCCGGCCTCTTCCTGCGCAAGCACCCCGACGGCGTGGGGATGCTCCTCTTCGAGGTCGACGACATCGACCGGACCTTCCGGCTCGTGGAGGAGCGCGGCGGCACGCCCACCACCGACGTCATGGGCATCACCGAGAACGGCGGCACGTTCCGGAGCTTCGGCATCACCACCCCCTTCGGCGACACCGAGTTCCGCTTCGTCGAGCGGAAGAACTACCCGGCGCTCTACCCGTACATGCCGCGCCACGCGACGCCCCGGGGCGGCACGAACCGCTTCGGCTTCGGCCACATCGACCACGTGACGTCGAACTTCCTCACCATGAAGCCCGCGCTCCTCTGGATGGAGCACGTGCTCGGCTTCGAGGAGTTCTGGGAGGTGCAGTTCCACACCTCCGACGTGCCCGGACAGCGCAAGGCCGCCATGCAGGCCCACGGCTCGGGGTTGCGCTCGGTGGTGATGCGCGACCCCCACTCCGGCGTGAAGTTCGCCAACAACGAGCCCTGGCGCCCCGACTTCCAGGCCTCGCAGATCCAGCTCTTCCACGAGGACCTGCGCGGCGACGGGGTGCAGCACGCGGCGCTCACGGTGGGTGACATCCTCTCCGCCACCCGCGGCCTGCGCGAGCGCGGCGTGGAGTTCATGCCCACCCCCGGCAGCTACTACGACATGCTGCCCGAGCGGCTCACCCGCATCGGCGTGGAGAAGATCGAGGAGGCCATCCCCACGCTGCGCGACCTCGGCATCCTGGTCGACGGCGGCGCCCGCGGCTCCTACATGCTGCAGATCTTCCTCAAGGACTCGGCCGGGCTCTACAAGGAGCCGGCCGCCGGCCCCTTCTTCTTCGAGATCATCCAGCGCAAGGGGGACGAGGGGTTCGGCGCGGGGAACTTCCGGGCGCTCTTCGAGAGCATCGAGCGGGAGCAGCAGAAGGAGGGGCGGAAGTAGCCGCCCCGGTCACCCTACGAAGCCAGGAGCACGTCCGCCGGAATCCCGAGCTGCACGTGGAGCCGGCGGATCATGTCGAGGGTGAGGCGCCGCCGCCCGGACAGCACCTCCGAGACGCGCGCGCGCGAACCGATGCTGGGCTCGAGGGCCTTCCGGTCGAGCCCCAGCTGCTCCATGCGGAAGCGGATCGCCGCCACGGGATCCGGCGGCAGCACGGGGTGGTGCCTGTCCTCGTAGTCCTCGACCAGGGTGGCGAGCACTTCGAGGCGGTCGTGGGCAGGTGTCCCGGGCCTCGCGGCCCACAGTCGCTCGATCTCCTTCAGCGCAGCCCGATGCTGCCTCTCGTTCCGGATGGGCTTGATGTCCATGATCTAGATCTCCTGCGCGTCGATAGCGGGGTCCCACCTTGGGAGCAAGAGCCAGTCCCTGCATGCCCCGGTTACCACGACACCAGCACCTCGAACCCGCCCATCGCGAAGCGCTTCAGGTCGAAGGGCATCTTGTCCTTCATGGTGGCCTCGTTCATGCGCGGATCCTTCATGACCGCGGCGTTCACCTTGTCGCGGTGCGCACGCGACCTGTAGACGATGAAGGAGAAGATCACCGTCTCTCCGGGCTTGAGCTTCGCCATCTTCGGGAACCCCAGTCCGAACGGGATCTTGAGGTCCTCCGCCACGCACTCCGTGTAGGCGAGGGCGCCGTGGTCCTTCCACATGGCCGCGCCCATCTTCGCCATGCGGAGGTAGGTCTTCATGTTCTTCTTCGGAATGGGGATGACGAATCCGTCGACGTACCTGGCCATCGGACGCTCCTTCCTCACGAGGGAAACGACCGGGCGCATATAGGAAGCGCACCCAGGGTGAGCAAGGGTTTACCTGTGCGGGAGTTCGGCTTCGTGCGCCCAGTACCACTCGCTCATTTCCCTCAG
>JBAXVO010000321.1:0-3631 GCA_037129355.1 Deltaproteobacteria bacterium | reverse complement strand
GATGACGTCGACGGCGCGGATCGGTCGTCCCGGGGCAGGGTGCCGAACACCACGTCCCACAGTGGTGTCGAGACCCCGTACCGAGCCTCAGGCGTCTTGAAGTGGTGCAGGTAGTGGTGCTTCCGCAACTTGGCGCCGGCCTCGGTCCGAGGCTTCACGTGATGCACCGCGTAGTGGGTCATGTCGTACCAGAGGTAACCGATCACGAGCCCGGCGAAGAACGGATTGAAGTAGCGCGCCCCGAGGAGGAGATAGATCGGGTAGCCGAGGATCACCGCGAGCAGGATCGACATGACCGGCGGCATCACGAGACGATCGGCGTCGTGCGGCCAGTCGTGGTGGACGCCGTGGATGAGGAAGTGGACGTCGAGGGAGAGTTCCGAGTTCGGATTGGGGACGTAGTGGAACACCCACCGGTGCAGCACGTACTCGAGCAAGGTCCAGAAGACGAGTCCGCCCAGGAGGGCCCCCACGAAGGTTCCCCGCGAGATGCCCGGAACCTGAAGGCCCCGGTACACCAGGTAGGCCACCACCGGCACCCAGACGAGGAGGACCTGCCAGGGCTTGACCCGAGACAGGTACTTCTCGATCCACTCCACCCGAAACATCCGCGGGCTTCCGTTCTGCGGGGCAGGGTGGCCGGGAGGCCGGGGGACGAGCCAGAACATGACGACTTCTCCTCGAGTTTGCCGGGTCGACCCCGGTGCCGGACATTCTAGGTCGGCGCGCCTTCCTCTCGCGGAGAATCGCGGACATGTCAAGGCCTTGAAGACCTGGCCGGGGCGTGGCAAGAGGCTCGCCCCGTGCTCGACCTGTCCCGTCTCAATCCGCCGCAGCGACAGGCCGTCACGGTCGAGGAGGGTCCTTCCCTCGTCCTGGCCGGGGCAGGTTCGGGAAAGACCCGCGTCATCGCCCACCGGATCGCTTGGTTGGTCGAACAGGGCATCGCCCCCGGCGAGATCCTCGCGGTGACCTTCACCAACAAGGCCGCCGCCGAGATGAAGGAGCGGGTGCGGGGCCTGTCCAGGGCGGCCGGCGCCGGTTGCCACATCGCGACCTTCCACGGGTTCGGCCTCTGGTTCCTGCGGCAGGAGCACGTGGCGGCGGGCCTCCCGAAGTGGTTCGCGATCTGCGACGCGGGGGACCAGGCCAGCCTGCTGAAGCGCAGCCTCCGGGACGTCCAGATGGACTCCAGGCGGTTCGACGTTCGCCGCCTCCTCGGGGTGATCTCGCGTCGAAAGAACGAGGCCGCTGCCGGAGCGGCATCGGGGCCGGTGCCGGACGATGACTACGAGGTCATCGCAACCGAGATCCTCCCCCGCTACGAGCAGGCACTCCGGGCGCAGCGCTCCCTCGACTTCGACGACCTCCTCGTCCGCCCGGTGGCCCTGCTGTCCGCGGATCGTGCGATGCGCACGAAGTACCAGGAGCAGTTCCGGCACGTGCTCGTGGACGAGTACCAGGACACGAACCGCATCCAGCTGGAACTGCTCGAACTGCTCTGCAAGTCGAGAGCACGCTCTCCGGACTGGAGCCGACGAAGCCTCTGCGCGGTCGGGGACGACGACCAGGCGATCTACGGGTGGCGAGGGGCCGACGTCCGCAACATCCGCCAGTTCGAGCGGAGCTTCCCGGGAGCGAAGATCGTCCGCCTCGAGCAGAACTACCGGTCGACCGGGCGGATCCTCGACTGCGCGAACGGCGTCATCGCCCGGTCGGCCGACAGGCGTCCCAAGCGGCTCTGGACGGACGCCGGCCCCGGAGACCCGGTCCGCATCGTGGCGCTCCCCGACGAGCAGGAGGAGGCCCGGTTCGTGGCGGGGGAGGTGGCTCGGGGGCTCGCCGATGGAAGGGCGCCGTCCGACTTCGCGGTGCTCTACCGCCTGAACGCCCAGAGCCAGCCCCTCGAGGAGGCGCTCCGGGAGGTCGGCATCCCCCACAAGGTCCGGGGCGGACCGGCCTTCTTCGACCGCGCCGAGGTCCGCGACGTGGTCGGATGGCTGAAGGCGTGCGCGTTTCCGGACGACGACGTCGCCTTTTCCAGGATCGTCGACGTTCCTCCACGGGGGATCGGGGACGTCGCCATGGAGCGGCTCGGGAATTGGGCGTCCGGGAACCGGATGTCGATCTCGGCCGCGCTCAGGCTCGCTGGCCAGGTGCCGGACATTCCGAGGGGGGCGCCCGAGAAGATGGCGCAGTTCGCCGACCAGCTCGACCTGTTCCGGAAGCGCTTCGGCCCCGGGCGGATTGCCGAACCGGCACGCGCCATGTTCGAGGACCTGGATCTGAAGGGCTGGTTCCGGAGGACCGTCTCGTCGCCCGAGGCGGGGACCCGGAAGGCCGAGTCCGTCGACTCGCTCCTTCGATCCCTGGAGTGGCACGAGCGGCGCGACCCGAAGTCGACCCTCCGGACATTCCTCCAGCGCCTCGCCCTCGACTCGCGCGACGAGGAACCGGAGGAGGCAGACGGAGTGACGCTCATGACCCTCCACTCCGCGAAAGGTCTCGAGTTCCCGGTCGTGTTCCTCATCGGGGTCGAGGAGGACCTCCTCCCGGTGTCGGGGATCCAGGGGGAGGCGAGGGACCTCGAGGAGGAGCGACGACTCGCGTACGTTGGAATCACTCGGGCGCGGGAGGTGCTCTGGGTCACGAGGGCGGCCGCGCGGACGAGGCGCGGTCGGATCGAGCCGAGGACCCCGAGTCGCTTCCTCGAGGACCTGCCGCCAGGCGCCCACGTCCGGCACGACCCGGCCGGCGGTGAGTCGGCTGCGGCGGCCTCGGCACGTTCGGCGGAGGTCCTCCAGGCCCTGCGCGCGCGCATGGCCGGACGCACGTGATCACGGGCGCCGGAGTCACGCCGATGACACAGACTGGTCTTGACGCACGGTGTCGTTGGCAATAAAGGGTTCGACCCAGGAGGAAGACCCCATGACGAACCGGATTCGAGTTGCCGTCGCCGCCATCGCCCTTCTCGCCGCATCCGTCCCCGCCATCGCCACGGCCCAGTCCGATGCCGGCGGCCGGCCGGGCCTCGCAGGCTGGAGCGTCGTCGGGACCGAGACCGTCAGCGGGCGGGCCGTGATCGACGTCCAGACCGGCTGGCCGAGCACGACCTTCGGGTACACCTTCGGGATGTCGCCCACCGCGGACGTTAGCCTCCGGATGGGCATGATCTACGGGGACCAACTGGCCGGTGCCGCCAACTATCCGTTCGGCCTTTCGTTCTACGCGCCGATGCGATTCCAGCTCCTCCAGTCCAAGGATTTCAAGCTCCTCTTTCACGTCGATCCGGGCCTCAAGCTCTACACGACCAGCAATGCCAACTTTGGCTTCCAGTTCCCGGTGGGCGTGGTGATGGGCTTCCCCGTCCAGCCCAATCTGGAGATCGGAGTGGGTCTCGATTTCAACATGTCGCTCCTCGTGACGGGAAACCGCTCCCCGCAGTTCATCTTCGGTCCGGCCGTCGGTCCGTACGTCGAGTACCACGCCACTCCCGACCTCTCGGTCGGCCTCAACACCCGCTTCGGGGCCGCCATCGACGCCTATTCCTCCTTCGCCGGGGACTCGGGCGGCACGGTGTCCAACTTCGCCTTCACGACGCAGCTCTTCCTCGGCTACCGGCTTCCGTAGC
>JBAXVO010000320.1:0-3635 GCA_037129355.1 Deltaproteobacteria bacterium | reverse complement strand
GGACCGGCGTGTAGGTCCCTATTGCCGAGTCCCCGAGGGGGAAGATCTTGAAGTACCCTTCGGACCAGACCCCGACGGAGTTGGTGGCCTGGAGGACCTGGCCGACCACCTCCTCGACGGAGATGTCCTGGTCGACGGCCAGCGCGATGTACCACCCGTTGGCCGTGCAGTACCTGTCGTAGGAGCTCGCGGCGGAGCCATCGGATCCGGCGGCCGTCACGACCGTCCCGGACGGCTTCCCCAGGCCGTAGGTCGCGTTCTCGATGAGGTCCCGGATCACGTCGCCGGGCAGCGCGTCGTACCGGGTCCAGGTCGGGAAGGTCGTGGCGCGCTTCGTGTTCGCGTGGGTGGCGAAGCGTCCGGCGAGGACCCCCTTCACGTCCGGGATGGTCCCAGCGCCGTCGGGGACCCAGAAGTACCGGCAGCGCATCACGGCGAGCATCGGCCAGGGGATGCGCGACTCCCAGCCGGCGCCGGCGTAGTGGGCCCACGCCGTGGTGGTCCCGTCGCCCAGGAAGAAGTCGGGGACGCTCGTTCCCGATGGCGGGTTGGTGGCCCCGACGTAGGCCGTACCGATGCCGGAGGGTCCGTAGAGGCGCTGGGAGTGGATGAGGGAGTCGAAGCCCTGAATCGGGCCGTAGGAGAAGGCGTACTGGACCTCCGCCGCGCGGCCGCCGTTCTCGGCTCCGTAGGCACCGTCGGGGAGGAACTTCAGGTTCCCCTTGTCGTAGACCCAGAGCGGAATGCCCTGGACGGCGCAGGTGCCGTAGACCACCGGGTAGGGGCGCCCGTAGGAGGAGGACTTCTTGACCGAGGCCGACGGAGCCTTGCCTCGTCCTCCCCAGGGGTCGGTGATTCCCTCGTCGGCCCCGTTGGGATCGTAGTGAGAGCTCACGTGGCCTCCTTCGCCGTGGGGGCGTTCGGAGCGCCGAGGTAGTGCGCGATGTTCGAGAAGTAGGTCGCGCACCAGCCCGGGGTCTTCGCGCAGCCCCGGCGCACGGTGAGCGCGCCGGCGGAGCCGATGAGCCCCTCGACGACGCCGGCCGGGAACGGCGGCGACACGGTGAAGTTAGGCGTCGGCGTGTCCCCCGCGTTGCTGATTAACCTCCAGAGGCCGGCCACCTGGGCCGCCCCCTGGAAGAAGAGGTAGGCCCCGGCCAGGCCGCCCGGCACCGTCGCGACGTTGAGCAGCGAGGCCGTGGATCCGGCCGTGAGCGTCGCCGTGTAGTTGAGCGTCCCGGCGAACCCGCAGTCGGTTGATCCCAGGTCCCAGATGCAGTTGGGCTCGACGAGCACCTTCGGGAAGGAGGCGTTGAACTCCTTGGTCGAGACCGTGGCGACCAGGCGCATCTCGGCGGCGCCGGGCTCCATGTCGGAGATCTGCCCGTCGAAGAGCAGGACGGTCCCGACCACCGCGAAGGTCGTGGGGTCCAAGAAGGCACGGAAGAGGCGGAGGGGGGCCTTGTCGAGGTCGCCGTCGAGCGCGCGACGCACCCACGTCTTCGCGCCCAGCGTCGCCGTCCCGCCGTGCCCGACGTCGAGCTCCAGGTCGTCGACCGAGAGGCCGGCCGTCTGGCGGAGCCGCACCCGGGGCAGCACGGCGCCCGAGCTGGTGTAGGTCGTCACCGTCGCCGGGGCAACGCCGGTCAGGTCCCGGTCGAAGTTGGTGCGGTAGTAGGTCGTCCCCGCCACCGTGAACTCGAAGAGGTCCGCCGCCATGAAGGCCCGGTTGCCGGCCGGCGCCGGGGCGCCTGGCAGGCTCAGGTAGTTCTTCAGGGCATCGGTGAGCGTGCGCGCCATTAGAGGACCTCGACGACCTCGAAGGAGGCGGCCCAGACGTGCGCGACGACGCGCCGGAGCTCGAGGGAGTCCTCGACCATCCGCACCGTGACCGAGGCGGCGGAGATCGGGTCCGTGATCGAGAAGGAGTTGAAGGACCCCTTCATGTCGTTCAGGAAGGCCTGCAGGAGGCTGACCTCGGTGTAGGCGGCGTTGGGGGCCGGGCAGTTGGTGTCGTCCCGGAGGAAGTCGAACTTCACCCGGAACCGGCGTCGGGGGTTCGACCGCCACGAGACCCGGACCTCCTTCCCGGAGATCGCCTCGAGGGTGGTCGTGCGGTAGGACGAGCCCCAGAGCTCCTGGATCTGCCCCGGCAGGTTCGAGGGGAACGTGGTGACGGGCATCAGGCCCGCCCGTTGCGGCTGGCGTCCCGGAGGACCCGGAGGAGCGCCGTATCGTTGCGGCGGAGCATCCGCTCGAAGGACGAGGCGTCGGCCGCGGTGATGTTCACCGTGACGCCGCCGCCGCCGAGCTGGTGGTTGGGGATGACCGTCCCGGACGAGCTCGGGACCACGATCTCCGGGCCCCGCTCACCGACCAGGTAGGGCTGGCCGGCCATGACGGGTCCGCCCTCCGCCCTCGCCGAGAGGCCAGCCGTAAGGCCGATGATGGAGGCGAGGACCGCGGCGCCGGCGGCGATGCCCTGGACCCAGCCGTAGGGCCCCATGGACGCGCTGTTGGCCTCGGTGATGGCCACCGCGAAGGTGATCGCCTTCACGATCATCTCCCCGAGGGACGAGACGACCTTGCCGGCCTGGCCGCCGATGGCAGACCCGATGGACATGAAGGCGGAGGCCACGGAGGCGCCGACCTCGACCCAGACGGCCTGGGAGCGCTTCCCCTCCTCGTTGAACCGCTTGACCGCCTCGGTGGCGTGCTTGGTGGCCTCCTCGAGGATCTTCGTCGGGGACTTCACCAGGGCCGAGTACTGCCCGGAATCCTCCTGCTGGCCACTCATGGCGTCCGTGAGGCCCTGCTGCTGGGCCTCGTCGAGGCGCCGCTTGGAGGCCAGGTCGTCGTGCTTCTGGAGGCCCTCCAGGTTTTTGAAGATCAGGGAGTCGCCGGAGTCGCCCGGCTTCGCGAACCCCTCGTAGGGCGCGTTCAGCTCGGAGAGGCGGAACTTCAGGAGCTCGGCCTCCGACTTGTTCGCCGCCTCGAGGTAGAGGAGCCGGTCCTTTTCGGCCGCGGCCGCGGCCTCGGTCGCCCGCTTCTCCTCCTCCTTCTTCTCGGCGAGCTTCTCCTCGAGCTCGAGCTGCTTCTTCAGGGCGGCCTCGCGCTGCTCGCCGCCCAGCTTGAAGTACTCCGCCTCCATCTCGGCGGCCCGGTTGAGCGCGAGCTTCCGCTCGCTCGGGTCGGTCTCGCTCGCCGCAGATGAGCGCCAGGACGCCGCCCCGGTGCGCAGGGTGGACATCGCGTTGAACTCGACGTCGACCCCGCTCCACTTCTTCTGGCCCATCAGCTCGCGGTTGAGGTTCGCGATCTCGAGCGCCGTCTCCTTCACCTTCTTGCGGAGCTCCTCGGCGGCCTTCTCGGCCTCCTTGGTGTGCTCGCCGAAGGTCGCCATGGCGATCTTGACGCCCTCCATCGCCGCCATGACCCACATGCCCGAGCCGAGGCCGGCGAAGACGCCGGCCAGGCCGGCGCCGACCTCCTTCGAGATGGGCAGGAGCTCGGCGAGCTGCGTCCCGTAGAACTTGAAGACGCGGTTGTGGCTGACCGCCTCCCCCTTCAGCTCCTTCATCTTCCCGTAGAGGGTGTCGGTGGGGTGCCCCGCCTCCTGCGCGGGGACCACCCAC
>JBAXVO010000032.1:0-19686 GCA_037129355.1 Deltaproteobacteria bacterium | reverse complement strand
GGGGCGCCGCCTCCAGTACTGCGAACGGATTCCAACCCCGAACGCGGAACGGAGAACGCCATGACGACCCAGACCCAGACGACCCTGCGCTTCCACGTCTCGGAGCACGGCTGGAAGGACGCCTTCGTGGTCAGCTTCCTCGCCATCGTCCTCGGCGCCTTCGTCGCGCAGATCTCCTCGACTCCGAGGAACGCCCCCGGCTCGCAGCCCATGGCGTCGGTCTCCGCGGCCGCCGCGGTGAACGGCTAGCGAGTCGACGAAGGCGAGGACCGAGAAGAACTGTCCTCACCGAAATTCCGTTCCTGGCGCCGGTGAACGCGGCGCCGACCATCGTCCAACCGGTTGGACGGGATCGGACCCACCCCGATCGGGGGACGCCTCCGGCCCTGCGGGCGCCAGGTTCACGGCGACGACGTGATGGACCGCTGCGGGAGGAACCCGGTCGTCCGCGAGCCTTGCGCCGCCTACTTCGGCGCGGTGGCGCCCACCACCGGCAGGAGCCAGGCCGCGTACGACGCCGGATCGCGCAGCGTCTCGATCGGGTCGTCGAACCGCTCGGTCACCTCGGCCGGCGTCATGCCCAGGTGGGAGGCGATGGCGCCGGCGTACCCGTCCCGCCAGGCGGTCCAGATGCGGGCGAAGACCTCGCGGGGGACGCGCAGCGTGTCGACGGCCACGTAGTCGACGGTCACGTCGACGAGACCGAGCGCGCGAAGGATGGACGGGGCGTGCCGGCCGATGAACATGTCGGTGCCGGTGGCGGCGCCGAAGCGCATGGGCGCCTCGGGCCAGAGCCGCGCCGGGTCGAAGCGCCGCTTCGGGAAGAAGATCATCCCGTAGTCCTCGGCGATGAGGTGCAGCCTGCCGCCCGGCCGGATCACCCGCACGAGCTCGGCGATGGCCCGGTCGGCGTGGGGGATCGACTGGAGCACGTGGCGGCAGACCACCAGGTCGAACGACGCCGGGGGCAGCCCCAGCTGGTAGATGGAGCGGTTCTCGAACCGGACCCGGTCGCCGAACCTCGCCGAGCCCGCACGCGCCCGCTCGAGGGAGCCGTCGAGCACGTCGACCCCGAGGACGGTGGCCCGGGGGAACGCCTCGGCGAGCCGCCGGGAGGCCTCGCCCGTCCCGCAGCCGGCGTCGAGGACGAGCGGGGCCTCCGGGAGGGCGAGGCGGCGCAGGATGGGAAGTTCCTGTGGCCACACCGCCTCGGCCTGGGCGGCCAGGTTCCTCACCATCGACTCGTCGGCCATGTGGGCCTTCTGCGGATTGAGGTCGTCGGACATCCGGGCGTGATAAGCCATCGCCCGTGGCGCCGCAATCGGACCCCGCCCCGCGAACGATCCTCGAGACCCCGCGTCTCGTCCTGCGGGAGTTCACCCAGGGCGACGCCGCCTTCGTGCTCGGGCTGCTCAACGAACCCTCCTGGCTCCGCTTCATCGGCGACCGCGGCGTGCGCGACCTCGACGCCGCGCGCCGGTACCTCGACGACGGCCCGCGGGCGAGCTACGTCCGGAACGGCTTCGGCCTGTGGTGCGTCGTCCCGAAGGGAAGCGAGGCGCCGGTGGGGATGTGCGGGCTCATCCGCCGGGAGAGCCTTCCCGACGTGGACGTCGGCTTCGCCTTCCTCCCGGCCGCCTGGGGGCGGGGCTTCGCCCGGGAGTCGGCGGCGGCGGTGCTGGCCCACGCCCGGGACGCCCTGGGGCTCGGGCGGATCCTCGCCATCACCGACCCGGAGAACACGGCGTCGATCCGGGTGCTCGAGCGGGTGGGGATGCGCCAGGAGGGGACGATCCGGATGCCCGGCGAGTCCATCGACCTGCTGCTCTTCGCCTGGGACCCGGGCGCCTGACGCACCGCGGCGCGATCGGCGCCAGCCCGGGGACTAGACTCCACCGGACCCATGCCGAACGGCCTCTCCTCCCCGCAGCCCACTTCGCTCCTGGTGAAACGTCGCCAGGTCATCGACCGGGCCTGGCTGGCCTACATCGAGGACGGCGTCGAGCCGGTGGGGCTGTCCGCGGAGATCGTCCGTTCCTGGCGGCGCGCCCGCGAGTCCTTCGGGGTGGACCCGACGATCCGCCGCGCCCTGCGCTCGCTTCCTGCCGACGAGCTCGCCGAGCGGCGCCGCCGCGACCCGGTCTTCCGGCTCGCCGAGCCGGTGCTGGAGGAGTTCGCGCAGCGCCTCGGATCGGTGCACCACGTCCTCGCCTACTTCGACGCCTCCGGCTGGATGCTCTCGCTCCAGGGGCACCCCGGCGTGATCGAGGGGGTGTCGGACATCAACTTCGCGCCGGGGGCCTGCTGGGCGGAGGAGTCGGCCGGCACCAACGGCCCCGGCACCGCCATCCGGGAGGCGCGGCCGGTCGAGGTCTTCGCCTCCGAGCACTTCGTCGAGGCCTGGCAGACCTGGTCGTGCGCCGGCGTCCCCATCTTCCGCCCCGGGGAGACGACGCCGGTGGGGCTCGTCGACATCACCGGCCCCTGGGAGATCTACAGCCCGCAGGCGCTCCTGCTCGCCAAGGCCATCGCGCGCAACGTGGAGGCCCGCCTCGCCCACGCCCAGTCGGTCCGCGACGAGGTGATCCGGTTCGCCTTGCGGGACGGCCGCGGCTCCTCCGAGCCGCTGCTCGCCGTCGACACCGAGGGGCGCATCCTGGCCGCCAACGCCTCGGCGGCGGCGCGCATCGGGCTTCCCTCCGGGCGGCTCCCCGCCGACCTCCGCGACGTGCTCGACCCGCTCCGCACCGTCTCCCCGGAGGCCGACCGCGTGGTGGAGTGGCGGGAGATGAGGCTCCTCTCCCGGTCGGTCCTGCACGACGGCTGCCCGGTCGGCTCGGTGCTCCGCGCCGTCGCCCCCGCCCCCGCCAGCGTCTCCGCCCGGGGCCGCTCCGCGGCGCGCGGCCAGGCGCCGGTCCGCTGGAGCTTCGAGAAGATCCTCTCCGAGTCCGGCGCGCTCGAGGCGGCGCTGGAGGTGGCCCGGGTGGCCTCCCGCAACGCGCTGCCGGTCGTCCTCTTCGGCGAGTCGGGCACCGGCAAGGAGCTCTTCGCCCAGGCCATCCACGGCGCCAGCGCCCGCTCGGCGGGCCCCTTCGTCGCCGTGAACTGCGGGTCGATCCCGGCCCCGCTGCTGGAGGCGGAGCTCTTCGGTTACGAGCCGGGGGCGTTCACCGGGGGTCGCAAGGAGGGCAACGCCGGCAAGTTCGAGGCGGCCTGTGGCGGGACGCTCTTCCTCGACGAGGTGAGCGAGCTCCCTCCGCAGGGGCAGACGGCGCTCCTCCGGGTCCTCCAGGAGCGCGAGATCGTCCGGCTGGGCGGGAGCGTGGCGCGGAAGGTGGACGTGCGCATCATCGCGGCCACCAACCGGGAGCTGCGCGGCGAGGTCGCGGCCCGGCGGTTCCGCCAGGACCTCTACTACCGGCTCGACGTCCTCTCGCTCTCGATCCCGCCGCTCCGGCAGCGGGTCGAGGACATCCCCCTGCTGGCCCAGGCCTTCCTGGAGCAGGCCGAGGCCGAGGTGGGGCGCAGCGGGCTCTCCCTCTCCGACGAGGCGGTGGCCGCGCTGCAGGGGTTCTCCTGGCCGGGGAACGTCCGGCAGCTGCAGAACGTCGTCCTCCGCGCCGCCGCCATGGCGGCGGGTCGCGAGATCCTCGCCTCCCACCTGCCGGCGGAGATTTCACAGGGAGTAGCCGACGCACCGCGGGAGCGCGCCCCCGCCGCCGACGGACCGGAGCGGCAGGCGCTGGCCACCCGGCTCGACCGGCACGGCTGGAACGTGGCCCGTGCCGCCGCGGAGCTGGGCGTGTCGCGGATGACCCTCTACCGCCGGATGCAGCGGCTCGGGCTCGAGCGGCCGCGCTCCTAGCGGAGGAGCTCCGGGCCGCCCTCGACGGCCTTCAATTCCCGGTACTCCTCGTCGGTGAACACCCGGGAACGGGTGAGGAAGCGGACTCCCTCCCCGTTCTCGAGCGAGAACATCCCACCGCGCCCCGGCACCACGTCGATGACCAGCTGGGTATGGCGCCAGTAGTCGAACTGGGCGGCGCCGATGAAGAAGGCGCACCCCCCGATCTCCCCGATGCGCCGGTCGGAGTCCCCCGTGATGAGGTCCCCCTCCGCGTAGCACATGGGGGAGCTCCCGTCGCAGCACCCGCCGGACTGGTGGAAGATCACCGGGCCGTGCCGCGCCCGGAGCCGGGTGATGAGCTCGAGCGCGGCCTCGGTGGCCACGACGCGGGGCGGAGGGGTCGTCACGATCGGCGCCTAGAAGAAGCCGAGCGCCTTCGGGGAGTAGGAGACGAGCAGGTTCTTCGTCTGCTGGTAGTGCGAGAGCATCATCTTGTGGTTCTCGCGCCCGATGCCCGAGCCCTTGTAGCCGCCGAAGGCGGCGTGGGCCGGGTAGAGGTGGTAGCAGTTGGTCCAGACGCGGCCGGCCTGGATGGCGCGCCCCATCCGGTAGGCGGTGTTGCCGTCACGGGCCCACACGCCGGCACCGAGCCCGTACAGGGTGTCGTTGGCGATGTGGAGCGCCTCGGCCTCGTCCTTGAACTTCGTCACCGCGACCACCGGCCCGAAGATCTCCTCCTGGAAGACCCGCATCTTGTTGTGCCCCTCCAGGATGGTGGGCGTGACGTAGAACCCGTCCTTCAGGTCGCCGCCGAGCACGTTGCGGCCGCCGCCGGTGAGGACCTTCGCCCCCTCCTGCTTGCCGATGTCGATGTAGGAGAGGATCTTCTCGAGCTGCTCGGAGGAGGCCTGCGCGCCGATCATGGTGTCGGTGTCGAGGGGGTTGCCCTGCTTCACCTTCTTCACCCGGTCGAGCGCGCGCTCCATGAAGCGGTCGTAGATCGACTCCTGCACCAGGGCGCGGGACGGGCAGGTGCAGACCTCCCCCTGGTTCAAGGCGAACATCGCGAAGCCCTCGAGCGCCTTGTCGAAGAAGTCGTCGTCCTTCGACATCACGTCCTCGAAGAAGACGTTGGGCGACTTGCCGCCGAGCTCCAGCGTCACCGGGATGAGGTTCGCCGAGGCGTACTGCATGATGAGGCGGCCGGTGGTGGTCTCGCCGGTGAAGGCGATCTTGGCGATGCGGCGCGACGAGGCGAGCGGCTTGCCGGCCTCCAGGCCGAACCCGTTCACCACGTTCACCACGCCGGCCGGGAGGAGATCGCCGACCAGCTCCATGAGCACGAGGATGGAGGCGGGCGTCTGCTCGGCCGGCTTCAGGACCACGCAGTTGCCCGCGGCGAGCGCCGGCGCGAGCTTCCAGACCGCCATGAGCAGCGGGAAGTTCCAGGGGATGATCTGCCCGACCACGCCGAGCGGCTCGAGGTAGTGGTAGGCGACGGTGGTCTCGTCGATCTCGGCCACCGAGCCCTCCTGGGCCCGGATGACGCCGGCGAAGTAGCGGAAGTGGTCGATGGCGAGCGCCAGGTCGGCGTGGATGGTCTCGCGGATGGGCTTGCCGTTGTCCCAGGTCTCGGCCAGCGCCAGCATCTCGAGGTTCTGCTCCATCCGGTCGGCGATCTTGTTGAGCATCACCGAGCGTGCGGCGTAGGAGGTCTTGCCCCAGGCCACCTTGGCGGCGTGGGCGGCGTCGAGGGCCAGCTCGATGTCGGCCGCGTCGGAGCGGGGCACCTCGCAGAAGGGCTTGCCGGTGACCGGGGAGACGTTCTCGAAGTACTTGCCGTTGACCGGCGGGACCCACTTGCCGCCGATGAAGTTCTCGTAGCGCTTCTTGAAGGTGACCTTGCTGCCGGGCTGTCCGGGGGCTGCGTAGAGCATGGAATCTCCTGTGGGCGCGCGGGACGCGCGGTTGTGCGCGGTACGGGAGCAAGGACCGCACCAGCCGGGCGGGCGGGCCAAGTGGCCGGGACGACGGCGGTTCCTGCTCAGCGCACGTGCCCGGAGCGCACGTGCGCCGTGACATGTCACCGCACCCGCAGCCGCTCCACCACCTGGGCCAGGATCGACACCGCGATCTCCCCCGGGGAGACGGCACCGATGGCGAGCCCCACCGGACCATGGATGCGATCCAGGTCGTCGTCGGAGAGGCCGAGGGCCCTCAGCCGCTCGCGCCGCGCCGCGTGGGATCGGCGGCTCCCCAGCGCCCCCACGTAGAAGGCCCCGGAGCGGAGCGCGGCCACGAGCGCCGGGTCGTCGATCCTGGGGTCGTGGGCCAGCGTCACCACCGCGGTGCGCCGGTCGAGCCCCAGCGCGTCGAGCGCCTCGGCGGGCCAGGCGCCCACCACCTTCACCCCCCGGAAGCGCTGGTCGGTGGCGTAGGCCGGGCGCGGATCGATCACCACCACCTCGAGGCCGGCCAGCCCCGCCATGCGGGCCAGCGCCTGCGCCACGTGGACGGCCCCCACGACGAGGAGGCGCGCGGGCGGCTGGTAGACCCGGAGGAACGTCTCCCCTCCCGGAGTCTCGACGAGCGCCGACCGGTCCCGCGCCATCGCCTCCCGGGCCGCGGCGAGCAGCGCCGGGTCCCCGTCCGCTCCGGGATCGAGCGGGTGGAGGAGCGTGGTCTCGCCGGTGGCGAGGTGGGTGGCCAGGACGGCCGGCCGCTTCGCGGCCAGGTCGGGGAGCAACCGGAAGATCGGATCGCCCGCTCCCCCGATGCGCTCCACGCGGACCTCGATGTTGCCGCCGCAGGGCAGCCCCACCTCCCAGGCCCGCTCGTTCGTGACGCCGTAGCGCGGCCGGCGCGGCGCCCCGTCGGCGATCACCGCCAGGGCCTCGTGGACCACCGCCGACTCGACGCAGCCGCCCGAGACCGAGCCCACGAAGGCGCCCTTCTCGTTGACGGCGAGCTGGCTGCCCGCCGGACGCAGCGCCGATCCCCAGGTGGACGTCACGGTGGCCAGCGCCACCCCGAGCCCGGCCTCGCGCCACGCCACCGCCTGCCGCAGGATGGCGTGGTCGTCCGGGCCGTCCTCCCCGGCCATGGCCCGGACCTTCTCCACGTCCCCGGGGAGGTCCACGTCGGCGAGGGTCGCCGCCGGGCGGTCCACCCAGGCCGCAGTGTCTCGGTGGCGGCGCACCACCTCCCGGCCCCTCCCCTCCCCCTCTCCGCCCCGCAGCTCGGGGAGGAGCGACGGCGCGTACAGGGTGGGAGGCGCCGGCACGTCTCCGTACCGGCAGGAGACGAGCGGCGCGCCGGTCTCCCGGAAGCGATCGACGACCGAAAGGATGGCCGCCGCGTCGACGAAGGGCATGTCGGCGAGGAGCACCACCGCCGCCTCGGCACCGGGCGGGACCGCCGCGGCCCCGGCGGAGAGCGACGTGCTCTGCCCGCCCTGCCAGGCGCCGTTCTCGACGAAGGTGCAGGCGAGCCCGGAGAGGGCCTCCCGCACCCGGTCGGCCTCGTGCCCCACCACCACCAGCAGGGGGTCGAGTCCGGCCTCGAGGGCGGTGCGCGCGGCCCGGCGGACGAGCGGCTCCCCGGCGACCTCGAGGAGGAGCTTGTTCACCCCCATCCGCGTCGCCGAGCCGGCGGCGAGGAGGATCCCGGCGATGGCCATCCGGTCCCTTTACCCCGGCCCCGCGGGTGGTGCTACCGTGTCGGACCATGAAGGCAGGGCTCGTCGGCTTCGCGCAATCGGGCAAGACCACCCTCTTCAACGCGCTCACCGGACTCCACAAGGGCGGCGCGTCGGGGCGGGGGCAGGTGAACCTGGGCGCCATCAAGGTGCCCGATCCCCGCATCGACAAGCTCTCGTCGATGTTCAACCCCAAGAAGACCACCTTCACCGAGATGCGCTTCGTCGACGTCCCGGGGCCGGCCGGCAAGGGCACCGGGCTCGACTCCGAGTCGCTGCGGGCGCTCGCCGAGGTGGACGCCTTCTGCCTGGTGGTGCGCGGGTTCCCGGCCCTCGACGGCACGCCGGCCGACCCGGCCCGCGAGCTCGCCGACTTCGACGCCGAGCTCGTGCTCCACGACCTCGCCATCGTCGAGAAGCGGCTCGACCGGATGCGCAAGGAGCACGGCAAGGGCACCGGGGAGTTCCACGAGCTGGAGCGGCTGCACGGGCAGCTCGACCAGGGGCTGCCGCTGCGGCTCATGAAGTGGAGCGACGCCGAGGAGAAGGAGCTCGCCCACTTCGCCTTCCTGTCGCGCCGGCCGCTGCTCGTGGCCGTGAACGCCGCGGAGGGGGACGCCTCGTCCCTTCCTCCGGCCGCGGCGGAGCGGGGAGCCCGGACGATCGGCGCCGACGTGATCTCCCTGTGCGCCGCGGTGGAGGCCGAGATCGCCGACCTCGACCCGGCCGAGCAGCCGGAGTTCCTCGCCTCCCTCGGCCTCGCCGAGCCGGCCCGGGCCCGCTTCATCCGGGCCGCCTACCACCTGCTCGACCTGATCTCCTACTTCACGGTGGGCGAGGACGAGGTGCGCGCCTGGACCATCCGGCGCGGGGACAAGGCTCCCCGGGCGGCCGGGCGCATCCACTCCGACCTGGAGCGCGGCTTCATCCGCGCCGAGGTGGTCCACTACGACGACTTCGTGGCGCTGGGCAGCGAGGCCAAGGCCCGCACCGAGGGCAAGCTCCGGCTCGAGGGCAAGGAGTACGTGGTGAAGGACGGCGACATCATGAACATCCGCCACTCCTCCTAGCGTCCGAACGCCGCCCAGAGCGAGACCGCCCCGAAGACGAAGAAGATCCCGGCGGCGACGCGCCGGACGATCTTCATCGAGACCCGCTCCGCGAGCTTCTCCCCGAGGAAGACCGCCAGGCCGTCGGAGGCGAGCATCCCGAGGGTCGTGCCCACCGTGACGAGCACCACCGACCGGTAGCGGGCCGCCAGCGCCACCGTGGCGAGCTGGGTCTTGTCCCCCATCTCGGCCAGGAAGAAGAGGACGGTGGTGGTGAGGAAGGGGCCGAGGCCGGAGGGGCCCTTCGACTCCTCGAGCGTGTCGGGCACGAGCGTCCAGATGCCGAAGCCCACGAAGGTGGCGGCCAGGATCCCGGCCATCACCCGCGGTGGAACGTGGGCCGAGACCCAGGTGCCCACCGACGCGGCCAGCGCGTGGTTCAGGATGGTGGCCACCAGGATGCCCGCCATGACCACCCATGGCCGCCGGAAGCGGGTGGCGAGGGAGAAGGCGAGGAGCTGGGTCTTGTCCCCCATCTCGCTCACCGCGACGAGGAGGAAGGAGCTGACGATGGGTTCCATGGCCGGAGCCGGCGAACGTAGCAGGGCCGGTTCCCGGGTTCCATCGCCCCCTCCCTCGATCGCGGGACACCGCCGGATCGCCGCTCGGGGGTCTGGGAGGTACGAAGCCGGGCATCGGGGAATCCGACGCCCTTCCGGACGGGGCCCACACCGCGGAGGTGGGGCACGACGTCTTGCCGTGCGGGTCGCGGCGGCGCCCACGGGGCCTTCGGGAGCGACGTTGCCCCGAAGGACTCCCCGGGGGGGAAGGCTGGGCTATCCTCCGGAGCGATGGCGCGCCTCCTCCTCTTCGCCCTCGACGAGCTTCGGCGCAGGCACGCCGCCGCCGCGTCCCCCGGCGTCGACGCGCGACACGACGTCGCCCCCTTCCGCGCCTTCCGGGACGCACTGCTCGCCGAGGCGGCCCGCTCCGCCACCGGCACCGCGGAGCTCACCATGTGGTGGGAGGGGAGCTTCGACGCCTATTCCCTGGTGGTGTCGTGCGAGCCGGCCTCCGCGCTGGCCGGGCTCGACGCCACCCCGGCCTGCCCCGTCGAGGAGGAGCGGGTCGCGCCGCCCCGCCCGGACGGGTATCCTCTGGCCCGCGTCGCACCGGGGCGCGCCGACGTGGCGCGCGACGCGGACGGCGGGACCTACGAGGCGCCCTTCGGGGCCCCCACCGGGCACTTCGGCGCGCCCGGGATGAGGAGGATGCGATGAAGGCGGTCGTCTTCGAAGGCAAGGGCGGTCCGGAGCTGGCCCGGATCCAGGAGATCCCGGAGCCCGTCGCGCAGCGGGGCGAGGTGCTGGTGCGGGTGCGCGCGGCCGCGCTCAACCGGGCCGACCTCCTGCAGCGGCGCGGCCTCTACCCGCCTCCGCCCGGCTACCGCGAGGACGTGCCCGGCCTGGAGTTCGCGGGCGAGATCGCGGCCCTGGGGACGGGGGTCTCCGGCTGGAAGGTGGGGGACCGGGTCATGGCCATCGCCTCGGGCGAGGCCCAGGCCGAGTACGTCATCGCCGATCCGTTCATGCTGCTGCGCATCCCCGAGGGCATGTCCTTCCCGCTGGCCGCCGCCATCCCCGAGGCGGGCATCACCGCCCATGACGCCCTCGTCACCCTGGGTGGATTCCGCTCCGGGGGCACGGCGCTGGTCCACGCCATCGGCTCGGGCGTGGGGACGATGGCGCTGCAGATCGCCAGGGCCATGGGGGGCACGGTCATCGGCACCGCCCGCTCCGCCGACAAGATCGAGAAGGCGCGCGCCCTCGGGCTCGACCACGCCGTGCTGGTCGGCAAGGACGACCCGAAGTTCGCCGACGAGGTGAAGCGGATCACCGGGAGGAAGGGCGTGCCCGTGGTGGTCGACTTCGTGGGCGCTCCCTACATGGCGGAGAACCTGGCCTCGCTCGCCCCCCAGGGGCACGTGGTCGTGGTCGGGACGATGGGGGGGCCGAAGGCCACGGTCGACCTGGGCGTGCTCATGCGCGCCCGGGGGCGGGTCATCGGCACGGTGCTGCGCCCTCGCCCCCTATACGAGAAGATCCTGGCCACCCAGGCCTTCGCGCGCGACGTCATGCCGCTCGTCGTGGCGGGGGCCGTGAAGCCGGTGCTCGACCGGGCCTGGCCGGCCGCCGAGGTGAAGGCCGCCCACGAGCAGCTCGAGCGCAATGACTCGTTCGGCAAGGTCGTCCTCGAGTTCTAGGCGTAACCAATCCGCCCCGGCGGGAAGATAGGGGTCGAGATGCTCTCGGCCCTCTACCGCCACCACGCGCCCGCCCTCTTCCGGTTCGCCCTCCGCCTCACCGGCGACCGGGCGGCCGCGGAGGATCTCGTGGCCGACACCTTCGTGGTGGCGGTGGCCGGCGGCGGCCCCGCCGAGCCCGCCTCGGCCCGCGCCTTCCTCTTCGGCACGGTGCGCAACCTGGCGCTCCACGGGCGGCGCTCCGCCGCCCGGCGCCCCCGGGCGCCCTTCGAGGTCGTCGACTCCCTGGCCGGGCCGTCCGACCCGGAGCGCGACGCGGCGGCCCGCGCCGATCTCGCCGCGACCATCGCCGACCTCCAGGCGCTCTCCGAGGAGGTCCGGACCGCGCTCCTGCTGCGAACCGAGGGGCTTGCCTACCAGGAGATCGCCGAGGTCCTCGGCATCTCCGAGGGGGCCGCCAAGGTCCGCGTCCACCGCGCGCGCGTGGCGCTCGCCACCCGCCGTTCCACCCGAGAAGGAGAAGCCCCGTGACCGCATCCCCCGTACACCCCGACGTCCTCCGCGATCTCGCCCCCCTCTACGCCGCCGGGGAGGCCAGCGCCGCCACCGTGGCCCTCGTCGAGGCCGGCGCCGCCGCCGACCCCGCGCTGGCCCGGGAGATCGAGGCGCTCCGCCGCGCCATTCGCCTCGGGGCGGCCGCGCCGCCCGCCGACCTGGAGGCCCGCGCGCTCGGCGAGGTCCGCCGCGCCGTGCGCCGCCGCAGCGGCTGGCTGGCCGGGGCCATCTTCTTCACGGTGTTCCCGATGACCTTCGTGTTCAGCGGCGGGAAGATGACCTTCTTCATGCTCCGCGACGCGCCGGCCACGGCGATCCTGGCGCTCGTCGCCGCGGGGGTGATGTGGGTGCTCTTCGCCCGGACCGCCCGGGCGGTCCGGTAGCGCGGCCCCGCGATGGGTGCGGGGGCGTCAGCCCCTCGGCTTCAGCCCCTTCACCCACTTCGCGATGACGTTCACCACCTCGCCCGCGACGTTGCCGGGCTTCGGGTAGGAGCTGGGGAGCGACTTCCCCTCCCCGAACACGAAGAGGTGGTCGGCCTTCGGGAAGGTCCGGATGGTGACGAACTTGTCCCCGGCGAGCTCCCGCTTCCAGCCGTCCAGGTCCGCCGACGTCACCTGGTAGTCCCGGCCTCCCTGGAGGATGAGGAAGGGGATGGCGTTCTCGTGGGCCATGGCCGCGGGTTCGTACTTGCGGAGATCCAGCCAGTAGCCCGGGGGGGCCCCCATGACCCGGCCGGCCGGCGGGGGACGGGTCGGGTCGAGCGCCTTGATGGCGTCGGCGTCGGCGCGCATCGAGGCCACGTCCGCCTCGGTGGCGGCACCGTTCTCGACGAGGTAGTCGAGCTGGTCGTGGATGAGCTGGTAGACGGGGCGGGTCGACCCCGCCAGCGCGATGGCGCCGGCGAGCTTCCCGTCGGCCCGGACGATGCGCGGCACCAGGTAGCCACCCAGGCTGTGACCGAGCACGACGATGCGCCGGGGGTCGACGCCCGGCGTGGCCCGGAGCGCGTTCACGGCGGCGACCGCGTCATCGATCACCTCGTCCTTCACGGTGGCCGGCGCGGACCCCTTCTTGTCGCCGTGGACGCGGGTGCGCTTGTCGTACCGGAGCACCGCGATCCCCTGGGAGGCGAGCCCCCAGGCGAGGTCGCGGAACACCTTCGTCCCTCCGACCGTCTCGTCCCGGTCGAGCGGTCCCGAACCGTGCACCAGCACGATGCCGGGGAACGGACCCTTCCCGGCCGGCATCGAGATCGTCCCGGGCAGCACCCACTTCTCCTCGCCGAACTTCACGGCGGAGTCGCGGAACTTCTTCGGATTCGCGTAGGGCGGGGAGCGGAACTCGATGGGCGGCAGCGCCTTGGCGGCCGCGTCCGGGCTCATGGGGGTGAAGCGCAGCGAGATGATCCGCCCCTCGGCGTCGAAGGCCACCGTGAGGGTCCACTCGACCTTCTCGAACCTCGCCGCCATCACCGCGATGTCGACCGGGCCGGCGTTCTTGACCACCGGGGCCCCGATGGACTGGAGCTTGCCGTTCTTCTCCTCGATCCCCACCCAGCCGTCCCGGAAGTCCTCGGGCGAGAGGAGCGACGCGAGGCGCGGATCGAACCGGGCGGAGATCCCGTCGAGGTTGCCGGCCTGGAACATCGCGGCCACCTCGCTGGCCCACGGGGCGATGGCCGACGCCGGCGGCCGGGGGGCGGCGGGCGGGGCGCCCGGATCCTGCGCGGAAGGCGCTGGCGCGGCCTGGGGAGCGGACAGCGCGAGCGACGTGACGACGGCGACGATCGTGGCGAACATGCGGGTCCCACCTCCGGAAGGGGGAAATGTCGACCAAACGCGCTCGGGGCGCAAGGATCCGGAAGCCCACCCCTGGCCAACCCGGCCGGGATCGGGTTGAATCCGCGCGCCATGGCCCACCTCGCCGAATCCGCCGCCCCCCCGGAGCTCACGCTCCGTGCCGTGCTCACCGCCGTCGCGGTGGCCCTCATCATGGGCGCCGCCTACCCGTACGTGGTGCTCAAGCTCGGCTACGGCCCGAACATCTCGGTGGTGAGCGCCTTCTTCGCCTACATGATCCTCGGCGTCGTCGGGATCTTCGCGAGCGTCGCGGCGAACCGGTTCGAGGCCAACATGGCCCAGACCGCCGGGACCGCCGCCGGACAGACCGGCTTCATGGTCATCGTGCTCGCCGCCATCGACATGCTGAACGATCGGGCCGGCCTGGGCTTCTCGCTCCACCTGACCGGCTGGCAGATCTTCTGGTGGCTCACGCTCGGCGGGTTCGTGGGAGCGTTCCTCGCCGTGCCGCTCCGGCGCCACTACATCGACGAGGAGAACCTCCCCTTCGCCGACGGCACCGCCGCGGGCGAGACGCTGGTGGTGCTCTACCAGGGGCGGAAGGAGGCCACCGACCGGCTCAAGGCGCTCGCAGGGGGCACCGGCCTCTCCGGCCTCATCTGCTTCCTCCGGGACGGTCCCTGGAAGCTCTTCCCGGGCGAGCTGGCCTTCGGCGCGCACGGCCAGGCGCTGCGGATGGGAACGGAGCTGGGCGTGCTCTCCCTCGGCGCCGGGATGCTCATCGGCCTGCGGGTGACGCTCTCGATGCTGCTCGGGTCGGTCCTCGCCTGGGTGATCGCCCCGGGGCCGCTCGTGGCGCGCGGCTGGGTCAGGGCCCTCACCTTCTCGGAGGTCCTGAAGTGGGTGATGTGGCCGGGCACCGGGCTCATGGTGGCGGGCGGCATCACGGCGCTGGTGCTCAACTGGAAGGTCATCGCCCGGACGTTCCGGGGGCTCTCCGCGAAGGACGTCGAGGGCACCGAGTTCCCCATGCGCTGGACCATCGCCGGTGCGGTGGTCTCGTCCATCGCGCTGGCCGTGGTGCAGAAGGTGTCGCTCGGCTTCCCGATCTGGCTCTCGGTGGTCTCGCTGCTCCTCTCCTTCCCGCTCATGCTGGTGGGGATCCGGGTCCTCGGCGAGACCAACTGGGCCCCCATCAGCTCGCTCGCCAACCTCATGCAGGCGGTCTTCGCCGCCCTCTCCCCCGGCCACCTGCCGGTGAACATGATCGGCTCGGGCATGAGCGGCACCGTCGCCGGCCAGGGCGAGCACCTCATGCAGTGCTACCGGGCCGGCAAGATCATCGGCTCGAACAACCGCCACCTCACCCTGCTCCAGTTGCTCGGCATCCCGGTGGGCGCCGCGGCGGTGGCGGTGGTCTACCCGGCGCTGCGGTCCAAGTACGGCTTCGGCGAGGGGGGGCTCACCTCGCCCATCAGCGTGAAGTGGGCCGGCTTCGCCGAGCTCCTCTCCAAGGGCTTCTCCTTCCTGCCGCAGGGGTCGATGACGGCGCTCGGCGTGGCGCTGCTCGTGGGCATCGTCCTCACCGTCCTCGAGCCGAAGTACCACCGGTTCCTGCCCTCGCCCACCGCGGTCGGGATGGGCATGCTCATCCCCGGGTTCGCGATCATCCCCATGGTGGCCGGCGGCGTCGTCCAGGCCATCTGGCTGCGGGCGAGCCCCCGGACCGAGGCGACCTACTCGATGCCGCTCGCCTCGGGGTTCATCACCGGCGAGGCGCTGGTGGTGCTCGTCTTCTCGGTGCTGGCCATCTTCGGGGTGCGGATCTGATGAAGCGCGGGATCCCGACCACCGGCTGGGAGCCGGTCCGCAGGGAGCTGCAGCGGGCGCGCGGCGCCCGGCGGCTGGTTCCCTGGGCCATCCTCTCGGCCTTCCTCGGCTGGTCCTTCGTCTCGGTGGCCGCGAGGAACCTTCGCGCCGGCCTGCCGCTGCTCGGCGGCGGGCTGCTCTTCGCCCTGGTGATCCGCGCCCTGGCCGTGCCCCACTGCCGGGCCTGCGGGAAGAACCTCTGGCTGCGGGGCGAGCGCCCCGGCCCCCCCACGGCGCCGATCCCCACCCAGGTGGAGCGGGAGCGGAAGTGCCCGCGCTGCGGGGTCCAGCTCGACGCCTGACCGGGGCGGCGCGCCGGCCCGCCCGATGCTAGATTCCCCCCCGCCATGCCTTCGACCCCCAGCCGATCGCTCGACGTCTTCCCCAATCCGAACCCGCGCCGCCCCTACGAGATCACGATGGAGGCGCCGGAGTTCACCTGCCTCTGTCCGCTCACCGGGCAGCCCGACTTCGCCACCATCCGCATCCGCTACGTCCCGGCGAAGCTCTGCGTCGAGCTGAAGAGCCTGAAGCTCTACCTGTGGAGCTTCCGGAACGAGGGCGCCTTCCACGAGAAGGTGACCAACGAGATCTGCGACGACCTGGTGAAGGCGCTGAAGCCCCGCTGGCTCGAGGTCCAGGGGGACTTCCTGGTCCGCGGCGGGATCGGCACCGTGATCACCGCCACGCACGGGCGGCGCCCGGCGGGTGCGAGCCGGTAGGTCCAGAACCTCCAGGCCCGGCCCCTCACCGGGAGTGGTAGAGTCGTCGGCATGCCCGACGGGGCCGTGAGCCTGCCAGTGGACATCGTGGGGCCCGACGGCGTGCCCCCGTTCCAGCCCGATTCCCTCCTGGGAACCGTGGTGGCCGGGCGCTACCGGCTCTCCGGTCACCTGGCCTCGGGCGGGATGGCGGCGGTCTACGTCGCCGAGGACACCCGGGAACGGAGCGAGGTCGCGCTGAAGGTGCTCCAGCCCCACCTGGCGCGGTCGGAGGAGGCGGTCCGGCGCTTCCTCTGCGAGGGATCCATCGCCGGGATGATCGAGCACGAGAACGTGGTCCGCGTCCTCGACCACGGGGGCGAGGGGACCTGCTTCATCGCCATGGAGCTGCTCGAGGGCGAGACCCTCTTCGACCGGCTCCGGCGCGAGGGGACGCTCCAGCCCGCCGAGGCGGTCTCCATCCTGGTCCAGGTCTGCAAGGGGCTCGAGGCGGCGCACCGGCAGGGGGTGGTCCACCGCGACCTCAAGCCGGAGAACGTCTTCCTCCACGGTCGGCGAGGGTCCTCGCCGGTGGTGAAGATCGTCGACTTCGGGGTGGCCGGTGGGGCGCACGGCGAGGGGGGCGACACGGGGCTCGTGGTGGGCACGCCCGAGTACCTCTCCCCGGAACAGGCCTACGGCAAGGCTGGCGACCCCCGCTCGGACGTCTACTCGGTGGGCGTCATGGCGTGGCGCATGCTCGTGGGGCGCCCCCCCTTCACCGGCGACTCGGCCGACTCGGTCATCCGGATGCAGGCCCGGGAGCCGGTCCCCTCCATCACCTCGGCGCGGCCGGACCTCGGCACGCACCCCGCGCTGGTCGGCGTCGTCGCCCGGGCCTGCGCCAAGAACCCCTCCCGGCGCCCGGCGTCGGCGGCGGCGCTCGGCGCCGAGCTGGCCGCATCCCTGGGAGGAGCCGTCGCGCTCCCCACCCCCATGCCTCGGCCGTCGTTCCACGCGCCCCGGACGGGATCCCCGGCCCGGGTCCTGGTGCCGCCGCCTTCGGCCATCTCCGCGGCGGAGCGGGGGCAGCGCCTCCGCGTCCTGGCCGTCCTGGCGCTCGTGATCGGGCTCGTCGTCGCCGGTATGGCCCTCCGCCTGCACCGGAGCGCGCCCCCTCCGGATGCGCCCCGGCAGGCGGCGCCCACGCGCTGATCGTGTTATCCCTTTCGCGCCTTCCGCCGCCTTCGCGGCGGCGCGAACACTGGAGGTACGGATGAAGATCGAGGTGACGGGCACGGGCCCGCTCGAGGTGGATGCGTCGGTCCTGGCGGTTCCGGTCTTCGAGGGTGACGCCGCCGATCCGAAGGGGCTCTTCGCCGAGATCGATCGGCGCCTCGGGGGGCACCTGGTCGCCGCGGCGACCGAGGAAGACTTCCAGGGCAAGGCCGGCCAGACCCTGGCGCTCCGCACGCTCGGGAAGCTCCGGGCCTCCCGGCTGCTCCTCCTCGGACTCGGCAAGCGGGAAGGCGCCGAGACGGCGCTCCCGCGCGCCGGCTTCGAGCCGCTCCGGATCGCGGCCGGCGAGGCCGCGCGGCTCGCGCAGAAGGGGGGCGCGACGCGCCTCGCCTTCGCCTCCCCTCGCCTGCCTGGCCAGACCGCGCACGAGGCGCGGGCCATCGTGGAAGGGGCGCTGCTCGGCGCCTACCGGTTCGACCGGTACAAGACCGAGGAGAAGAAGAAGACGCGCCTGCTCGAGACGCTCGTGGTCGCCCTGCCCCAGGGGCTGGAGCGGTCCAAGGAGGTGAAGGAGTCGGTGGCGCTGGCCCGGACGGTGGCCCAGTCCGTCGCCTGGGCCCGCGACCGGGTGAACGAGCCGCCCCTCCACCTCACCCCGTCCCGGCTGGCCGACGCCGCGCGTGAACTGGCCAAGGAGGCCGGCCTCCACGTCGAGGTGCTCGGCCCGCGCGAGATCGCCGGCCTGCGCATGGGGATGTTCCTGGGCGTGACCCGGGGCTCGGCCGAGGAACCCCGCCTGGTGAAGATCTCCTGGATCCCGAAGGGAGCCGCCGGGAAGAAGCCGCCCGTGGTCATCGTCGGAAAGGCCATCACCTTCGACTCCGGTGGCCTCTCGCTCAAGCCCACCGAGGGCATGGTCGACATGAAGACCGACATGGCCGGCGCCGCCGCCGCCATCGCCGCCATGAAGGTGGTGGCCGAGCTGGCGCCCCCCTTCCCGGTCCACGCGCTGGTGGGGGCCTGCGAGAACATGCCGGGCGGGCGGGCCTACAAGCCCTCCGACATCCTCATCGCCCGCAACGGCAAGACCGTCGAGATCACCAACACCGACGCCGAGGGGCGGCTCGTCCTCGGCGACGTGCTCGCCTGGGGCGTGGAGACGCTCAAGCCGGCGCTGATCGTCGACCTCGCCACGCTCACCGGGGCCTGCATCGTGGCGCTGGGGATGACCACGGTCGGCGCCTTCGGGCCGGACGGTCCGGCCATGGACGCCGTGCTCGCCGCGGCGCGCGCCGCCGGGGAGGACACCTGGCGGCTGCCCCTCACCGAGTCGGTGAAGGAGGAGCTGAAGAGCGACGTGGCGGATCTCAAGAACGCCGGGACGCGCATGGGTGGGTCGATCAGCGCCGCCTGGTTCCTGAAGGAGTTCGTCGGTGACGCACCCTGGGTGCACCTCGACATCGCCGGCCCCTCGAGCACCACCAAGGAGAAGGGGCACGTGGCCAAGGGGGGCACCGGCGTGGGCGTCCGCACCCTCGTCGAGCTCGTCCGGGCCCGCGCCCAGGAGGACTCCCGGCCGCCGCGCCGCTGAGCCGGGAGGCGCCCCGTGACCGCGGTCGAGGAGCTCGCCCTGCTGCTCCGCCCCGCCGGGGGCGGAATACACCTCGTCTCCGCGGGGCGGGAGGCCCAGTCGGCCGCCCAGCGGCGCCTGCACCGCGCCGCCACCGACGGCGAGGTCCGCGCCCGCTTCCTGGAGCGGCTCTCCCGGATCGGCTCGGCCCGGGCCGTGCTCCTGGGCATCCCCTCCGACGTGGGGGCCGGGTTCCTGCGCGGCGCGAACCAGGGGCCGCTCGCCCTGCGCGACCGGCTGCTCGACGACGACCCGGCCTGGCTCGAGGGGGCCGAGGCGCGCGGGCTCCTCGACCTGGGCGACGTGTTCGTCGTCCCCCAGCTGCTCCACGACGACATGCTCTCGGCGGGGCAGCTCGCGGCCTCGCGCCGCGCCCTCTACCCGGGCGTGGATCCCGACCTGGCCGCGCGCCTGCCGGTCTCGCCCCTCTCGATCGCCGAGCGGGCGCTCGACCTGGTCCTCTCCCTGAACCCGGCGGCGGCGCCGGTCCTGCTCGGGGGAGACCACTCCACCGCCTGGCCGGCCGTGGCCGCGCTCCACCGGGCCCGGCCCGGCTTCGGCGTGGTGCAGATCGACGCCCACACCGACCTGCTCGAGGAGCGGCTGGGGGTGAAGTACTGCTTCGGCACCTGGTCCTTCCACGCCAACGAGCTCCTGGGACGGGGAGGCCGGCTCGTGCAGGTGGGGATCCGCACGTCCCGCCACGGACGGTCTCACTGGGAGTCGACCCTGGGAGTGCGCCAGATCTGGGCCGACGAGGCCCGGGCCGACCCGGCCGCGGCCCTCGACACCGTGGTCGCGGCGGTCCAGGCGTCGGGCGCGCGGGGCGTCTACTTCTCGAACGACGTCGACGGGACCGACGAGTCGTGGGTGGACGCCACCGGCACGCCGGAGCGGGGCGGGCTCGAGCCGGACTTCGTGGTGGAGCTCATCCGGCGACTGGGGCGCGAGGTGGGGCTCGCCGGCGGCGACGTGATGGAGGTCGCCCCGGCCATCGCCCGGACGCCGGGCGGGGCCGAGCGGACGCTCGGGGT
>JBAXVO010000319.1:0-3667 GCA_037129355.1 Deltaproteobacteria bacterium | reverse complement strand
GAACCCGGGGGTGGGGTGTAACACCAGCGGTCATGGAGGAGCACCGTCGATGAAAGTCATCCACCACACCTTCGCCCTCGTCGCCGCCGCCGCGCTCACCGCCGTCGCCTCGCCCGCCCAGGCCTGCTCGGTCTGTGGCTGCGGCGACCCGCTCGTGGGGGTGGGGCAGGTGGCCGGCCCGGCAGGGCAGTTCGGCCTCGAGCTCGACGGGCAGTACCTCTACCAGAAGGCGGGAGGCGAGGACCCGGGCACCCTCGACATCCTGAACCAGTGGTCCCTGCTCTTCACCGCGTCGTACACGCCGGTCAAGAACCTGAACCTGGTCGTCACCCTCCCCTGGGTCTGGAAGGGCATGCAGATGGAGATGGAGGACGGAACGCGCATGACCTCCTCGAACCTGAACGGCTTCGGCGACATGCAGGTGGGGGCGCGCTGGTTCTTCTGGGAGGACGTCGACCTCGGCAACCGCACCCGCCAGACCCTCTCGGTCTCGGCCTCGACCTTCATCCCCACCGGCAACAACTCCGCCGTGGACGCCGACGGGATCCGGATCGACGAGCACGGGCAGATCGGCACCGGAGGATGGGGCCCGAACGCCGGGCTGTTCTACCGCTTCCAGGGTGACCTCTGGAGCGCCTACGCCGGCGTCTGGGGGCTCTACCGCACGACCAACTCCTACGGCTACCGCTTCGGCGCCGCGGCCATGTGGACGGCGGTCGGGCAGTACCAGCCGCTGGAGTGGCTGGCCCTCTCCCTCGGGCTGGACGGACGCTACGCCGGATACGACCAGCAGGACGGGGTGAATGTCGAGAACACGGGCGGGATGGTCCTGGCCGTGGTGCCGGCGGTCTACGCCCGGATCTTCCCGGGCGGCTGGCTCCTCGCCAAGGCGCAGCTTCCCATCGCCACCAGCCTGAACGGCATCCAGACCATCGGGCCGGTGGTCACGGCCGGCCTTCGTTACGAGTTCGAGTGAGGGCGAGCTTCTTCGCGTCCTCCTCGACCGCGGCGATCACCGACGGCACCTGCGACTTGTTGGCCATGTTGACGATCCAGCCGGCCACGCTGCCTCCCGGATCGGCGTCGATGCGGTAGGTGAAGCGGCTCTCCGACGCGCCCGCCGGGGAGATCTCCCAGCTGCCGGTGTTGCGCTTCATGTGGATGGCCCCCTCGGGAGGAGCTCCGTGCGTCTCGTCGAGCGTCCAGCGGAGTTCGAAGTCCCCGCCGTCGTCGACGTCGTCGACGGCGACCTCCATCCGGAAGGCGTAGTCCCTCGGGCTCATGAGAGGCGGCTCGTACCGCTCGTAGGCCCAGACCTTGCGGCAGCCCGGCAGGTCGTTGGCCCCCTCCCGGCATCCCTCGGCGTGGAGGACCTTCCGGTGGGCCAGGTACGGGGAGATCCGGTCGTTCTTGAAGGCGTGGAGCAGCACCTGGCGCACGGCCCAGGCGGGGGCCTGGAACTTCCCCTCGGCCCGGAGCGCGACGAGGTCGCTGTCGGGCCGCTCCTGGCGGAACAGCTTGCCCTGGGGGAAGGTCGAGACGAGAGCCCAGGCGGCGACGGCGAGGACGAATCGCATGCCCCCCCCTCTTAGCCGAATTCGGGCTGCCCTGCAGCGCCGGGCGGGGTAACTTTGGTCTCGCGTGCCGACCTCCCGCAGCACCTCCGCTCCCCGCGGCCACCCGTCCCGGATCCTGGGCGCCATCGACGTGGGGACGAACGCCGTCCGCCTGGAACTGGCCCGTCCGCTTCCCGACGGCTCGTTCGACCTCGTCCACACCGAGCGGGATCCGGTCCGTCCGGGCGAGGGGGTCTTCAAGACCGGGCGGATCCCCCGGGAGGTGGAGCAGCGGCTCCTCTCCACGCTGAGCCGCTACGCGGCCCTGGCCCGGCGTCATCGGGCCATCGTGCGCGCCGTGGCCACGAGCGCCGTCCGCGAGGCCAAGAACGGCCCGGAGGTGGTGGCCAGGGTGCTCAAGGCCACCGGCCTCGAGCTGGAGGTCATCTCGGGCAAGGAGGAGGCCCGGCTCATCGCGCTGGGGGTGCTCCGGGGACAACCGCCGCGCGCGCGAAACCTGGTGGTGGACATCGGGGGCGGCTCCACCGAGATCGCGGTGGCGGTCGGGGACCACCCGCAGAGCCTCCACAGCGTGGCCATCGGGTCGGTCCGGCTCGCCGAGACCTTCGACTCGATGGGCCGGGTGCCGAGGAAGCGGCTCGACCTCATGCGCACCTTCGCGGCCGAGGCCTTCCAGCGCTCCCTGCCGCGCTTCGCCCACCCGCGCCGGGCGCTGGGCAGCTCGGGGACCATCGGCACGATCGTGGCCTTCGCCGCCGAGGGGGGGCGAAAGATGGCCACCCGCAAGCGCATCCGGCGGGCCGTCGAGATCCTCGCCGAGATGGGGCTCGACGAGCGGCGCCGCATCTTCGACGCCAGGCGAGGCGAGATCGTGGTGGCGGGAGCGGTGGTGCTCGAGGCGCTCATGGACCGGCTCGGGCTGGAGAGCGTCACCTCGGTGGAGACGGGGCTCCGGCAGGGGCTGCTCGTCGACATGCTGGAGCGCCAGGGGCGCGACGCTCCCGACGCCAGCACCAGCGAGGCGGCCCGGGCGCTCGGGCGCCGGTTCGCCTTCGACGAGGCCCACGCCGACCAGGTCGCCCGGGTGGCGCTCACCCTCTTCGACGACCTGGCCGGGCTCCACGCCCTGCCGGCGGCGGCGCGCCCGATGCTGGAGGCGGCGGCGCTCCTGCACGACGTGGGAAGCGCCGTCAGCTACGCGAAGCACCACAAGCACACCTTCTACCTGGTGGCCAACGGCGACATCCCCGGCTTCTCCGACCGGGAGCGGCAGCTGGTGGCGCTGGTGGCCCGCTACCACCGGCGCAGCCCCCCGGACCGGGACCGGCCCGACCTGGCCCTGCTCGCCCCGGCCGACTTCCGGACGGTCCGCAAGCTCGCGACGCTGCTCCGTCTGGCCGACTCCTGCGATCGCAGCCACCACCAGCTGGTCCGGAGCGTCCGCGCCCGGCAGGCCGCGGGCGCGGTCCACCTCTCCCTCCGGTCCCGTGGGGCGATCGACCTCGAGGTCTGGGACGCCGGGCGGGAGGGGCCCCTCTTCCGCCGGGTCTTCGGCCGGCGGCTGGAGCTTTCGGTCCGCCGGTAGGGGTAACCCCCCGGAATCGTGGCGCTCGCGCCCGTTTCGGGATAGACGAGGCCCACGCACCTCCCCCCACCTCGACCCGCTGGCTGAAATAAGGCCTCGCCCCGCGCGTTTGGGCGTCGGTCTGCAACGGGAGCCCAATGTCCGCCGACTTCTTCGCGCAGTCCCCGCTCTTCCACCCCACGACCCAGCTCCCCCGCGCCGCGGAGCAGCGCCAGTACTGGGTCCCGCTCCTGCTCGCCACCGCCGCCGCCCTGCTCTTCTCCATCGTGGCCGTCCCCCGGATCGACTTCGAGCGGGCCGCGTCGGACGCGCTCGACCGGAGCGAGGGCGCCGCCCAGATGACCCCCCACGACCGGGAGGTGAAGCTCGAGCAGGCCCGCAAGGTGGCGGCGCTCGCGGCCTACACCGGCGCCGCCTTCGGTACGGCCATCTCGGCGCTCGTGGCCGCGCTGGGCGTGTGGCTCGCCTTCGCGGTGGTGGGGACCAAGCCCGTCTTCGCCCAGAC
>JBAXVO010000318.1:0-3671 GCA_037129355.1 Deltaproteobacteria bacterium | reverse complement strand
TAGGTGCGCTTCGCCTCCCCGCTGCGGGCGCGGACCCCCTCCGCCGTCTCGACGTAGCCGACGTAGTCGCCCACGAGCGACACCACCTCCGCGTCGGGGCCGAGCGCCCCGCGCCATCCGGCGGCCACCGCCTCGCCCGGCTCGGCGGGCACCGCCACGAGCGTCGCCGGGCCGATCCGCAGGGCCACGACCCGCGTCCGCTCGGGCATCCAGTTCCAGAGGAGGTTGGAGAGCAGCCGGTCGAGGAAGGCCGGGACCGCCCCGAACGACGGCGCCGGGAGCCCGACCTCCGCGGCGGCCGCGGCCAGGGGAGGGGCCTCGTCACCGGGAGGGAAGGGGAGCTCCCGGATCTCGGCGGCGAGCAGCCTGCCGTAGGCTGCCTGCGGGGCGCCGGGCTGCGGCGCAGGGAGCGTCCAGGTCTGGTCCCCTTCCGCCCCCTGCAGGAAGACCGTGACCCCGGGGAGTTCGCGGGCCAGCGCCCCCGGCCAGTCCGCGGAGAGGAGCCGGTTCGAGCTCGACCGGGTCGTGGCGTGGGCCGGGAAGACGACGAGTTGCCCCACCACCTCGCCCCCCGGACGCTCGACCCGGACGACGAGGAGCCGCCCTCCGCGATCGCCGCCGTCCCGGTTCCGGACCAGGTCGACCCGGCGCGATCGGGCCACGGAGACCGAGGCCGGTCCGCTCGAGGTCACCGCCTTCCGGACGGCGTCGGCGATGCGCCCCGCCAGGAGTTCCTCGAGCGCCGGGTCGTAGGGGCCGGTGCCGAACCGGGATCCGAGGGCGTCGTCCCAGAAGCCTCCCGGACCGGAGTGGGTATGGGTCGCCGCCACGAGCACCGCGTCGAGCCGGAGGTCGCGCAGCCGCGCCTCGACCTTCTCCCGCAGCGCCGCCGGGACGAGCAGGACGTCGACCGAGACCACCGCGACCGAGAATCCCGGCTCGGAGAAGACCATCGCGCGGGCCATCGGCTCGTCCTCCACCCCCTGGCTCGCGTAGCGGAGCCGCGGGTAGCCCCCGATGGGCGCTCCGGGAGGCATGGAGAGGGGAACGGCGGCCGCACCCGCGGAGAGCGGCCCCGCCCCGCCGGCGGCGGCGACCACCCGGGGAGTCCCCGGCACGCGGGTCCCATGCACCGGAAAGATCGATAGAATCAGGACGGTTAGACCGATCGTGACCGTCGCCCAGGCCGTGAGCTTTTTCAGCACCTTACCGTTATACTGCGGCGCCTCATGGGTTACGACGCGGTGTACGACAAGCTGAAGGACGAGTGCGGGGTCTTCGGGATCTGGGCGCTCGGGGGCGACCTCGACGCGTCCAACTTCACCTACCTCGGCCTGCACGCGCTCCAGCACCGCGGCCAGGAGTCGGCCGGGATCGTCGCCACCGACGGCAAGACGCTCCACGTCCACCGGGGCATGGGGCTCGTCCCCGACATCTTCACCGCGCCGGTGCTCGAGACCTTGAAGGGCGGCGCCGCCATCGGCCACGTCCGCTACAGCACCGCAGGCGCGAGTCATCTAAAAAACGCCCAGCCCATCGCGATCCAGTACGCCGGCGGGGCGCTCGCCGTGGCCCACAACGGGAACCTCGTCAACGCCGAGCAGCTGCGCAACGACCTCGAGGCCGCCGGGTCCATCTTCCAGACCACGAGCGACACCGAGGTGCTGGTCCACCTGATGGCCCGGGCCCGCACCGAGTTCCGCCCGGGCTCGCGGGAGCACCTGCTCGCGGCGCTCCGCCAGGCCCTCTCGAAGGTGCAGGGCGCCTACAGCCTCGTCCTCCTCACCGAGAAGGCGCTCGTCGGCGTCCGCGATCCCATGGGGTTCCGCCCCCTCGTGCTGGGGCGGCTGAAGGGCAGCTACGTGCTCGCCAGCGAGACCACCGCGCTCGACCTCATCGAGGCCGAGTACATCCGCGAGGTGGAGCCGGGCGAGCTGGTGGTGATCGACGAGTCCGGCTTCCACTCCGAGCGGCTCTTCGCCGGCCCCGGCCCGGAGCGCACCGGCCGCTGCGTCTTCGAGCACATCTACTTCGCCCGGCCCGACTCTGTGCTCTTCGGCAAGTCGGTCTACGCCACCCGCGCCGCCTTCGGCGCGCGGCTCGCCGCCGAGCAGCCCGCCGAGGCCGACATGGTGATCCCGGTGCCCGACTCGGGCGTGCCGGCCGCCATCGGCTACTCCAAGGCGAGCGGGATCCCCTTCGCGATGGGGCTCGTCCGCTCCCACTACGTCGGGCGGACCTTCATCGAGCCGGCCCAGTCCATCCGCCACTTCGGCGTGAAGCTGAAGCTGAACGCGGTGAAGGACATGCTGAAGGGAAAGCGGCTCGTCGTGGTCGACGACTCGGTGGTGCGCGGGACCACCTCGCGCAAGATCGTGAAGATGCTCCGTGCCGCCGGCGCCACCGAGGTGCACATGCGCATCTCCTCGCCCCCCACGGCGTGGCCCTGCTACTACGGCATCGACACGCCGAACCGGCAGGAGCTCATCGCCAGCTCCCACGGGATCGACGAGATCGCCCGCTACATCACCGCCGACACGCTCGGCTACCTCACCATGGAGGGGATGTACGCGGCCATGGGCGAGGATCGGTCCCGCTACTGCGACGCCTGCTTCTCCGGGGACTACCTCATCGAGTTCCCGAAGCAGAAGTCCCAGGCGCCGCTGCGGCTCGTCGGCGCCTGAGGCGCCCGGGCCGCACCTCGTCAGGCGAGGCGCAACGGGACGATCCGGGCGATCCGGGCGAAGACGGCGTCCTCCGTGAGCAGGGCTCCCCGCAGGTCGAGCGCGCACTGCGCCACGTGGGCGTCGGGCGTCGAGACCTGGAGGCCGCGCGCCGCGAGCACGGCGCGCAGGCGCCCCACGCGCACCCAGTGATCGAGCCCGGTCGCGCAGAGCGGCAGGTCGGCGAGCAACTGCTCGAGGGTCCTTCGCTGGCCCGCCGTCATGCGGCCCGAGATCAGCTCCGCGGCGACGATCGGGGGGAGGTGGACGCGCCCCTCGTCGAGCGCCTCGTCGAGGTGGTCACCGTCGCCGCGGCCGAGGTAGGCGACCGAGCTGGACGTGTCAACGACGAGCGCGCTCACGCGAGGCTTCCAGGTCGAGGTCGAGGGGGAGCTTGCCCCGGAGCGACCGCGCCCGCGACGCCGCGGCCGAGCGGCGGACCATCTCCAGCCCGCGGACGAGCGTCTCGGTGATGCCCTCCCCGGTGACGGCGCAGGCCTTCCGGAGCAGCTCGGCGTCGAGGTTGGCGGTGATCCGGCGGGTGCCGGGGGGACCGACGAGAGTCATATGGACGTTCATACCCGGATATGAATGCGAACGCCATGCCGACCCCGAAAAGCTGAAACCGGCCGGCGCGGTTCAGGGGCCGCGACGACCGGTTCCATGGGCTCCGGCCTCGGAGCCCGACCTTCCCCGTGCTAGCCGCGAGCGGTGGTCGCGGATGCCGCCGCTGCGACCGGCTGGCTCGGGGGGGCCGTCCGGTGGGAGGTGGAGATCTGGGCCACGAAGGCGCCGAGGACGATGGCGAGGAAGCTGACGACGAAGGCATCCTTCCAGCCACGCCCCTTGCCGGGGTTTCCGAAGTTCAGGGTCTGCGGGGTCTGGGTCGTCATGGCGTGCTCCGTTCCGCGTCCGGTGTGAGGAATCCGTTCGCAGGATTGGAGGCGC
>JBAXVO010000317.1:0-3688 GCA_037129355.1 Deltaproteobacteria bacterium | reverse complement strand
TTTATGAAAAGTATTTAATCCTTCAAACATCCTATTGGTACAACCAAAACGCCACAGGCGCTGGGCGAACGAGTCCACGTCCATCCCGCGGTCCACGCACTCCTGGACGTACTCGAAGCCGTCGGCGAGCGTGAAGGCCATCTCCTGCACGGCCGTCGCCCCGGCCTCGCGGATGTGGTAGCCGGAGATGGAGACCGGGTTCCAGCGCGGCATCTCCTTCGCGCAGAACTCGATCATGTCGACCACCATCTTCACCGCGGGTCGGGGCGGGACGATCCACTCCTTCTGCGCGATGTACTCCTTCAGCATGTCGGCCTGGATGGTGCCGCCGAGCCGGGCCCGGGGGACCCCCTGCTTCTCCCCGACCGCCACGTACATGGCGAGCGCCACCACGGCGCTCGCGTTGATGGTCATGGAGGTGGTGACGTCGCCGAGCGGGATCCCGTCGAAGAGGATCTCGAAGTCCTTCAGGGTCGAGATGGCGACCCCTTCCTTGCCCACCTCGCCCCGCGACATGGGGTGGTCGGCGTCGTAGCCCATGAGCGCGGGCATGTCGAAGGCCGTGGAGAGGCCGGTCATCCCGTGCGCGAGCAGGTACTTGAATCGGGCGTTGGTGTCCTCGGGGGAACCGAATCCGGCGAACTGGCGCATGGTCCAGAGCCGGCCGCGGTACATGGTGGCCTGCGGACCGCGGGTGAACGGGTAGCGCCCCGGGTAGCCGATGTCGCGGCGGTGGTCCTCCTGGGGACGGCTGGCCGGGTCGAGGACGTCGGGGATGGGGATGCCCGAGTCGGTCTGGAAGCTCTTGCGGCGGCGGGGAGCGCGGGACAGCGTCTCGGCCAGCTCGCCGGCCGTCCAGGACTCGCGCTCACCGAGGACCCGCTGCAACTCCTCCCGGGAGTAGACGGGGTTCGCCGCGGTGGCCGGGGCGCCCGGGGTGGGCTTGCGGGACTTGGCGGGGACCTCGGGCTTCGTCTCGACAGCGGGCTTGCCGGCCATGCGCGACCTCCTGATCGATGCTCCCTACCGGGAGATCGTGGGTATCGCACCGAAACGAAAAAGGAAAGGGGCGCGCGCCGCGTGTCTCTCCGGGGAACGACGACGAGGATGGCGGGCATCCCCCACCCCGCCGCGCGAGGCCCGATCGAGCCGTTCACTATGAGTAAGTTCTGTCGCCCATTTCGGCGTCGTCTTCCAGCCCTCCGAGCGGGGCACGGACAAGTCTGAGAATCCCGTATTCACTTGGGAATTCTTATGTTCGCGCCCTATCTTGCGGTCCCCCACGCATCCTCTACCTTCGACGTTCACCGAGGGGAAACACGTCGCACGGAGGTGGTGGAGAATGAAGGTCGCGAAGGGATTCACCCTCATCGAACTCGTCATCGTCATGGGGCTCATCGCCATCCTGTCCGCGATCGCGATCCCCGTCTTCCTCAGGTACCGGATGCGATCGAAGTTCGCGGAGATGCCCGTCAACATCCAGGCGCTCTTCAAGGCCGAGGAGTCGATGCGGCAGTCCGAGCGGCTCATCCCGTCCTCCATCTCGGGAGGCGTCTCCCGGACCGGTGAGTACTTCGGAACCGGCGAGCTCCCCCGGGCCTGCGGCGGGCGGCCGGGCACTGCCCGGCAGGAGTGGATGCCCACCGACCGAGCCATGGCCGGGGCGGTGGACTGGACCGTCGAGGGCTCGACCTACGGCTGCTACAACTCCGCCGTGAACCAGGGGTCGGGCAGCCCGTTCGGAACGCAGGTCACCATCTGGGCGCTCTCGGACCTGGACGGAGACGGAGAACTGGCCTGCGTGGCGCTCTACAAGCCCATGGCCGGCCTCGACGGGAGCATCGCCGTCGCCCCGCCGAGCCCGGCGCAGCCGTGCGGGGCCGGGGACACCATCGGACCGTTCGCCCAGCTCAGGCGCTTCCCCGGCGAGGAGACCTACTGACCGGCCTAGAAGTGAAACTCGGGCGAGACCGCGAGCTGCAGGGCGCCGATCCAGTAGCCGCTGTAGGCACCGGCTTCCACGACCAGGTCGAGACCGATGCCGAGACGGCCGGAGTTCAGGAAGGACGCGCCGCCGCCGATGCGGAAGGCCCCGCCCAGCTGCGCGTTCGGTCCGATGTACATGCCCCCTCCCACGCGGAAGCGGCCGACCGTGTCCTGCGACGCGGGACCGAACTTGGCGACGTAGTCGACGGTCGGCTCCCAGATGGTGGCGCTGCTTGAAACGCTCACGGCGTTGACGCCCGAATAGACGGTCGCCGTCGCGGTTCCGAGGAAGACGTTGAAGCCCACGCTGATGTTGTTCATCCCCTGCAGGTTGAGGTCGATCTGGGGGCCGACCGCGAAGGGGATGTAGCTGACGAAGGAGCCCGAGCCGCAGCTGAAGGTGGGGTAGAAGCCGTACCAGTACCCGCAGTTGTAGTAGTCCGAGTAGAAGAACCCGACGCCCACGTTGACGCGCACCACGTTGTTCCAGAGCGGATGCGTGAGGATGGGCTGCTGCCGGGCCAGGGCTTCCGCCTCCTGCTGCCTCCTCAGCTGCGCGGGCGGCGTGAAGACGTACTGCGCGGCGGCCGGCGTCGCCGCGGCAAGGGCGACGGACGCACCGAGGATCTTCAGCAGGTTTCGCATTCGATGCACCTGGGAATGGAATACCGCCGAGGCGTGGTGGTGAGGGGGAGAATCGAACTCCCGACCTAGGGATTATGAGACCCTCGCTCTAGCCGACTGAGCTACCTCACCCTTGTCCTCGCGGAGGGGCGCTTATAGGTGCTCTCCCCCTGTCCTGTCAACGAGTTGGGCCGCCCGGTGGTGTCGCCCCGTCCCCCTCGGCGACGTACTCCTTCTCCTCCTCCTCGAGACCCTCCTCGACCTCGGCGGGTGCCGTGAAGATCTGGGCGATCCGGATGTGGCGGGAGAAGAGGAAGAACATGCCGAGGGCGGTGGTGAAGGCCGTCTGCGCCGCCCAGAGCACGTTGGCGTAGGCCGTACCCTGGGTGTCGAGGACCGATTTGGGCACGAAGAGGGAGAGCCCCAGGACGACCGCCGCCTGGAAGGTGCCCACCATCCCCGGGCCCGCCGGGATCATGACCCCCACCACCAGCACGCCCAGGACGGTGAAGGCCTCGAGCGGCCGGAGTTCCATCCCGAAGGCCCGGGCGAGCAGCGCCATGCCCCAGCCGTTCAGGCACCAGTAGGCGGCCGTGAGCACGAAGAACCAGGCCACCTTGGAGCGGGAGGGCACGAGCCGCAGCCCGTGGATGAAGGCGTCCATCATCCCCGAGGCCCGCTCGGCGAGGCGCGGGGAGAGCGGGTCGAGCATCCGGTGGGTGATGCGCACCGCGAGCGCCCGGTTCCGGTAGGCGATGACGAGGAAGACGAGGAGCCCGGCGAAGGCCCCGAAGACGGCCACGCCCCCCACCCGCAGGAAGTGGAGCCCCGGCGTCCCCTCGGGGACGGCGAGGAGCGTGAGGACGAGCAGCGCCGCCATGAAGAGGCCGTCGGCCACCCGCTCCACCACCACGCTGGAGAGCGTGGCCGAGACCCGGAGTCGCGGACGCTCGGCGATGAGGTAGGGGCGCGCGAACTCCCCCACCCGGAAAGGGAGGAGGATGAGGGCCATGAAGCCCACCGCCGAGACGGCGTTCAGGCGCGAGAACGGCACCTTCGCCACCGGCTCGAGCAGGAT
>JBAXVO010000316.1:0-3707 GCA_037129355.1 Deltaproteobacteria bacterium | reverse complement strand
TGTGGGGCGAGCTCGGCCGGGATGGGCGGGACGGCCCCCGCACCGCGCCGCGGGGCGCCGATGCGCGCCCGGGACGGACTCCCCGGATCGGTCCGCAGGAGGAAGGCCACGGCCGCCACCGGGAACGCGCCCGGAAGGCCGAGCGGCGCCGGGACGGGCTCGTCGGCGAGGGCCACGACCGCGTCGCCACCGCGCTGGACGAGCAGCATGAAGGCGTCGAGGAGCGCCATGGCCGCGGTCTCCGGGCCGGCCGCGATGGAAGGGGAGAAGATCCTGCAGCCGGTGGCGATCGAGAGGTAGCCGGCCGGCGCATTGTGGACGCTGTTGTGGAAGGTGGTCGGGGAGGGGAGTCCGTCGTCCCGGGCGAAGGCGCCCATCATCTCCACGGCGGCGCTCGTCTCGCCGTAGACCGAGCCGTAGACCATCGGCGTCCGCGCTAGATCGGCGCCCCCCTCGGCCGCGGCCTGCCCGACCACCTCGGCGACCGCCCGGCAGAGCAGGCCGGCGCGGCGGCGGACGGCGGGCGCGAGCAGCACCGCCGGAGGCGATTCGGCGGCCGGGCCGCGCGTCCACGTGCCGATCCCCGCGACGTGGAGCGACCTCACCGGCCCGCTCCGAGAAGGAGGCTCACGTTCGCGCCCCCGAAGGCGAAGGAGTTGGAGAGGACGGTCCGGACCGGCCGACGCAGGCTCTCGGTGGCGATGGCCGCCGCGATGGCCGGGTCGAGGGGGGACGCGCCCAGGCTCCGGGGGATGAAGCCGCGCGTGATCGAGGCGATGGCGAGGACCGCCTCGGTGGCGCCGGCGGCGCCGAGCAGGTGGCCCGTGTAGCCCTTCGTCGAGGCGACGGGGACCCGGTTCCCGACCACCTCGCCGATGGCGGCCGCCTCGACGACGTCGTTGGCCGGCGTCCCCGTGCCGTGGGCGTTCACGTGGTCGACGGCGGACGGGTCGAGCCCGGCCTGGGCGAGCGCGTCCTTCATGGCGAGCCGCGCACCGAGCCCCTCGGGGTGGGGGTGGCTCATGTGGTGGGCGTCGGAGCTCTCCCCGGCCCCGAGCAGCCACGCCGGCCCGTCGCCCTCCCGCTCGAGGAGGAGGAAGGCCGCTCCCTCGCCGAGGGTCAGGCCGTCCCGTCCCGCCGAGAAGGGGCGGCATCCCCCCGGGGAGAGCGCCTCCAGGCTCCGGAAGCCCCGGAGCGTCGTGGTGCAGAGGGTGTCGGCGCCGCCGCACAGCACCGCGTCGGCGACGCCGGAGAGGATCATGCGCCGCGCCGTGGCGATCGCCTCCGCGCTGGAGGAGCAGGCCGTGGCCACCACGTACCCGGGACCGCGGATCCCGGTCCGGGCCCGGACCGCGCCGAGGAGCCCGTTGAAGGAGTGGCGGTTCATCAGGCTGAAGCCATCGGGCAGGCTCCCCCGGGTGCTCCAGGCGGCGTAGGCCTCCTCCGACTCCCGGATCCCGCCCGTGCTCGTCCCCAGGACGACGGCCACGCGGTCGGCGCCGAGGCGGGCGACCGCCCGCTCGACCTGCGGGACGATCTCCTCGAGGACCATGAGCGAGATGCGGACGAGCCGGGTGTCGAAGGTCCGGAGCGCGGCCGGGGGCGGCTCGGGCGGGCAGGGGAACTCGCCGAGGACCATCTCGTGGGCCGGATCGGCCAGCGACCGGGAGAGCCCGGTGCGCCCCGCCTCGAGCGCCCCGATCACCGAGAGTGTCGTCACTCCCAGTGCGTTCCCGGCGCAGTGTGCGGTCACCGGGAGGGCAGGGGAGGGCGGGACGGCCATGGCCGTGTCCGTTATACGACAACCCCGAGGGGCAACGCCGGGGACGGACCGGGACGGTCCCGGATTCCCTGACGATTATCAACGGGTTCCCGGTCCGTGCCGATTGCCAACGCCCCGTCCGGGGGGTACCTTGCAGGGCAGCATGCGGGGGCTGGGGGTCGACATCGTGGAGGTATCCCGGATCGCGGCGAGCCTGGCGCGCACGCCGGATTTCGCCCGGCTCGTCTTCAGCGAGGGCGAGCGCGCCTTCTGCCAGGCCCGCCCCTTCCCGGAGCGCCACTTCGCCGCCCGCTTCGCCGCCAAGGAGGGCTTCCTGAAGGCGGTCGGTCGCGGCATCCTCGACGGCATCCCCCTCCGTGAGATCGAGGTCGTCCAGCCGGAGCGGGGGGAGCCCACCCTCCTCCTCGGGCCGGCCGCCGCCGGCGCGCTCGCCTCGGCCGGCGCCCGGGAGGCCCGGGTCAGCCTCTCGCGCGGGGCGCGCCTCGCCACCGCCGTCGTGGTGCTCTCCTGATGCGCCACTTCCTCCGCCAGGTGGTGCGGGTCTTCACGACGGGCTCCGCCTTCGCGAGCTTCTTCCTCGGGGGCGCCGTGCTCGGGTGGATCGTGCTCCCGCTCGTCGCCGCGGCCTCGCCCACGCCGGACGAGGGGGCGCACCGCTGCCGCCGCATCGTCCGGCGCTCCTGGATCCTCTTCCACGACCTGCTCCGGATCACCCGGACCATCGACTACGATCCACGCAAGGTGAACGTGGAGCTGCCCGAGGGCGCCTGCGTGTTCGTGGCCAACCACCCCACGCTCCTCGACGCCACCGCCATCACCGCGGCCATGCCCGACCTCACCATGGTGGCGAAGACCGCCATGTACCGGACCCCGGTGCTGGGGCGGCTCCTGCGCCTCTGCGGCTTCGTCGAGGCCGACGAGGGCTCCCCCTTCTCCGGTGCCGAGGCCGCGGCCCGGTGCCTGGCCCGGCTCCAGGCCGGGGTGCCGGTGCTCATCTTCCCGGAGGGCACCCGCTCGCCGGTGCGGGGGCTGGGGGACTTCCACGCCGGGGCCTTCCAGATCGCCGCGCGCGCCGGCGTCCCGGTGGTTCCCCTCCTCGTCCGCTGCGAGCCTCCCACGCTCAAGCGGGGCGACGCGTGGTACGACGTACCCCCGGAGACGGCCCGGATGACCATCGAGCTCTTGACCCGACCCTGCCTGCCCGGCCCCGAGCCGTCGGACCTCGCCCTCCGGCTTCGCGGGGACTATCTGAAGGCGCTCGGGTGCGAGCCCACCAGGAGCTAGAGGACGGAATGGAAGAGCTGGAGCGCGAGATCAAGGGGCTCATCATCGAGAGCCTGAAGCTCGAGGGCGTCACGCCCGAGGGCATCGAGTCCGGTGCGCCGCTGTTCGGGGAGGGGCTCGGCCTCGACTCGATCGACGCCCTGGAGCTCGCCATGGCGCTCCGGAAACGCTTCGGCGTGAAATTCGAGGCGAGCAACGCCGCGAACCGCGAGGTCTTCGGGAGCGTCCGGAGCCTCGCCGAGTTCGTCTCCCGCAACCGACAGCCCCCGAGCCCGACATGACGCGCGAGATGATCCTGGAGAAGGTGACCAAGACGATGGTGGAGCTGTTCGACCTCGACCCGGCCGCCATCACGCCGGAGACGAAGTTCGAGGACCTGAAGCTCACCAGCCTCGACGCCATCGACCTGGTCGTGGAGCTGCAGCGGCTGACCGGCAGGCGCGTGGCCGAGGAGGGGCTGCGCAAGGTCCGAACCGTCGGGGACATCGTGTCGCTGATCGAGAGCCACCTCGCCGAGGGCCCGAGCGGCGCCCCGACGACCCCGTGAGAGTCCTGCTCGTATCGATCAACCGGGTGCGCCACCCGTACCCGGTCTATCCCCTCGGACTCGACCACGTGGCCGCGGCGCTCACCCCGGTCC
>JBAXVO010000315.1:0-3741 GCA_037129355.1 Deltaproteobacteria bacterium | reverse complement strand
GCCGATTCGCCGGTTAGATCCACAGGGCCCCAGAGGCTCAAAAGTTTTCGTGTTTATCAATACTTGAGCGGAGTGAACCCGAGATGCGGACCCGTTACCTCGACCTCGACGATCGCACCCAGGACCTGAACGAGCGGATGCGGGAAGATCCCGATCTTGCTACGGATTTCCTCCAGAAATACGAACTCTCCTGGATGTACCACGAGAACGCCCTGGAGGGGGTCATCTACACCGTCCAGGAGCTCGTGGCCGGCCTGTCCGCTCCCCAGCCGGTGGCCGACGCCGTCGTGATCGGCGTCCTCCAGGAGGTCCGGAACCACAAGGCCGCCATCGACCTCATCCGCTCCGAGGCCGGGTCGAAGAAGGCCCGGGTGAACCTGACCCTCGTGAAGAAGATCCACGAGACGCTCCACAGGGGCATCCAGAGCAAGGGCCCTTCCGAGTTTCGGAAGGACATGCCCCTTCACCGCGCCTACTTCCACGAGATCGCCCAGCCCCCGCGCATCGCCCCCATGCTCGCCAAGGTGGTCGACGCCACCGACTCCTCCGAGTTCCGGAAGTCGCACCCGGTGGTCCAGGCGGCTCGCATCCAGCACGGCTTCATGCAGGTCTACCCGTACACCGACGGATCCGGGAAGGTTGCGAGACTGCTCGCGAATCTCTACCTGATCCGGGGCGGTTTCCTGCCCTGCCTGATCCACTCCATCGACCGGCAGCGCTACTACGACTCCTTCAAGATGCCGGAGGGCGTGCTTCGCGACCTCATGCTCGAGGCGATGGACAACGCCCTCGGCCACGCCGAGAAGCACTTCGCCGAGGCGCCGCCCAGCCGGTCGCGCCGCTCCGCCCGGTAACTTCGCCCGGCAGCCTCCACCGGGAGCGCCCCCCCGGGTGCGCCCCCGGCGTCCGTGGCGGCGGCCCGGGCGTTGGTGTATGAGGTGCCCGCCATGATCCTGGGCGCCCACGAGGGCATCGCTGGTGGAGTCTCCCGCGCGTTCGAGCGGGCCGAGCAGGACACCGCCCAGGCCATCCAGATCTTCGTCCGCAATCCCCGCGGATGGGCCTCCAAACCCATCGAGGACGAGGAGGTCGAGCGCTTCCGCTCCGAGGCCAGGCGCACCGGCATGCCGTCGGCGGCCCACTCGATCTACCTCGCCAACCACGCCGCCGCGGACCCCGAGCTCCGGGAGAAGTCCTGGGGAGCGCTGGCCGACGAGCTCGGGCGCTGCGAGCAACTCGGCATCTCCTTCCTGGTCTTCCACCCCGGCAGCAACGCCGACGTCGAGGAAGGCGTGAAGCTGGTCGCCGAGGGGATGGAGCGGGCCGTCGACGCCGTGAAGGGCAGGGCGCGCCTCCTCGTCGAGATCACCGCCGGCCAGGGCAAGTCGCTGGGGTGGCGCTTCGAGCAGGTGGCCGCCATCCGCGCGGCCATCCCGGGCGCGGCCCGGCGCCGGGTGGGGGTCTGCTTCGACACCTGCCACGCCTTCGCGGCCGGCTACGACCTCTCCACGCCGGAAGGCTACGACCGGACGTTCCGGGAGTTCGACGAGGTGATCGGCCTCGAGCACCTCCGCGCCTTCCACCTGAACGACTGCAAGAAGCCGCTCGGCTGCCGGGTCGACCGGCACGAGCACATCGGCGACGGGACGCTGGGCCGGGAGCCCTTCCGGCGGCTGGTGAACGACCCCCGCTTCGAGTCCCTCCCCGGCTTCCTCGAGACCGAGATGCGGTTCCGCGAGAACCTCGACGTGCTGCGGTCCCTCCGCCGATGACCCGCGTGGAAGCCAATCACCGCCGGCGCGCCCCCGGCGCGAAGGCCCGTTCGCGGACGCGGGTCCGCCTGGGCGGCGGCTCGCGCAGCGAGGTCCGGGACCGGCTCGACAAGCTCGTCGCCTTCGCGCGCGGCCACCGGCGCGCCCTCATCCTCACCCACGACAACCCCGACCCCGACTCGATCGCCTCGGGCGTGGCGCTCGCCTGGCTGCTCGAGCAGTTGGCCGGGGTCGAGGCGGTGGTGGCCTACGGCGGGATCGTGGGCCGGGCCGAGAACCGGGCCCTCGTGAAGGTGCTGCGCCTGCCGGTGGTCCCGCTCTCCCGGGTGGTCGTCGGGGAGTACGACCTCATCGCCATGGTCGATACCCAGCCCGAGCAGGGGAACCACTCGCTGCCGGCCGCCCACTTCCCCGACGTGGTGATCGACCACCACCCGGAGCGGCCGGAGACGAAGCTCGCGGTGGTCTCCGACGTCGGCCGCGACACCGGCGCCACCTCCACCGTGGTCACCGACTACCTGCGCGCCAGCGGCCTCGCCATCCCCGCCGGCATCGCCACCGCCCTCTTCTACGGGATCAAGTCGGACACGCGGGACCTGGAGCGGGAGACCACGCCCCAGGACGTCGAGGCCTACCTCTGGCTCTTCCCCATGGCCGACACCCAGGCCCTCTCGCAGATCGAGCGGCCCCGGCTCCCGGAGGACTACTTCCGCCTCTTCCACACGGCGGTGGAGAAGGCCCGCATCCACGGCGACTCGGTGCTCTGCGACCTCGGCAAGGTCTACTATCCGGACCTGGTCGCCGAGGTGGCCGACCGGTTCCTCTCCATGGGCGACACGAAGTGGTCGCTCGCCGTCGGGGAGTACCGCGGCGGCCTCTACTTCTCGGTGCGCACGCGCGACCGGCGGATGAACGCCGGCAAGATGATCCGCGAGGTCATCGAGGAGGAGGGCGGGACCGCCGGCGGCCACGGCTCCATGGCCGGGGCCCGCCTCCCCATGAAGGGGATGACGCCGACGGCGCGGCGGCGGCTGCTCCGCCGGGTGTTCCGCTCGTTCCTGCGCGAGTTCGACGCCGAGGGCTCGCGCCCCCGCCGGCTGGTGTGACCTACCTCGACCACAACGCCATCACGCCGGTCCGCCCCGAGGCGCGGACGGCGGTGCTGGCGGCGCTCGAGGTCTCCGGGAACCCGTCCTCGGTCCACGCGGAGGGGCGCGCCGCCCGGGCGCTGCTCGACGACGCGCGGGCCAGGGTGGCGGCGGCGTTCGGCGTCCACCCTCGCGACCTCGTCTTCACCTCGGGCGCCACCGAGTCGGCGACGCTCGCCATCCGCGGCGCGCTGGGTGCGGCGCCGGAGGGGCGCCGCGGGCTCGTCGTCACCGCCGTCGAGCACCCCTGCGTCCTCGACCTGGCCCGGGAACTCGCCCGCCACGGGACGCCGCTCGCGGTGGTCCCCGTCGACCGGCGCGGCGTCGTCGACCTCGGCGCGCTGGAGCGGGCGGTCGGGCCGGGGACGGCGCTCGTCTGCTGCATGCTCGCCAACAACGAGACCGGCGTCCTCCAGCCGGTGGCGGCCGCGGCCGACCTGGCGCACGCCGCCGGCGCCCTCCTCCTCTGCGACGCGGTCCAGGCGGCCGGGAAGATCCCCGTCGACCTCCCCTCCCTGCGGGCCGACCTCGCCGCCTTCACCGCCCAGAAGTTCGGCGGCCCGCGCGGCGCGGGCGCGCTCTGGATCGCACCCGGGGTCCGGCTCGAGCCGGTGGCCGGCGGTCACCAGGAGCGGGGGCGGCGCGCGGGAACCGAGAACCTGCCCGGCATCGCCGGCATGGGTGCGGCGCTCGAGGCCGCGGTGTCGTCGCTGCCAGCCGACGGCGTCCGGATCGCGCGGCTCCGAGACCGGCTCGAGGCGGGGCTCCTCGCGGCCCTGCCGGGCACGCGGGTGAACGGCCTCGGCGCGGACCGGCTCCCC
>JBAXVO010000314.1:0-3746 GCA_037129355.1 Deltaproteobacteria bacterium | reverse complement strand
CGGTGACGGCGGCCCTCTACTGGTTCCTGCTCAAGACCGACACCGGCCAGGCCATCCGGGCCACCGCCCAGGACCGGGACGCGGCCCAGCTCATGGGCGTGAACGTGAAGCGCATGAGCGTTCTCGCCACCGGCATCGGCGCCGGGCTGGCCGCCATCGCCGGCTCCCTCATCTCGCCGACCTACTACATCTTCCCGCAGGTGGGGCAGCCCTTCACCCTGAAGGCCTTCGTGATCGTGGTGCTGGGCGGCATGGGCAGCGTGATGGGGGCCACCGTGGGCGGGATCCTCATCGGGGCCACCGAGTCGCTGGCCGGCGCCTACATCAGCTCGGGCCTGAAGGACCTCGTGGTCTACGTCCTCTTCCTGCTCATCCTCCTCTTCAAGCCGGCCGGCCTGTTCGGCAAGTCCCGGGTCTAGACGCCATGCCCCCGACCTCCCGAAACCGCGGCCTGGCCGTCCTGCCCATCGTCATCGGCATCGCCGCGGTGGTGGCGCTGGCCGTCGTCCCGAAGTTCGTCGAGAGCCCGTACGCGCTCCAGATGATGGTGCTGTTCTTCCTCGCCGTCATCCAGGGCGAGGCCTGGAACCTCATCGGCGGGTACGGCGGGCAGTACTCCGTGGGTCACGCCGCCTACTTCGGCATCGGCGCCTACACGGTGATCGTCCTCCTGCAGTCGAAGGGTGTCGCGCCCTGGTGGGGGCTCTTCCCGGCGCTCCTGCTCGCGGTGCTGGTCGCCGCCATCGTGGGCAGCATCACCTTCCGCCTGCGCGGCCCCTACTTCGTGCTGGCGTCCATCGCGGTGGCCGAGATCTTCCGGCTGGCGGCCCTCAACTGGAAGCAGCTCACCAACGGCGCCGAGGGCATCCTGCTCTCCGGGATCCCGCCCCTCGTGATCGCCGGCGTCCAGATCACCGACTTCAGCACCAAGGTCCCCTTCTATTACATGGGGCTCGCGCTGGCCGTGATCACGGTGCTCGTGACCATCTGGTTCCAGGGCTCGAAGCTCGGCTACTACCTGCAGGCCATCCGCGAGGACCAGGACGCCGCCAACTCGCTCGGCATCCCCCTCACCTTCTACAAGAACGTGGCGCTCATGATCTCGGCCCTCTTCACCGCGTTCGCCGGGGCGCTCTACGGGCTCTACGTCGGCTTCATCGATCCCCAGACGGCGCTGGGGCTCGACATCTCGGTGCAGATCGTCCTCACCGCCATCATCGGGGGCATCGGGACCATCCTCGGCCCGGTGATCGGGGCGGCGCTCCTCGTGGCCCTCTCCGAGGCGCTGCGCTCCAACGCGCTCACCGACGTGCTCGTCGGGATCGGCATCGTGAACCCGGCCTCGACCATCGGCCAGTTCCTCCGCGACAACCTCTCGCACGCCCACATGCTCATCTACGGCGTGCTCGTGGCCCTCACCATCCTCTACATGCCCGACGGCGTGCTGGGCGGGATCAAGAACCAGATCCGCAAGCGCCGCGCGCGGGCGGCGGCCGGAGGTGCGGCATGACCACCATTCCGGCCGAGCCGATCCTCGAGATCAAGAACGTCAGCAAGCACTTCGGCGGCCTGGCGGCCAACTCCGACGTCTCCTTCTCCATGGACGAGGGGATGATCCTCGGGCTCATCGGCCCGAACGGCGCCGGCAAGACCACCCTCTTCAACTGCATCACCGGCTACTACCCGCCCACCAAGGGGGACATTCTCTTCAAGGGCGGGCGGCTGAACGGCATGACGCCCGACCAGGTCTGCAAGCTCGGGATGGTCCGCACCTGGCAGAAGGTCCGGCCGCTCGCCAAGCTCACCGTGCTCGACAACGTCGTGGTGGGGGCGCTCGTCCGCACCGGGTCGGTGAAGGAGGCCCGCGAGATCGCCCGCGAGCAGCTCCACGTGGTGAAGATGGCCCACAAGGCCGACTTCCTGGCCGGCGGGCTGCCCATCGGCGAGCGGAAGAAGCTGGAGGTGGCCCGCGTGCTGGCCACCAAGCCCGACCTGCTGCTCCTCGACGAGGTCATGGGCGGCCTCAACCCCGCCGAGAGCGAGGACATCATCCAGCTCATCCTCGACATCAAGAAGCGCGGCCTGACCCAGATGGTCATCGAGCACGACATGAAGGCCATCATGCGGATCTCCGACCGCATCGTGGTGCTCAACTCCGGCGAGAAGCTGGCCGAGGGTGCCCCTCAGGAGGTCGTCTCCAATCCCGAGGTGGTCACCGCCTACCTGGGCGAAGCCCACGTCTGAACGAGGACCCTCCGTGCTCCGAATCGAGAACCTCGACTTCAGCTATGGCGACCTCCAGGTGCTCTGGGACCTCTCCCTCGAGGTGAAGCAGGGGGAGATCGTCACGGTCCTGGGGGCCAACGGGGCGGGGAAGTCCACCACCCTGAAGAACGTCTCCCGCCTGGTGCGCGCCACCCGTGGCTCCATCCAGTTCGAGGGCAAGGACCTCTGCAAGCTCGAGTCGCACCAGGTGGTCGAGCTGGGCGTGGTCCAGGTGCCCGAGGGTCGCCGCATCTTCCCGGAGATGACGGTCCTCGAGAACCTCCGCATGGGCTCGTTCATCAAGGCGACCCGGCCGGACCGGCAGCGGAACATCGAGCGGGCCTTCACCCTCTTCCCGCGCCTGGCCGAGCGCCAGAAGCAGCTGGGCGGAACCCTTTCGGGGGGCGAGCAGCAGATGCTGGCCATCGGGCGGGGGCTCATGACGAACCCGCGGCTGATGCTCCTCGACGAGCCCTCGCTGGGGCTCTCCCCGCTCTTCGTGAGGAACATCTTCGAGATCATCAAGGAGATCAACAAGCAGGGGACCACCATCCTGCTCGTCGAGCAGAACGTGTTCCAGTCCCTGCGCATCTCCCATCGGGCCTACGTGCTCGAGACCGGAAGGGTGGTACTCTCCGGAACGGGAGAGGAATTGCTCGGCAACGAGCACGTCAAGAAGGCGTTCCTGGGAGCCTGATCGAACCATGACCAACGATCCGAGCATGACCAAGGTCCGGCGCTGGATGACCCCGAGCCCGCTGACCATCGACGATTCCGCGAGCATCGTGGAGGCCATCCACCGGCTCAAGGAGAAGAACATCCGGCGCCTTCCGGTGATGCACGGCGGCAAGATCGTCGGCGTGGTCACCGAGAAGATGCTCAAGGACTTCACGCCCAGCAAGGCGACCAGTCTCGACACCTGGGAGGTCCACTACCTCCTGGCGCGGACGCCGGTCACCGCGGCGATGAATCCCAAGCCGCACAAGGTCCGCCCGGACGACCAGATCGCCGACGTGGCGAAGCTCATGGAGGACCGGAAGCTGAACGGCGTCCTGGTGGTCGACGAGAAGGACGACCTGGTGGGGATCCTCACCACGTCGAACTGCCTCGAGGCCCTCATCGGCTTCGCCAACGCCTTCGGGAAGTAGCCGGGCGATGAAGATCGCCTCGCACGACCGGGCCGAGGTGCTGAACTTCGCGGGAACGAATCACCTGTCCCCGGCCATCCGGGACGGAGCCCCGATCCTCGTGGTGCACGGGGAGACCGCCGGGCGCACCGGGTGGGAGCCGTTCTTCGCCACCCTCGATCGCGCCGGGCTCGAGCTCTCCTGGGACACCGAGGACCCGTCGACGGTCCGCGCCATCCCGTTGGCCGAGGCGCGCCCCCTCGAGGCGCACCCTCCGTTCTCCGAGGGAGTGGCCCGGGCCCGCCGGTTCGTTGCGGCGCTGCGGAGCGCTCCTCCCCCGGCGTCCGGCCCGCT
>JBAXVO010000313.1:0-3760 GCA_037129355.1 Deltaproteobacteria bacterium | reverse complement strand
GATGGCGCGAGGGGACGCCGCACAAGGTCGGTGGTTGACGTCGATCCCTGAGAGGCTCTCAGGGATCGGAGCCTCGTTGGGGTATCCCGTCGGATCCGGTGGTGCGGCGGACCGCGCGAGCGTAATCAACCGCCCGCATGCAGACCAAGGAATGCTTCGAGGCAGCGATCGGGATCGAGAACCTCCTGCGAGACGTCTACCAGGGTCTCGCCGAGCGCTACGCCGCCGAGCCGGAGATGAGCGAGCTCTTCCGCGACCTGGCAGGAGAGGAGCAGCAACATGCCAACCGCATCGGACTCCTGGCCCGGCACTACCAGGACGGCGTCTGGACGCGGGAGGTCTCCGCGCGGATCGCCGTCCAGCTCGACGCCATGGCCGCCGACCTGGTCTCCATGGCGGCCGAGCTGAACCGGGACGGCAGCGGCGAGGCCGCGAGGGACGTCCTCTGGCGCGTCATCGAGGCGGAGTACCGCTGCGAGTCGCTGCACGCCGAGGTGCTGGCCCAGACCGCCGAGATCGACGTCCAGATCCTCTTCACGTCGCTGGCGAAGCAGGACCGCCGCCACGAGGAGCTCCTCTCCCTGTCCTCGCGGTCCACGGGACGGCGCCTCGTGGAGCGGCGGCCGCCTCCGTTGCCCAGGATGGTGAGCTGAACCCCGAGCCCCGGCGGCCTCCTCAGCGACCCAGGAGCGTCGGCAGGAGTTCCGCGAGCAGCCGCCGGACGTCGGCCGGGATCGGTCCCGCACACCCGTCGAGTGCCGCAATCGCGATGGATGGCCACTCCTCGTAGATCCACCCGCCGGTCTTCCGGCCTCCCTCGCCGTGGACCCGCTCCATGGCGGCGAACAGCTCCATCCGGATCGACTCGGCGAGATCCTCGCGCCGCTCCGGGGTCAGGCCGCTCCTCGCTGCGGCATCGCCCGCGAGGCGCACGGCGAGGAGACGCGACTCCAGGAAGGAGAGGGTCATCACTTCTCCGGCACCCAGCCACGGGTCACCGCTCACCCGGGACGCGAGCTGGACAGCCGCCCGGGCCGGAGGGAGGCGGCGCGTGCGCCCGCCCAGGACGCTCACCGCGAGTGACGCAACGGCATCGGCGTCGGCCCCCTCCGCGAGAGCGAGCCAGAAGTAGCGCCCCGACGAGTCCACCCGGGCCGTGGCCACGCCGGGGAGTGCATCGAGTCGCGCCAGCACGGGCGCGAGGACGGTGCCTCAGCCGAGGCCCGTCACCGGGCCTCAGCCGAACCCGGTGGCGTGGAGGACGAGGGGGTCCATTCGCCGAGACTAGCGCGGCGGCCGGTCCGGCGGGGAAGGGTTCGCGCCACGTCCGTCCCGTGACGTAGAGTGGCCGGGTGAAGCGACACCCGACACCGCCTGGATCCGCGCCCGGGACGCTCACCTCGCTCCTCGACGAGGTGTTCCGGGGATCGGGCGACGAGCAGTCGGCGTGGGTGGAGGGGCTCTCCGCCGGCACCACCCTGGGACGCTACGACCTCATCCGGGAGATCGGTCGCGGCGGCGCGGGCGTCGTCTGGGAAGCCCGGGACCGGGAACTCGGGCGGCGCGTGGCGGTGAAGGTGATCCGGCGGCGATCGAGCGGTGCTCCGGAGAAGCGGCTCGTGGCCGAGGCCGAGGTCGCGGCCCGCCTCAGCCACCCCGGCATCGTGACCGTCCTGGACGTGGGGCGGAGCGACAAGGGAGCCTGGCTCGTCCAGGAGTTCCTGGCCGGGAGGACCCTCGCGGCCAGGATGGACGAGGGGCCGCTTCCGCTCCCGGAGGCCCTGAAGATCGAGATGAAGGTGGCCTCGGCGCTGGCCTACGCCCACGGGCACGGTGTCATCCACCGGGACCTCACCCCGGCCAACGTCTTCCTCTGCGAGGACGGCCAGGTGAAGCTGCTCGACCTCGGGATGGCCCAGGCCTTCGGGCGCAGGAAGCTCTCGGGGGGAACTCCGGACTGGATGGCGCCGGAGCAGGCCCTGGGAGAGCCGGAAGACGAGCGCGTGGACGTGTACGCGCTCGGGGTGCTGCTCTACCGGATGGTGACGGGCGAGTCCCCCTTTCCGCCGGGGACGGCGCCCGAGAAGCGGCTCGCTCCCCGGCTCGAGACCCCGGAGGTCCCGGAGCTTCAGGACCTGATGGATCGGATGCTGGCGCCGGAGCCCCGGGACCGGCCGCGCGACGCATCGGTGGTGGAGGCGGAACTCGAGACCCTGACGTCGACGCTCCCGCGCACGGGCTCCACGACCGCGGCGGGACCGGTGCGGGTCCGCCGCCGCTGGCCGAGGTGGGTGCTCGCCGCCGGCGTGCTCCTGCTCGTCGGGGTCGCCGGCGTGGCGGGGCTCGCCGCGGGAGGAACGCGGGCCGGGCTCGCCGCCGGTCACACCGCGCCCGTCGTGTTCGGCGCGGTCGCCACCTCGCCGGCCTGCCAGTGGGGGCGCGCGATCTGGATCGAGCTCGACAAGGAGCCGGCGGGGGCCTTCACGCGGAACGGCGAGATGGGCGGGCAGGGGCTCGCCGACGTCGAGGGCAGGAAGGCCTGGAAGATCACCTCCGACTGGGGCCAGCTCATGCTCCCCCTCTCGCTCGCCACGCTGGGCGACCCCTTCGCGGTCGAGGCCGAGTTCTTCTTCCCGCCGGTCACCAGCTGGATGCGGGGCGCCGACATGGTCGTGTTCACCGAGCCGATGGGAGGCGCGAAGACCGGAGACCTTTGGAAGGGCATCCGGTTCGGCGTGCGGGAGGAGCCGGGCAAGCCGACCTGGTTCGAGTGGTACGAACCGGACGACACCCGCAAGAGCGTGAGGGACTACATCGGGACGCTTCCGGGCACCCTGACGGGAAAGTGGCACACCATCCGGATCGAGGGCTCCCCGTCGGCGGGCTGGTTCCGGGGCCTTCTCGACGGCCGGCCGCTCGTCGTGGCGCACGGCGCCTACGATCTCGGCGGGTCCAGGTTGGCCCTCGGGGCGGGGTACGGCTACATGAATCCGGTCGACGTCGCCTGGTCGAACGTCCGGATCTTCTCGGGCTCGCCGGAGTGCAGGTAGCCCCCGCCTGGGCCCAGATCCGATGGTCCCTCGTACGGGGGACTCGACGGCAGGACGGGGATGCCTTTGACTGCGCCGCTCCCCGCTCTCCCGGACCTCCCATGAGCCGACCCGCCATCCTCATCGTCGACGACGACGCGAACCTCCTCCAGGGGCTCGAGCTCACCCTGCGCAAGGAGTACCGGCTGCTCTCGGCCAGCGACGCGGGCACCGCGCTCCGGATCCTGGGGAGCCAGGCCATCGACGTCGTGCTCGCCGACCACCGGATGCCGGGGATGAACGGTCTCGAGTTCCTCCAGATCGTGCGGAACCGCCATCCGGACACGGTGCGGATCGTGATGACCGGGCACGTCACCGCCGAGCTGGCCATCCAGGCGCTCAACGAGGCCGAGGTCTACCGCTTCCTCCGGAAGCCGGTGAGCCCGGACGACATGCGCATCACGCTCTACCTCGCCTGCGAGCGGCAGAAGCTCGATCGCGAGAACCGACGACTCTACGCCATCATCCACGGGGACCCGGACATGTCGCGCCAGGCGGTCGACCCGTTCCTCGAGCCGACCGCCGACTACCCCATGGACGGCGCGGTGGGGCTCGGGCGGCGCTGAGCGGGCCATCGGCATCGCGCCGGCTACCGCTGGATCACCTTGAAGGCGATGAGCAGGGCCACCACCACGCCCATGAGGCTCTCCCCGGCGATGAGCCCGGACGCG
>JBAXVO010000312.1:0-3762 GCA_037129355.1 Deltaproteobacteria bacterium | reverse complement strand
CGAACTCGACGATGAGGATGGCGTTCTTGGCGGCGAGCCCCACCAGCATGATGAGCCCGATCTGGGCGAAGATGTTGTTCACGTAGCTGTCGCTGGTGAAGCGGGCCAGCCACAGCCCCAGGAAGGCGCCCAGCGCGGCGAAGGGGGTGCCGAGCAGCACGCTGCCGGGCAGGGACCAGCTCTCGTACTGGGCGGCCAGGATGAGGAACACCATGATCATGGCGAAGACGAAGACCATGGCGGCCGTGCCCTCGGCCTTCTTCTCCTGGAAGGAGACGTTGGACCACTGGTAGCCCATGTCCTTGGGGAGGACCGCCGCGGCTGCCTCCTCGAGCGCCTTCATGGCCTCGGCCGAGCTGAAGCCGGGGGCCGGGACCCCGGTGACCTCGGCGGTCCGGTAGAGGTTGAAGCGGTTGGTGAACTCGGGGCCGCTCGTGGGCTTCGTCTCCACCAGCGTGTCGAGGGGGATCATGTCCTTGTTCGGCCCCCGGACGTAGAACTGCCCCAGGTCCTTCGGCGACCTTCGGTACTCCGGCTCGGCCTGCAGGAAGACCTTGTAGACGCGCCCGAAGCGGTTGAAGTCGTTGATGTAGTTGCCGCCCAGGTAGGCGCCCATGGTGGAGAGCACGTCGGTGAGGGGCACCCCCACCTTGAAGACCTTGTCCCGGTCGACATCGGCGAAGATCTGGGGCACGGCGGCGCGGTAGACGCTGTTGGCCATCCCGATCTGCGGGTGCTTCTTCGCCTCGGCCAGGAACTTCTGGAGGTTCTCCGCCAGGTACTCGGGTGTGCCGCCGCTGCGGTCCTGGAGCATGAAGGAGAAGCCCGAGCCGGTTCCCAGGCCAGGGATGGGGGGAGGGCCGAAGGCGAACACGGTGGCCTCCGGTACGCCCACGAAGAACTTCCCGTTGAGCCGCCGGATCACCTCGAAGACCCGCTCCTCCCTGGCCTTCCGCTCCTCCCAGGGCTTCATCGAGACGAAGAAGAAGGCCGTGTTCGACGCGTAGGCTCCCGAGAGCATGCTGAAGCCGGTGATGGTGGTGACGTAGGCCACCGTCGGCTCCGCCATGAGGATGGCCTCGGCCTTGCGGGTGACGGCGTCGGTGCGCTCGAGGGACGAGGCGTCGGGAAGCTGCACGGCCGCCATGAAGTAGCCGTTGTCCTCGTCGGGGACGAACCCGGACGGGATGCGCCCGGCGATCACCACCGCCAGGACGGCGGTGATCCCCACCAGGATCGCGCTCCGGAAGAGCTTGCGCGTCAGGTGCCCGGTGATGGTCAGGTAACCACCGGTGAACTTGTCGAAGGCCTTGTTGAAGCCGTCGTAGAAGGGCTGGAGGAAGGAGCGCTTCGTCCCCTTGGGCTTGAGCAGCAGGGAGGCCAGCGCCGGGGAGAGGGTCAGCGCGTTGATGGCCGAGAACACCACCGAGACCGCGATGGTGATGGCGAACTGCTGGTAGAGCTGGCCCGAGATCCCGGCGATGAAGGCCACCGGCACGAAGACCGCGCAGAGCACCAGCGCGATGGCGATGACCGGCCCGGAGACCTCCTTCATGGCCTGGGCGGTGGCCTCCTTGGGCGACATCCCGTGCTCGATGTGGTGCATCACCGCCTCGACCACCACGATGGCGTCGTCGACGACGATGCCGATGGCGAGCACCAGCCCCAGCAGCGAGAGGGTGTTGATCGAGAAGCCCAGCAGCGGGAAGACGATGAAGGTGCCGATGAGGGACACCGGCACGGTGAGGAGCGGGATGAGGGTGGCCCGCCAGTTCTGCAGGAAGACGAAGACCACCAGGATGACGAGCAGCACCGCCTCGAGGAGGGTGCTCAGGATCTCCTCGATGCCGGCCGAGATCGCGAGCGTGGTGTCGAGCGTGATCTCGTGCTTCACGCCGGGCGGGAAGCGCGCCGAGAGCTCGGCCGAGGTCTTCTTCACCGCGTCGGCGACGGCGAGCGCGTTCGACCCGGGCGCCTGGTAGACCGCGATGACGGCGGCCGGCTTCCCGTCCAGGCGGCCGACCGAGTTGTAGAGGACCGAGCCCAGGTCGATCCGGGCCACGTCCTTGAGCCGCACCTGGGATCCGTCCGGGTTCGACCGGACCACGATCTGGCCGAACTCGTCGGCGTCGAGGAGGCGCCCCTTGGTGCGGACCGCGTAGGTGAACTCGGTGCCCTTGGGGGCCGGGGGCCCGCCGATCTGCCCCGCCGGGAGAAGCACGTTCTGCTGCTTCACGGCGTTGGACAGGTCCGCCACCGTGAGGCCGAGCGTCTTCAGCCGGTCGGGGCGCACCCAGATGCGCATGGCGTAGTCGGACCCGCCGAAGAGCACCACGTCGCCGACGCCGGAGATGCGCTTGATCTGGTCGTTGATGTTGATGGCGGCGTAGTTCGACAGGAAGTTGTTGTCGAAGGCGCCCGAGGGCGAGGTGAGCGTCACCAGCATCAGGGGGAAGTTGAGCGACTTCTTGACCGTGACGCCGTAGTTCTTCACGTCCTGCGGCAGCGAGGCCGTGGCCTGCGACACGCGGTTCTGGACGAGCACGTTCGACATGTCGAGGTTGGCGCCGACCTCGAACGACACCTGCAGGTTGTAGGTGCCGTCGTTGGCGTTCGTCGACTTCATGTAGATCATGTTGTCGACGCCGTTCACCTGCTGCTCGATCGGCGCCGCCACCGACGACTCCACGTCGAGCGCGGAGGCGCCGGTGTACGTGGCGGAGACCTGGATGAGCGGCGGGGTGATGTCCGGGTACTGCGCGACCGGCAAACGCGTCAGCGCCACCGCCCCCATGATGAGGGTGACGATGGAGATGACCATCGCCACGATCGGGCGACGGATGAAGAAGCTGCCCATGGCCTACTTGCCTCCGGCGGCCGGCGCCGCGGCGGCGGGGGGCTTCGGAACGACGGTCATCCCGTCCCGGAGCCGCTGGATGCCCTCGGTCACGACCCGGTCGCCGCTCTTCAACCCCTCCTCGATGATCCAGTTGCTGCCCACCTTCTGGCCGGGCTTCACCTTGCGTGTCTCCACCTTGTTGTCGGGCGTGACCGTGACCACGGTGTAGGTCCCCTGCAGCTCCTGCACGGCCCGCTGCGGAACCAGGATGGCGCCCTTCACCACCTCCGACTCGGCCTTCACCTTGCCGTAGAGGCCGGGGCGGAGCGTCCTCTGGGGGTTGGGGAAGGCGAGGTCGACGCGCAGCGTGCCGGTCTGCGGATCCACGGCCCGGTCCACGAAGAGGACCTTGCCCGGGTAGGGGTGCTGGGTCCCGTCGGAGAGGATCAGCACGGGCTTCGCCTTGGAGGCCTGGACCTGCCCGGTCTCCACCGAGCGGGTGAAGCGGAGGTAGTCGGACTCGGGGATGGCCACGCTGACGCGGATGGGATCGATCGACGACACCGTGGTGAGGAGCGTCGGATCCCCCTTGCCCACCAGGTCGCCCACCTTGTGCTCGGCCTTGCCGGCGAGCCCCTCGATGGGCGAGGTGATCTTCGTGTACGAGAGGTTGAGCCGCGCCTTCTCGACGTTGGCCTTGGCGGCCTCGATCTGGGCCAGGCCGGTCTTCCGGGCCGACACCGCGTTGTCGAGCTCGGCCTGGCTGACCGCCCGCTCGGCGGCGAGCGGCGTGAAGCGCTTCACGTCGAGGTCGGCCTTGTCGAACTGGTTCTGGGCGCTCGCCAGGGTGGCCTGGGCCTGGGCCAGGGCCGCGATGTACTGCTGGTCGTCGATGGTGAAGAGGCGCGCCCCCTTCTTCACGG
>JBAXVO010000311.1:0-3786 GCA_037129355.1 Deltaproteobacteria bacterium | reverse complement strand
ACGCCCCTGCGAGGTGTCGGGAAATCCATCGGGTCGGTGAGTTCCGTGACAAGGGGCCCGCTGGCGTGGATCCGGTCGGGATCCCGGAGGGTTGGCGTCGATCCGGGCCGCCGGGCACGTCGGGAAGCTCACCGACCATTTTCTCAACGGTTCGCGCCCTCCCGGCCGAGCCCCGTTCCAACCTCCCGTCACTCGGTCCGATTTCCCGCTCGCGTCGCCGCGCCCGGAGTTGGCCCGGCTGTTGCGAAAGCATCCATTCGAAAGGAGCACGTCATGATCGCCGCCACCGCCTTCGCAGTCGTCGGACTCGTCGTCGTCGCCTTCCTGAACCGCATCCCGTAGCGCCTTCTTCGCCTCGCCTCACCAGGGTCTGCCATGCACGGAAACGAATTCCTCAACGGCTACTCCGCCAAGCTCATCGAGTACGGGCTCGCCGTCACCTACCTGATCCTCTTCGTCGGGTTCTGGCGCTTCATCCACGGCGGGAAGGAAGCAGCCCAGGCGATGGTCGCCAAGGCGGTCGAGCTGCCTCGGGCCGTCACCGCCGGCTGGTTCCAGGTTCCGGCCGACGTGGCGCTGCACCCGGGACACACCTGGGCGCGCATGGAGGAGGATGGCACGGTCGCCGTCGGACTCGACGACCTCGGCCACCGGATGGTGGGGAACGTGGACGGGATGGAGCTTCCCGCACGGGGCAGCCTGGTCGAACAGGGCGCCGCGGCGGTGAGGCTCGAGGCCGGAGGCAAGCACGTGGGGCTGCTCTCGCCGGTGGACGGCGAGGTGGTGGCGACCAACACGGCGCGGGACGCCTCGGCACCGTACGGGGACGGCTGGCTCTTCAAGGTTCGCCCCTCGCGCTGGGCGAAGAACGCCGCTCAGTTGCTCACGGGCGAGGCCGCGAAGGAGTGGGTGGAGGAGCAGGGACGTCGGCTCACCATGAGGCTCGCGCCGGAGATGGCGCTCGCCCCGGCGATGCACGACGGCGGAGCGCCGGTCCACGGGATGGCCCGGGAGCTCGACGCGGAGCACTGGGACGAGATCGCTCGGGAGTTCTTCCGGACGCAGGAGTGAGGAGACCGCCATGACCGCATTGATCGACACCCTGACGACCATCGGAGTCTTCGTCGCTGGCCTGGCTGCACGGCTGGGAATCGTGCTCGGGATCGCGCTCGTCATCCTCGCGCCGGTGATGCTGGCGCTGGGCGCGGGCAGGGTCTTCCGCTCGGTGAAGATGTGGATGGAAGGCTACCGGTCGGCGGGGCAGCTGCGCTTCCGCGGCGGGCTGGCCTACGCGCCGGGGCACACCTGGGTGAAGGCGGAGGGCAAGTCGCTCAAGGTGGGGCTCGACGACCTGGCGCAGCGGATCCTCCCCTGGACGGTGGCCGTCGACATGCCCCGCGAAGGACAGATGGTGAAGGAAGGCGAGCCGGTGGCGACGCTCTCCTGCGGCGAGCGGCAGGTGCAGGTGGCGGCGCCGACGACCGGACGGATCGTGGCGGTGAACCCCGAGGTGATGCGGGAGCCGACGCTGGCGAAGAGCGAGAACTACGGCAGCGGGTGGCTGTTCGCCATCGAGCCGGCCAACCAGGAGTGGAAGAGCCTGCCGTTCGGCGAGACGGCCCGGGAATGGCTGCGCGCCGAGGGGCACCGGCTCGAGCGGTTCTACGAGGACCAGCTCGGCATGGCCGCCGCCGACGGTGGCGAGCTCATCGCCGCCCCCGACACCCTCCTCAACGACGAGCAGTGGAAGGACCTCACCAGGAACTTCCTGCGGACGTAGCAGGCGCCCCGTCGGGGGCCCGAGTGACGACGATCATGGGCGGCCTCTGCCGGGAACGGTAGAGGTCGCTGCATGCCCACCACCCAAGAGAACCTCGCCGTCGCGTTCGCCGGCGAGAGCCAGGCCAACCGGAAGTACCTCGCCTTCGCCCAGGCCGCCGAGAAGGAGGGCTTCGGCCAGATCGCGCGCCTCTTCCGCGCCGCTGCCGACGCCGAGACCATCCACGCCCACGCGCACCTCCGGAACATGGGCGGGGTCGGCACGACCCTCGAGAATCTCAAGGCCGCGGTCGCCGGCGAGACCTACGAGTACACCGAGATGTACCCGCCCATGGTCGAGCAGGCCAAGGCCGAGGGGCACCGGGCGAAGACCATGCTCGGGTTCGCCAACGAGGCCGAGAAGGTCCACGCCCGGCTCTTCCGCGAGGCCCTGGCCGCGCTCGAGGCGGGCAAGGACCTCTCGAAGATGGACGTCTACCTCTGCCCGGTGTGCGGGGACGTCGAGTTCGGGGAGCCGCCCGAGAAGTGCCCCATCTGCGGGGCGCCGAAGGCCAGGTACCAGAAGATCGCGTAGGGCCCGCGCGGCGGGATCCTACCCGCGCGACAGGTCCTTCACGATGCTCGCGGCGACCTCCCGGAGGCCCGCCGCGAGCATGGCCGCGCCCTTTCCCGACCCGAGCGTGTCCCGCATCGACTCGGGCGCCATCCCGATGGCGAGGTTCAGCCAGATCATCACCGCCGAGACCGCCGGCGTGGAGACGGCCGGCTTGACCCGCGACCGGCGGGTCTGCAGCCGCTTCGAGATCCGGTCGACCTGGGCCTCGGAGTCGGTGCGCGGCCCACGCGTGTCCTCCACCGCGGCGGCGAGGGCGGCGTGGAGCCCGGCGAGGACCTCCGGGTTCGCGAGCGCCCGGCCGAGCCGTTCGACGGCGATGTCCTCGTCGACGGCGAGTGAATCGGCGTAGGTCGGAGCGAGCAGCCAGGCCAGCTCCGACCGGGGGAAGACGTGCGGGATGCGTCGTGCGGTGTCGGTCACGGCGGGAGGATAGCCCGCGACTGGGCGAGCGTCACCCCGGCCACGATGAGGCCGATCCCGACCGCCTGGAACGGGCGGAACGGCTCCCCCAGGAGGAGCACGGCGAGGATCGTGCCGAACGCCGGCATGAGGTTCAGCGCCACCCCCGCGCGCCCCGGGCCGGCCAGCGCCACGCCGGCGTTCCAGAGCGCGTAGGCGGCGAGCGACGCGAAGAGCCCCACGTAGAGGATGCTCGCCAGCGTGGCGGCGTCGGGCGTCACGTGGAGCCCGCGGGAGATCTCCCAGAGGTAGAAGGGGGTGATCCAGGCCGTTCCGACGATCACGGTGGCCGTGAGGAGCACCATCGGCTCCACACCCGGAGGCCGGCGGGGGAGGAGGACCGTGTAGATCGACCAGGAGAGGACGGCCGCCAGCACCCAGAGGTCGCCCGGGTTGAGGCGGAGCGCGAGGAGCGACGCCAGCTCTCCGCGGGAGAGGATCGCCGCCACGCCGACCAGCGAGAGCAGGACGCCGACGATCATCCGGGCGGAGGGGCGCCCCTGGCCGGAGGCGAAGGACAGGGCCAGGATGAACGCCGGGGCGGCGGCGTTGAGCAAGAGCGCGTTGGTTGCCGTGGTCTCCCGGAGCCCCGCGTACAGGAAGAGGTTGAAGTTCCCCACGCCCAGCACGCCGAGCGCCACCACGACCCACCGGCGTTCGAGGAGGGCGGCGCGCTGCGCGAGCAGGCGCCGGCCCTGGAAGGCGAGGAGGATGGCGAGGGCGAGGGACCAGCGCCAGAAGGCCAGCCCGACCGGCGGGATGTGCCCCCGCATGGCGCGCCCGAGGACGAAGTTCCCCGCCCAGAACAGCGCAGCGCCCGCGAGCAGGAGGTAGGGGTGGCGTCGCACCGGCGCGATCCTATCGCGCCGGTGCCTCGAGCCGGAGGTCCTAGCGCTGCTTCCGCCGCGTGGCGTCCCGGATCTCGGCGTAGA
>JBAXVO010000310.1:0-3797 GCA_037129355.1 Deltaproteobacteria bacterium | reverse complement strand
GTACGACCCGCCGTTCATGCCCTGGTTCATGCGGACCAACGAGATCCTGGTCGAGGTCGCGCCCTGATCGTCATCGCCCTCTACGGGTTTCCCCTGATTGCAAGGTCCCGAAATGCCCTTTAGTTTCATGGGATGTATGCAAGGAAGCCCCCACGCCTGCGCGTCCAGCCGGCCGGGTGTGTCCTTCGAGGAGAGGCCCTCGATGGCCTACACTTCATGAGAGAGCCCCATGAAGGTACTGATTGCCGATGACGACGCGCTGCTGCGCCAGATCCTCCACGGTCACCTGACCGCGGAGGGTCACGAACCCGTCCTCGTGTCCAACGGGCTCGAGGCGTGGGAACTGCTCCAGGCGGAGCACATCCGGATGGTCATCATCGACTGGCTGATGCCGGGGATGGACGGTCCCGAGCTCATCCGTCGCATCCGCCACGCGGGTTGGCCCGGGTACACGTACATCATCCTCCTCACCGTGAAGGGCGGTCGGAAGTCGATCGTCGAGGGGCTCACGACGGGAGCCGACGACTACGTGACCAAGCCCTTCGGTCACGAGGAGCTGCTGGCGCGAATCGGCGTGGGGACCCGGATTCTCGAACTGGAGGAACGCCTCAGCGCGTCGGTCGCCCGCGAGGAAGCGCACGCGATCCGGGACAGCCTGACAGGCCTTCCCAACCGGCGTGGGCTCGGTGGCCGGGCCCAGGCCGAGCTGAGCCGGGCGGAGCGGGAGAAGGGAAGCGTCTGCGTCATCATGATGGACCTGGACCACTTCAAGGAGATCAACGACAGGTTCGGTCACGCCGTGGGTGACAGCGCCCTTCGCCGGGTGGCGGAGGTGCTCCAGGAGAACCGAAGGGACTACGACCTCGCGGGTCGGTGGGGCGGCGAGGAGTTCCTCGTCATCCTGCCGGGCACCACCCTTGCCCAGGCGGGCGTCGTGGCCGAACGGATCCGCTCGGCCATCCAGTCCATCGAGCTGCAGGTGGGAGGGCAAGACCCCGTGACGATCCGCGCGAGCCTCGGGGCTGCCGCGGCCTGTCCGTCCGAACTCCGCGTCGGGTTCGACGAACTCGTCGAGAGAGCGGACCACGCCATGTACCAGGCGAAAGAGGAGGGCGGCAATCGCGTCATGCTCCACGCATTGCCGGCGGAAGGCGATTCCAGCGCCCAATCCACCACGAACTAGCGTGGCCCATGGCTACCCATCGACAGGAAGACCTCGAGGTGAACCGGACCGGCAACCCGGGGGGCCGCCCGCTCGTCCTCATCGTGGACGACGATCTGGTCCCGCGTCTCATGGCCAGGTCATCCCTGGAGAGCGCAGGCTTCGACGTGGAGGAGGCTGGAAACGGCCGGCAGGCCGTGGCGGCGTTCAGGCAGCAGCGCCCGGCCCTCGTCCTGATGGACGCCGTGATGCCCGAGATGGACGGCTTCGAGGCCTGTGCCGCCATCCGCGCCCTGCCTGGAGGGGATCGCACGCCGATCCTCATGATGACCGGTCTCGACGACGTCGAGTCGATCCGCCACGCCTTCGAGGTCGGCGCCACCGACTTCGCCACGAAGCCCATCCACGGGAGCATCCTCGGCTTCCGTGTCGGCCACCTCATCCGGTCCAGCACGGCCCTCGAGGAGGTGGTCCGCGCCGGCGGGAGCACCCAGGTCCTCCTGAAGGCCATCCCCGATCTCGTCCTTCGCCTCTCCCGGGAAGGAGTCGTCCTCGAGGCCCAGATGGAACAGGGCCGGGTCCGCCGTTCGAGGTACGCGAGCTATCTCGGGAAGAAGCTCTCCGAGGTCGTGTCGTCCGAGGTGGTCGGGAAGGTCCAGGAGCTGATGGGGCGCGCCCTGGCGACGGGCGGGTTCCACTCGGCCGAGATCCAGCTTCCGGAAGCCCGGAGGGTTCGCCACCTGGAGGCCCGCATGATCGGAAGCGGGGACTCGGAGGTGACCCTCTTCCTGCGGGACGTCACGCGGAAGAGGCAGCTCGAGACGCGTGCCACCCCGCTCGTGCTCAGCGACGAGCTGACGGGGCTCCCGAACCGTGCGCGATTCGTGCAGCGCGTCGAGGAGGAGCTCGCCCGGTCACGCCGCTACCAGGAGCCGTTCGCCATCGCCATCCTGCGGTTCGACCTCTTCCGCGAATTCGTGAACGAGTTCGGCGACGGCGTCGGGGGTCGTATCCTGCGAACCTTCGCCAGCGCCCTGCTGGGAAGCCTGCGCGAGTCGGACATGGTCGCCCGCATCTCGCCAAACGAGTTCGGCATCCTGCTCACCAGGCTCGAGAGCAAGTACTCGACGACCATGGTGGTGCGACGCATCCTGGATCTCCTCGCGCAGGGAATCACGGTGGACAAGATGAGCGTCCATCTCACCGCCTGCGCCGGGATCACGCTCGTGAGCCAGGACGGGAAGGACACCGTGTCCTCCCTGCTCAAGCAATCCGATTTCGCCCTCTCCCGCGCCCGGAGATTGGGGCGCAACCAGGTCCAGGTGTTCTCGCCGGAGATGAGCAGGAACGTCTCCAGGCGCATCTGGATGGAGGCGGAGCTGGCGGATGCCGTCGAGAACCAACGGTTCGTCGTCCACTACCAGCCGGCGGTGGACCTGCGGACCCGGCGGATCATCGGCGCGGAGGCGCTCGTCCGCCTGGTGCACCCCGAGACGGGCCTCGTCCCGCCCCTGGAGTTCATCCCCCTGGCCGAGGAGACGGGGATCATCGTCGCCATCACGGAGCAGGTGCTCCGGGCGGCTTGCCAGCAGGTGAAGGCATGGCAGAAGGAGGGATTGCCGCCCGTGGTGGTGGCGGTGAACCTCTCAGGGCGGGACTTCCAGAACATCGCGCTGGCGGCCAAGGTGATCGGCCTGGTGCGAGAGGCAGGGCTGGACCCCAACCTCCTCGAGATCGAGGTCACCGAATCGGTTGCCATGCACGACTTCCAGAAGACCCTCCACATCCTCCAGGGACTCCGGTCGGAGGGGGTGCGCGTGGCGATCGACGACTTCGGCACGGGGTACTCCTCGCTGGCCTATCTCAAGCGGTTCCCCATCCAGACCCTCAAGATCGACCGGGCCTTCATCAAGGACATGATGTCGAACGCGCAGGACCAGGCCATCGTCAACGCGATCATCGTCATGGCGCACGCCATGAACATGGAGGTCCTGGCGGAGGGCGTGGAGCGTCCCGATCAACTCGAGTACCTCCTGGGCAAGGGCTGCGACAGGGCGCAGGGCTACCACTTCGGCAAGCCCGTTTCCGCCGGGGAGTTCCGGGCCATGCTGCTCCGGCAGGAGACGACCCAGGGGAATCTCGGGTCCTGACGGACCATGACGAGACCATGCCCGGCCATCAGGCGGCCCGCGGCAGCTCGCGCTTGACCCTTCCGAGCAGCTCGGCGAGCTCGCCGTCGGAGAGGGTCTCCTTCTCGAGGAGGCGGCGGGCGCCCTCGACGAGCAGGTCGCGGTTCTGGACCAGCAGGAGGCGGGCCCTCTGGAAGGCGCCGTCGACCAGGTCGCGCACCGCCATGTCGATCTCCCGAGCCGTCTCCTCGGCGTAGCGGCGCTGCGGGCCGACGACCTGGCCCAGGTAGCCGCCCTGGTCCGTCTCGTACGTCACCGGTCCGAGCGGGCCGCCCATCCCGAAGCGGGCCACCATGGAGCGGGCGATCTCGGTGGCGCGTGCGAGGTCGTCGGACGCGCCGGTCGAGAGGTGCCCGTACACGACGTGCTCGGCGGCCCGCCCGCCCATCAGCACGGCCATCTTGCCGGTGAGCTCCTCCCGGGTCATCAGGAAGCGATCCTCGGTG
>JBAXVO010000031.1:0-19768 GCA_037129355.1 Deltaproteobacteria bacterium | reverse complement strand
GCCACCGGCGTCGCCGGCCTGGTGGGGGGCGCCCTGGTGGGCGCTGGCCTCGCCTACGGTGCGCGCCTCTCCCGGGACGACCGCGAGGCGGAGGCCCGCGACGAGGAGAAGCCATGACCCTCTCCCGCCGGACGCTCCTCAAGACGATCGCCGCGGGGGGCGCCGCCAGCGCCGCGGCCGCGATCGCCCTCCGGGCTGGCGCCACTTCGGTGGAGGCGCCGCCGCCGGTCCCTCCGGACGCGCGCGGCCTGCTCTTCGACTCCACCCTCTGCATCGGCTGCCAGACCTGCACGGTCGCCTGCCAGCGCGCCAACAAGATGCCCTCCGAGAAGAGCGTGAAGCTCATCAACGGCGCGCCCTACCTCTTCCCGACCGACATCAACGCCGACTGCCGCACCGTCATCAAGCTGTACGAGAAGGGCGACCGCTGGGCCTTCATGAAGATGCAGTGCATGCAGTGCCTGGAGCCCTCCTGCACCAAGGCCTGCATGCTCGGCTCGATGCAGAAGCGGCAGTCCGGGATCGTCACCTGGGATCCCATGCGCTGCACCGGGTGCCGCTACTGCCAGATCGCCTGCCCGTACGACGTCCCCAAGTTCCAGTGGGACAGCCCGGTGCCGATGATCGTGAAGTGCGACCTGTGCCTCGGGCGCAAGGACGGCAAGACCGGCTCGGCCTGCGCCGAGGTCTGCCCGCGCCTGGCGGTCATCTCCGGCCCCTACGAGGAACTGCTCGCGACCGCGAGGGGGCGGATGGCGGCCACCCCGAGCAAGTACAACCCGAAGATCTTCGGGGAGCACGACGGGGGCGGGAACCAGTCGATGCTGCTCGCCCCCGCCGGCGTGGAGTTCACCGACCTCGGCCTGCCGGCGCTCGGCGACCTGCCCCCCTCCCGGCTCGCCATGAACATCCAGCACACCACCTACAAGGGCTTCATCGCCCCGGCGGTGCTCTACGCCGCCGCCGCGTTCGCCGTCGTCCGGAACATGCGCGCCGAGAAGAAGGCCAACGCCCCGCAGGGCGGGAAGGAGGAGGACCAGCCGTGAACGCCCATGCCCGCCCCGTGGGCGGAAAGATCGTCACCCCGTTCTTCCTGGTGCTCCTCGCGCTCGCCGGGATCGCGGGCGTGCTGGTGGCCTACCGGCTCGTCACCGGCGTGGGGTCGATCACCGCGCTGACCGACCAGTACAGCTGGGGCATCTGGAAGCCCATCAACGTGGTCACCTTCACCGGCATCGGAGCCGGCGCCTACGGCGTGGGGCTGCTCACCTACATCCTCAACAAGGGGAAGTACCACCCGCTGGTCCGCCCGGCCGTGCTGGTGGGCGCCATCGGCTACAGCCTTGGCGGGGCCTCGGTGATGATCGACCTGGGGCGCTGGTGGGGATCGGTCTTCCTCCTCTACCCGCCCTGGTACAACTTCAACTCCATCCTGCTCGAGGTCGCCCTCTGCGTGCTCACCTACGTGGGCGTGCTCTGGGTGGAGGTGACGCCGGCCATCCTCGAGCGGTGGAGCGCGGACGGGTCTTCGCGCCTGAAGCGGCTCGCGGTCCGGCTCCAGCCGAAGCTCCAGACCGCCCTGCCCTTCGTCATCGCGCTCGCCATGCTCCTGCCGACCATGCACCAGTCGTCGCTGGGCTCCCTCTACCTCATGGCGCCCACCAAGGAGTCGCCGCTCTGGTTCACCGGCTGGCTCCCGTTCCTCTTCCTGCTCTCCTGCCTCACCATGGGCTTCGGGTCGGTCTCCGCCGTCGACATCCTCGCGGGGAGCCTCATGCCGGACCGGTACAAGACCCACATGACCCTGCTCGGCAGCATCGCCCGGGTGGCCGGCTGGGTGAGCCTCTTCTACGTGGTCTTCCGGCTCGCGGACCTGACGATCTCGGGGCGCATCGCCCACGCGTTCCAGCGGTCCTTCCAGGTGCCCTTCTTCTGGGCCGAGATCGCCCTCTTCACCACCTCCGGGCTCCTCTTCCTCTCCCGGCGGGCCCGGTCCGATCGCGGCCGCCTCTTCACGGCCGCCATCCTGGCGATCCTGGCCGGCGCGACCTACCGCATCAACACCTACCTGGTGGCCTTCGACGGCGGCGCCGGCGCCCGGTACTTCCCGAGCGTGGGCGAGATCCTCGTCACCGTGGGGCTCGCCGCCCTGGGCGTCGCCGCCTTCCTCCTCATCGTCAAGAAGCTCCCCATCTTCGCCGTCGGAAAGGCCCGTACATGAGCCAGCGAATCACCATCGACCCGGTGACCCGCATCGAGGGTCACCTCCGCATCGACGTGGAGGTCGAGGGCGGCAAGGTCTCGAAGGCCTGGTCGAGCGGGACCATGTGGCGCGGGATCGAGAACATCCTCCAGGGGCGCGACCCCCGCGAGGCCTGGGTCTTCGCCCAGCGCATCTGCGGGGTCTGCACCACCGTGCACGGCATCGCCTCGGTCCGGGCGGTGGAGAACGCGCTGGGCATGGAGATCCCGCTGAACGCCCAGCTCATCCGCAACCTGATCGTGATCGCCCACGCGCTCCACGACCACATGGTCCACTTCTACCAGCTGTCGGCACTCGACTGGGTGGACGTGGTCTCCGCGCTGAAGGCCGATCCGGCCAAGGCGGCCTCCATCGCCCAGTCGCTCTCCGACTGGCCCGGAAACTCGGTCCAGGAGATGCGGGCGGTCCAGGAGAAGCTGAAGGAGTTCGTGGGCCGGGGGCAGCTCGGCATCTTCACCAACGGCTACTGGGGCCACCCGGCCATGCGGCTGCCTCCCGAGGTGAACCTGCTCGCCGTGGCCCACTACCTCCAGGCGCTCGACTACCAGCGCCGGGCCCTGCAGGCGGTCGCGGTGCTGGGCTCGAAGACGCCCAACATCCAGAACCTGGCGGTGGGCGGGGTGGCCAACGCCATCAACATGGACGCGGCCTCCACCCTCAACATGAACCGGCTCTTCGAGGTGAAGCAGCGGCTCGAGGAGGCCACCCGGTTCGTGCAGCAGGTCTACTTCCCGGACGTGTGCGCCATCGGGGGCATGTACGCCGACTGGTTCAAGTACGGAGCCGGCGTCCGCAACTACATGAGCGTCCCGGAGTTCCCCACCGACGCGAAGGCCACGAAATTCGACGCGCCCGGCGGCGTCATCCTGAACGGCGACCTGGCCGGCGTGAAGCCCATCCAGGGCTGGAACGACCCCTATTTCGGCAACAACGTCACCGAGGACATCAGCCGCGCCTACTACGACGGCAACTGGGACAAGCACCCGTACGACGAGACCACCGACCCGAAGTACAACGCCTGGGACCCGGCCAAGAAGTACTCCTGGGTGAAGGCGCCTCGCTTCGAGGGTCGCCCCATGCAGGTCGGGCCGCTCGCCCAGGTGCTCGTCGCCTACGCGCAGGGGGACGCCCTCACCCAGAAGTGGGCCAACCGCTGCCTCGAGATGGCGGGAAGCGTGGCCAGGACGAAGCTCGGGCCAGCCGTGCTCGAGTCGACGCTCGGGCGCATCGCCGCCCGCGCCATCCGCGCCGCGGTGATCTCGGACCTGGCCCTCAAGCACTGGGGGCTCCTCGCCGAGAACGTGGGCAAGGGGGACACCGAAGTGTACGTGGAGCCCCGGTTCCCCGCGGGGACCATCAAGGGCTACGGCGTGCACGAGGCGCCGCGCGGCGTGCTCTCCCACTGGGTGGTGATCGAGGACGGGAAGCTCAAGAACTACCAGGCGGTGGTCCCCTCCACCTGGAACGCCGGACCGCGCGACGGCAAGGACCAGATGGGCCCGTACGAGGCCTCGCTGGTGGGGAACCCGGTGGCCGTGCCGGAGAAGCCCCTCGAGGCGCTCCGCACCATCCACTCGTTCGACCCCTGCCTCGCCTGCGCCATCCACACCCACGACGCCGAGGGAACCGAGATCGCCCGGGTCAAGGTGCTGTAGTCTGGCGCCATGTCACGGGTGGTGGTGCTGGGCATCGGAAACGTCCTGAACAGCGACGACGGCCTCGGGCCCTTCGTCGCGCGCACGCTCCAGGGAGGCTGGGACCTGGTGGGCGACGTCGAGGTCCTCGACGCCGGCACGCCGGGGATGGACCTCCTCTCGCTCCTCCACGGGGCCGAGGCGGCCGTCTTCGTCGACGCCGTCCGCGACAAGGGGGCCCCGGGGGACGTGAAGCGCTACGACCGGGCCGCCATCCTCCAGGGCGGGACCAAGGCGGCCATGAGCCCCCACGAGCCGGGGCTGCGCGAGGCGCTGCTCGCCATGGAGTTCCGGGGGGGCGGGCCGTCGGACGTGACCCTCTGGGGCGCGATCCCGGAGAGCATCGAGCTCGGCACCACCCTCACCGGCACGATGCGCCGGGCCGTTCCGGCCATCCTCGACGGCGTGCTCGCCGACCTGAAGCGGCTCGGCGTCGAGGCACGACGGCTCGAGACCCCGCGCGACGCCGACATCTGGTGGGAGCGTCAGGTCCCCTGACGGACGCCCGCCGGGCGGGGACGCCGGCACAGGATGGACACCGCCAGCGCCGCCACCGCGAGCGCGACGAGGCTCGTCCCGGCCACGCCGGACCAGCCCCAGCGTTGCCAGGCCAGGCCGGGCAGCCAGGAGCCGAGGGTTCCGCCCAGGTAGTAGAAGGCCAGGTAGAGGGCGTTGGCGCCCCCCTTGGCGTCGCGCGCGTTCTCGTTCACGTAGGAGGGGCCGAGGGCCTGGGCGGTGAACATGCCCACCACGAGCACGAGCAGCCCTCCCACGAGGGCGGTCAGCGAACCGGACAGCGTCACCGCGACGCCCACGGCGGAGATGGCGAGCCCGGCGAGCATGAGCCGCTCCGGCGCCACCCGCGCGGCGAGGCGACCGGCCACCGGCGAGACCACGATCCCCGCCACGTAGACCAGGTAGGCGGAGGCGATGGCGTCGGTGGAGAGCCGGAACGGCGGCGCCGCGAGCCGGTAGGGCAGGTAGGTGAAGACGGCGATGAAGGCGAAGAAGAGGCAGAAGGCCAGCGCGAACCCACCCAGCAGCCGGCGGTCCCCCAGGTGGCGCATCATCCCGGAGAGCGCGCCGCGCCAGGGCGTTCCGGGCAACCTCTGGCGCGGCAGCTCGAGCCCCATGCCCACGGCGCCCAGGGCGGTCACCCCCGCGGAGAGGAGGAAGGCCGCGCGCCAGCCGCCGTGCTCGGCGACGAGGCCGCTCGCGACCCGCCCGAGCAGGCCGCCGGCCACGCTGGCGGCGATGACCGCGCCCACCGCGGTGCGCAGCCGCCCGGGCGCGTAGGCGTCGCCGGCCCATGCGACCGCGACCGCCGTGACGCCGGGGATGAGGAGCCCCTGCGCGGCCCGCAGCACGACCAGCTCGGGGAAGGTCCGCGCCATCGCACAGGCGAGCGTGGGGAGGAAGAGCAGGGCGAGCGACCCGACCATGACCGTCTTCCGCCCCAGCGCATCGGAGAGCGGCCCGGCCAGGAAGGAGCCGACCGCGATGGCGAGCACCACCGCCGACACGCTGAGCCCGGCCGTCGCCGGCGGGATCCCGAATTCCCCCGAGAGCAGGGGAAGGAGCGGCTCGGTGACGTACATGGCCGCGTAGGCGGCCACCACGCCTGCGAACAGGGCCCCGGTGGCGCGGCTGCGCAGCGGGACCCAGGACGGCGGGACTCGTTCGGTCACCTACGGCACGAGGACGATCGACCCCGTGGTGTGGCGTCCCTCGAGCGCCCGGTGGGCGTCGGCGGCGTGGCCGAGCGGCCACCGGTGCTTCACCTCGATCTTCACCTTCCCCGAGGCGAGGACGGCGAAGAGCTCCCGGGCCCCTTCCTCCAGGTCCTCCCGGCGCGCCGTGTAGCTGAAGAGCGTGGGGCGGGTGAGGAAGAGCGACCCCTTGGCGGCCAGCTGCCCGAGGTCGAACGGGGGCACCGGGCCCGAGGCGTTGCCGTAGCTCACCATGAGTCCGAGGGGCGAGAGGCAGTCGAGCGATCCCTCGAAGGTCGACCGCCCCACCGAGTCGTAGACCACCGGGACTCCTTCACCCTTGGTCAACTCGCGCACCCGCTTCACGAAATCCTCGCGGGTGTAGACGACGACCTCGGTGGCCCCGCTCTCGAGCGCGAGCCTTCCCTTCTCGTCGCTGCCCACCGTGGCGATGGTGCGGGCGCCGAGCGCGCGCAGCCACTGCATGGCGATGAGCCCGACCCCGCCCGCGGCGGCGTGGAAGAGGACGTTCTCCCCGGGCTTCACCGCGTGGATGCGCCGGACCAGCATCCACACCGTCATGCCCTTCAGCATGGCGGCGGCGGCGACCTCGTCGGACACGCCCTCGGGGATGTGCACCAGCCGTTCGGCGGGGACGATCGCCGCCTCGGCGTAGCCACCGGGCGGGCGCGACACGTAGGCCACCCGGTCCCCGGCGCGGACGTGGGCGACGCCCGGCCCGACCGCCTCGACCACCCCGGCCGCCTCGACGCCGAGCCCGGACGGGAGCGGCAGCTTGTAGAGGCCGGTGCGGTGGTAGGTGTCGATGAAGTTCACGCCGATGGCGGTGTGGCGCACGCGCGCCTGCCCCTGCCCGGGCTCCGGGAGCGTGATCTCGTCGAGGCGCAGGACCTCCGGACCGCCGGTCTCGTGGATGCGGATCGCCTTCATGTGGGGAACCTCCGGCGGCAGTCTTTGCCGCCCGGCCCCCTCCCTGTCAACGATATCCAGTGATTCCAGGGATATCGCTCCCCTCCGTCACCCCCTGTCTGGGACTTCGCTTCCGGACCCGGACGGGAGCAAGATTCATGGAGGCGGTCGCGGGCGGGTTGCCAACGGAGGAAGAATGGAAGGCTGGCAGATTGCACTGGTGGTCCTGGTTTCCGTCCTGGTGGGGGCGCTGATCCCACTCCTCGTGCAGCTCTACGGCACGCTCCGCACGCTGCGCGCTGTGATCGAGAAGAGCGCCAAGGACGTCGAGTCGGCGCTCGTCGGCATCCACCGGACCGCGGACCGGCTCGACCGGCTCGGCGCCGCCCTCGAGAAGGACGGCAAGATGGCGGAGATCGTCGAGGGCGCGACCAACGCGGCCCAGATGGTGAGCCAGTTCCGCGGCACGATGCAGGTCGCGGGGCCGGTGGCCGCGGCGGTCGTTCCCGCGGTGATGGCCGCGGTGCGCGCCTGGAAGGGGGCCATGCAGGAGGACCCTTCCCCCGAGGCGCCGGAGAGTTCCCCACGAGAGAAGCACGAGCGGAAGGAGGCAGCGGGATGAGCCAGAACAATGGTGGTGTCGGAGCGGGCACGGTCCTCATGGCGTTCCTGGCAGGCGCGGCGGTGGGCGGGGTCGTCGCCCTGCTCTACGCACCGCAGGACGGGAGGAAGACGCGCCAGAAGCTCCTCGAGCTCGGCGACGACGCCCGGGAGACGGTCGGGCGCGTGCCGCACGCGATGCGCGAGGCGGAGCGGGCCGCGGTCGCGACGTTTAGCGAAACGCTCAAGAAGGGTTAGGCCGGCCCGTCGATGCCGGCTCGGCAGGCCCCGGTCCGGAGGCGCAGGATTTGCTGCGACCCGACCGGGGTCCTGTGACGGGATGATCTTGTATTTACTTGGGAAGTCGGCAAGTGCCGAGGGCACGGAACCTGCTAAGAGTTGAGGTCCACCCCGCGCCGGGAGGACCATGACGAACCCGAGCCACCGCGAGATCCCCTACAACTACACGTCGGCCGACGACCGCCAGGCGGTGTCGTCGCTGCTCGGCAAGGGGGTCTGGAAGAAGCTCGAGGAACTTCGGGAGCGGCGGATCACCGGCCGCTCGGCCCGGCTCCTCATGCGGGTGTTCGGCGAGGTCCTGGTCCACCGCCGCAACCCCTACCTGCGCCAGGAGCTCGTCACCGACTCCCGGCGCCGCAAGCGCTTCTTCGGCGAGGCCGAGGCGAACCTCCGGGTCATCCAGGACGGCGCGGGGAACGACGCGCTGGTGCTCGAGGTGCTCGCCGAGGCCCGGCGCATGCTCGACGGCGTCCGCGACGAGGTCCGGCGCACCCCCGACCTCCACGCCCGGCTCCGCCGCGCGCTCGGCGCGGTGGTGGGGCGCGAGAACGTGCTCCTCGACCCCTTCACGCTGACGGCCCACGCCACCGACGCCACCGACTGGCGGCTCCACCTCCCCCTCGCCGTGGTGACCCCCACCGAGGAGGCGCAGGTCGCGCCGCTGCTCGCCGCCATCCGCGACCTGGGGCTCCACGCCATCCCGCGGGGGGCCGGCACCGGCCTCACCGGCGGCGCCATCCCGCTCACGCCCGACTGCGTGATGGTGAACACCGAGAAGCTGAACCGCATCCGGGGCGTCTCGGCGCGCCGGTTCGTCCTCGAGGACGGCCGGGAGCTCGACGGGCAGGTCATCGAGGTCGAGGCCGGGGTCATCACCGAGGCCGCCATGGAGCACGCGACCCACCGCGGGCTCGTCTTCGCCACCGACCCCACCAGCGCCTGGGCCTGCACCATCGGCGGCAACATCGCCGAGAACGCGGGTGGCAAGGACTGCGTGCTCTGGGGCACCTGCATCGACAACCTGGTCTCCTTCCGCATCGCCATGCCGGGCGGGCACGACTGGAACGTCCGCCGGGTGAACCACCAGCTGCGCAAGATCCTCTTCGACGACGTGGTCCGCTTCGAGGTCCGGGACGCCGCCGGGGCGCTGGTGCGGGACATCGAGCTGCTCGGCAGCGACATCCGCAAGCGCGGCCTCTGGAAGGACATCACCAACAAGGCCCTGGGGGGACTGCCCGGCGTGCAGAAGGAGGGCACCGACGGGGTCATCACCTCCGCCGAGTTCATCCTCTACCCGGCCTATCCAGAGACCCGCACCCTCTGCCTCGAGTTCTTCGGGCCGGACTTCGACGAGGCGAGCGAGGTGATCCTGGAGATCGCCCGCGAGATGCCGAACCGGGGCGAGGAGGCCCTCTCGGCGCTCGAGCACTTCGACGACCAGTACGTGAAGGCCATCGGCTACCAGGTGAAGGCGCCGCGGGCCGAGACCCCCAAGGCGGTCATCATCGTCGACGTGGTGGGCCACTCGGCGCACGAGGTCACCCGCGGGGTCGACAAGGTCCGCTCCATCCTGGCCCCCCACCCGAACACCTTCCTCGCCGAGGCCCGGGACGCCGCCGAGGGGAAGCGCTTCTGGGCCGACCGCAAGAAGCTGGGCGCCATCGCCCGGCGCACCAACGCCTTCAAGATCAACGAGGACGTGGTGCTCCCGCTCTCGGCGCTGGCCGAGTTCTCGCTCTTCATCGACGCGATGAACGTCCACGAGGAGCGCCACTGCCAGGAGAACTTCGTCCGGCGCGCCGAGACCTACCTGCGCGGCGTGCCCACGCCGGAGGACGCGCTCTGGGCCCCCAAGCTCGCCGCGGCGCTCGCCTCCTGCACCCGGGCCCGCGAGGCGCTGGAGAAGGCCGCCGAGGTCGAGGTCCGGTCGCTCGCCGTCACCGACCGGCTCCGGCAGGACCTGGCCGCGCTGCTCGGCACCCACCCCAAGGTCGCGGCCACGCTCGGATCGATCTGGGACGAGGTGCGGGCCCGCCTCATCGTGCTCGCCACCCACATGCACGCCGGCGACGGCAACGTCCACGTGAACATCCCGGTGCTCTCCAACGACCGGCAGATGCTCCGGCGCGCCGACGCCGTGGTGGAGAAGGTCTTCGACCGCGTCAGCGAGCTCGGTGGCGTGGTCTCCGGCGAGCACGGCATCGGCGTCACCAAGCTCAAGTACTGGGACCCCGAGCGACGCAAGGAGCTCGAGGCCTACCGCCGGGTGGTCGACCCGGGCGGGCTCATGAACCCGGGGAAGCTCTCCGACCTGGCGGCCCTCGAGCACGTCTACACGCCCTCGTTCAACCTGCTCAAGCTCGAGGCCCGGATCCTCCAGCACGGGCAGCTCGAGGAACTGGCCCGGCGCATCGCCACCTGCGTCCGCTGCGGGAAGTGCAAGCCGGACTGCTGCGTCTTCTACCCGGCCCGCGGGATGTTCTTCCACCCGCGCAACAAGAACCTGGCCATCGGCGCGCTCATCGAGGCCCTGCTCTACGACGCCCAGCGGCAGCGCTCCGGCTCCTTCGAGATGCTCCGCTACCTCGAGGAGGTGGCCGACCACTGCACCATCTGCCACAAGTGCCTGAAGCCCTGCCCGGTCGACATCGACACCGGCGAGGTCACCGTCATCGAACGGGAGATCCTGGCCGCCCGGGGCATCAAGCGGATGCCGCTCGCCACGCGGCTCACCCTCGAGTACCTCGACACCCGCTCCCGGCTCGGCAACAAGCTCTTCCGCACCGGCCTCGTCCGCATCGGCGGGGCCCTGCAGCGGGCCGGGCACGAGATCACCGGGCCGCTGCAGAAGCTGGACGGCAACTCGCGCCTCCTCGCCACCCTCCGCTCCCCGGTCACGCCGGCCGACGAGGGGACGCTCCGGGACTTCGTGCCCGAGTGCCGGGGGGACCAGGCGCTCCTCTTCGAGCCGGAGGGGGAGGCCCGGGGAACCGTCTTCTACTTCCCGGGATGCGGCTCCGAACGGCTCTTCTCCCGCATCTCGCAGGCCGCGGTGCACCTGCTCCTCGAGGCCGGGCAGCGGGTGGTGCTGCCGCCGCCCTTCCTCTGCTGCGGGTTCCCGGCGCACGCCAACGCCCTCACCGAGCAGCACGGCCGCACGGTGCTGCGGGACACCATCCTCTTCAGCCAGATCCGCGACATGTTCTCCCACCTGGAGTTCGACGCGGTGGTGGTGAGCTGCGGCACCTGCATGGACGGGCTCGAGGGGATGGAGGTCGAGAAGATCTTCGGCGCCCCGGTGACGGACGTGGTCGGCTACGCCCTCGACGCCGGGCTCGCCCTGCCGGGCCAGGCGCCGACGGCGCTCTACCACACCCCCTGCCACGACTCGCTGCGGGGAACCGGGATCGCCACGCTGGCCCGGGCCGGATTCGCGGCCTCCGAGGTGCCCAACTGCTGCTCCGAGGCGGGAACGCTCGCGCTCTCCCGGCCGGACATCACCGACTCCATGCTCCACCGCAAGGCGGGGGCGGTGAAGGAGGCCATGGAGGGGCTGCCGGCGGGAACGGTGATGCTCACCAACTGCCCCTCGTGCGTCCAGGGACTGGGGCGGAACGCCGAGCTCGGCGCCGTGGCGCGCCACCTCGCCGTGGAGGCGGCCACGCGCCTCACCGGGGCGGGATGGCCGGAGCGCTTCCGAGAGCGGGCCCAGCGGGCCAAGGTCATCCAGCTGTAGATGGCCCGCGTCGTCGACGCCCGTCCGGGAGAGGAGGCGCCGGCCCTCTGGGCCTTCGCCTCCTTCTTCACCCTCCTGGCCGGCTACTACGTGCTGCGCTCCCTGCGGGAGGAGATGGGCATCCGCGGTGGCGTCGACAACCTGCCCTGGAACTTCACCGTCACCTTCGGGCTGATGCTGGTGGCGCTGCCGCTCTACTCGCGGCTCGTGGCCCGGGTACCGCGCGCCCGGGCCATCCCGCTCGTCTACCGCTTCTTCCTCGTCACCCTGGTCGGGTTCTGGGCGCTCTTCCAGGCCGGCGTGGCCCCGGCGCCGCTGGCGCGGGCCTTCTTCGTCTGGGTGAGCGTCTACGGCCTCTTCGTGGTCTCGGTCTTCTGGTCGCTGCTCGTCGACCTGTTCACCTCCGGGCAGGGGAAGCGGCTGTTCGGGTTCGTGGCGGCGGGCGGGAGCGCCGGGGCCATCGCCGGCCCCATCCTGGTCGAGCTGCTCGCCGGGGTGGTCGGGGTCGCCAACCTGGTGCTCGTGTCCGCGGTGCTCCTCGAGGCCGCCACCCAGGCGATGAGGCGCACCATCCGCTGGTCCCGGGAGAGCGGCGCCGCGGAGGCCCGGGCGGCGGAGGCCCACGCCGGCGAGGGGAGCGGAACCGACGGCGCGCCGCTCGGCGGGAGCGCCTGGAGCGGCGTGGCGCTCGTCTTCCGGGACCGCTACCTGCTCGGCATCGCCGCCCAGATGCTGCTCTTCACGCTGGGCTCCACGCTCCTCTACTTCCAGGTGGCCCACCTCGTGGCCGGCTCGGGGCTCGACTCGGTGTCCCGGACGCGCCTCTTCGCCCGGGTGGACCTCGCCGTGAACGTCGCGGCGCTCCTCACCGGGTCGCTCGCCACCGGCCGGATCGTCACCCGGCTCGGGCTCGGGACCGCGCTCGCGCTCGTGCCCGCCCTCACCGCGGCCGGCTTCGCGCTGGCCTCGGGCTGGCCCACCTTCTGGGTGCTGGCATCCTTCCAGGCGCTGAGGCGGGCGGCCAGCTATGCCGTGGAGCGGCCGGCCAGGGAGGTCCTCTACACCGTGGTGACCCGCGAGGAACGGTACAAGTCGAAGGCCTTCGTCGACACGGTGGTCTACCGGGCCGGCGACGCCGGATCGGCCTGGCTGGCCCGGGGGCTCGGGGCCGCAGGGGTGGGGATCGCGGGGAGCCTGCTCGTGGCCGTGCCGGTGGGGCTCCTCGGCGTCGCGCTCGCGCTGTGGCTCGCCCGGGAGGAACGGCGCCGGGAAGGCGCCGGGGCGGCCAGGAGGGCGGCGTGAAGGGCCCGATGACGCGCCGCACCTTCCTCCGGCCGTCGGCCGGGAGCATGCTGGCCTCGGCGGGCCGGGCACGGGCCGCCAAAGGAAGAATTGGCATGACCACCCGACCCGTCCCGCGAACCGGGGAACCGCTCGCCGTGGTCGGTCTCGGCACCTGGCAGACCTTCGACGTGGGGAGCGGCGCGGCCGAACGCGCCCCGCTCGCCGAGGTGATGCGCCTCTTCCTCCAGGGCGGCGGCCGGGTCATCGACTCCTCCCCGATGTACGGCCGGGCCGAGTCGGTCTCCGGGGACCTCGTCGCCGCGGAGAACCCCTCCCCTCCCCCGTTCCTCGCCACCAAGGTCTGGACCACCGGGAAGGCGGCGGGGGAGGCGCAGATGCGCGAGTCGATGCGGCGGATGCGCACCGACCGCATCGACCTCATGCAGGTGCACAACCTCCTCGACTGGGAGACCCACCTCCCCGTGCTCCGCGCCTGGAAGGAGCTCGGCCGGATCCGCTACACGGGCATCACCCACTACGCCCCGTCCTCCTTCCCGCTGCTCGAGCGGCTCATCGCCACCGAGAAGGTCGACTTCGTCCAGCTCCCCTACTCCATCGCCACCCGCGAGGCCGAGAAGCGGCTCCTCCCCGCCGCGGCGGCCGCCGGCGTGGCCGTGCTGGTGATGCGCCCGTTCGAGGAGGGCGCGCTCTTCTCCGCCGTGCGCGGCAAGGCGCTGCCGCCCTGGGCAGCCGAGATCGGCGCGACCTCCTGGGCGCAGGTCTTCCTCAAGTTCGTGCTCTCCCACCCGGCGGTGACGAGCGCCATCCCGGCCACCCGCCGGCCCGATCACATGCGGGACAACCTCGCCGCCGGCGCGGGACCGCTCCCGGACGAGCGCCTGCGCCGCCGGATGGCGGCCGACTTTCCCTCCTGAGAGGCAACCCATGGCCATGACCCGGCGCGACTTCCTGCAGGCCTCCCTCGCCACCACCCTCGCCGCCTGCACCGCTCCCCGGGCCGCGGGGCCGGGTGGCGCATCCGCCGCGAAGGGAGCACCGACCCGCATTCTCATCCTCGGCGGGACCTCGTTCCTCGGGCCCGAGCTGGTCGAGGCCGCGCGTGCCCGGGGCGACGTGGTGACCCTCTTCAACCGGGGGAAGACCAACCCGGGGAGGTTCACCGACGTGGAGCAGCTCCACGGCGACCGCAACGGGCAGCTCGAGGCGCTCCGGGGTCGGAAGTGGGACGTCGTCATCGACACCTCCGGGTACGTCCCGCGGATCGTCCGGATGTCGGCCGAGCTGCTCGCCCCCTCGGTGGAACGGTACGTCTTCGTCTCCTCCATCTCGGCCTACGACGAGTCGATCCCGCCGGGGTCCGACGAGAACGCGAAGATCGCGCCGCTCTCCGACCCGTCCACCGAGGACGTCCGGGCCAACTACGGCGGGCTCAAGGCGGCCTGCGAGCGGGCCGCCGAGGCGGCCATGCCCGGGCGCGTGCTGGTCGTCCGGCCCGGCCTGATCGTCGGCCCCGGGGACCCCACCGACCGGTTCACCTACTGGCCGGTGCGCCTCTCCGAGGGCGGCGAGGTGCTCGCCCCCGGCACCGGCGACGACCCCATCCAGGTGGTGGACGTGCGCGACCTGGGCACCTGGATGGTGGAGATGGCCGACCGGCGGGCCACCGGCTCGTTCAACGCGGTGGGGCCGGCATCGCGGACGACGATGCGGCAGATGCTCGAGGCTTGCCAGCCCGGGACGGGCTCGAAGGCGATGCTCACCTGGGTGCCCTGGCCGTTCCTCGAGAAGGAGAAGGTCGAGCCCTGGAGCGACATGCCGGTCTGGATCCCGGCCGGCGGCCCCGAGAGCGGGATGTCGCAGGTGTCGATCGCCCGGGCGCTCGCGGCCGGGATCCGCTTCCGGCCGCTCTCCGACACGGCGCGGGACACGCTCGCCTGGTGGAACGGGCTGCCGGCGGAGCGGCGCGCCAAGCTCAAGGCCGGCCTCTCCCGCGAGCGGGAGAAGCAGGTGCTCGCGGCCTGGGCGGCGCAGGGGAAGCGCGCCGGGTAGCCGGGCGGTACCGGGGCGCCCTCAGTCGGCCAGCGCCCGCTGCCAGGCCGGGCGGTCGCGCAGCCGCCCCAGGTAGCCCTCGAGCGCGGGCATGGCCTCGAAGAGCTTCATGGCGCGCGCCCAGGCGAGCGTGGCGCCGACCATGACGTCGGCCACCCCGAAGACGTCGCCCACGAGGAACTTCCGGTCGCGAAGGACCGCCTCGAGCACCACGGCCACCTTCTTGAACTGTTCCCGGGCGGCGGAGACGGTGGCGGCGTTCCGCTCCACGTCGGGCTTCTTCGCCTCGGCCGAGAGGGTGACGAGCGGCGGCTCCATCTCGGACATCGCGAAGAGCACCCACTGGTAGGCGAGCCCCCGATCGACCGTGCCCGGGGCGGGCAGCAGCCGCTTCTCCGGGAAGAGGTCGGCGAGGTGCAGGCAGATGGCGCCGGACTCGAAGATGAAGGTGCCGCGGTCCTCCAGGACCGGAACGTGCCCCAGCGGGTGGCGCCCCAGGTGCTCGTGGGTCCGCGTCCCGCCGGGCCCGGGCTCGAGCCGGACGAGGTCGTAGGGGACTCCCAGTTCCTCGAGAACCCAGCGCGGGCGCGAGGCCCGGGTCTTCGGCACGTAGTAAAGTTTCATGGATCCTTCCTAACCGGGCGCGGCCGGTCCCGCCGTCATCCCTGCTCCGCCTCCCCGAAGAGGAGGTGGACGAAGTCGGCGTCCTCCGGGCGGGTGAGCAGGTAGACGTGGTCGCCGGGCTCGAGGACGGTCGCGCCCCGGGCGGTGAGGAGGTCGTCGCCGCGCAGCACCATGAGCACCGCCGAGCCCGCCGGGAAGGGGGGCAGGTCGGCGAGCGAGGACCCGGCCACCGCCGAGGCCGGATCGACGTAGAACACCTCGATCTCGGCGTCGAGCGGTCGGCTGGAGGAGATCTCGATGAGCCCGTGGGGCGGCGGGGGGCGGGATGCCTGGAGGTCGAGGCGGTGCGCCCCGCGCCGGACGGTGAAGCCGAGCACGGTGATGTTCACGAGCACGATGAAGAAGACCGCGTTCCAGATCACACCCGCGCCGGGGGCCCGGGCCAGCACCGGGACCATGGCGAGGATGATCGGCACGGCCCCCCGCAGCCCCACCCATCCGACGTAGAGCCGCTCCGGCCACCGGAAGCCGAAGAAGGTGAGCAGCGGCACCACCACGAGCGGACGGGCCACGAGCAGGAAGAGCCCGAGCGCCATCCCGGTGAGGCCGCTCGCCACCAGGCTCGACGGCGTTCCCAGGAGCCCGAGCACGAGGAACATGCAGACCTGGAGGAACCAGGCCCCGGCATCGTGCGCGTGGAGCACCCCGCCCTTGAAGGGGAGCGGGCCGTTGCCGATGAGGACCGCCGCGACGTAGACGGAGAGGAAGCCGCTCCCGTGGAGCAGCTCCGGGACGCCGAAGGCGAGCAGCGCGATGGCGGTGGTGAGCACCGGGTAGAGGCCGCCCACCGGGAGGCGCACCCGCGAGAGCACCCAGCGGCCGCCCCGGCCGATGGCGAGCCCGGCGACGAGCCCCACGCAGAGCTTCAGCACCACCTCCACGGCCGTCCCCCAGCCGAGCGGGCGGCCGGTGACGAGCTGGGTGGTGAGGGCCTCGGTCAGGATGACCGCCATCGGGTCGTTCAGCCCAGACTCCAGCTCGAGGGTGGCGCCCACCCTCCGCTTCAGCTGGATGCCGCTCGACCGGAGGATCGAGAAGACGGCGGCGGCGTCGGTGGAGGAGACGATGGCCCCGAGGAGAAGGGCCTGCGCCCAGGGCAGGCCGAGCAGCCGGGCGAACGCGCCCACCAGCCCCGCCGTGGCGAGCACACCGGCCGTGGCCAGCACGGCGGCCGGCGCCAGCGCCACCCGGAACGACGCGGCGGGCGTGTTGAGCCCGCCGTCGAAGAGGATGAGGGCCAGCGCCACCGTGCCGAGCCGCCAGGCGAAGGCGTAGTCGTCGAAGGCGATCCCCAGCCCCTCGCGGCCGGCCAGCATCCCGATGGCCACGAAGACGAGCCCCACCGGCATGCCGAACCGCCGCGTCGCCCCCGAGAAGAGGACGCTCGCGGCGAGGAGGACGCCACCGGTGGTGAGGAGGAGCGCGGTGCTGAAGGGCTCGCCGGCGGGCACGCCGTAGAGCCTACCTCCATACGGCGAGGAGCGAGAGCCCCCCGGCCGCCAGCATGGCGACGAAGGTGGCGACGACGACGCGGGCGAAGCCCCAGCTCCCCAGCACGACGGCCATCCCGCCCTTCACGATGGTGTTGGCGAAGCCGGCCAGGACGATGCCGGTGGCCGCCACCTCCATCGTCAGCTGGGGCCCGGCCATCTCGGCGAGCGAGAGGGCGATGGCGTCCATGTCGGCGGCGCCGGCCAGGAGCGCCGCGCCGTAGATGCCGGCCGAGCCCAGGTAGTGGCTCGCCAGCTTCGAGCCGGCCAGGACCGCGGCGAAGATGAGGGCGAACTCGAGGGCCGAGGAGAGGCTGACCGGGTTCTTGAGCTGCAGCTCGACGCCGGCGGCCTGCTTGGCGGTCGTCCGGTAGAGGAACGCGCTCACGCAGAGCCCCACGGTCGCCATCACCAGCATCGGCACGGCGACCGTGGTGGCGAGCGGGAAGTCGACCAGGGCCACCACCACGAGCACGCGGATGAAGACGATCGACGAGGCCAGGATCGCGGCCAGCGCCGCGGGGCGCTCCATGGTCGGATGCCCCTTCGACCGGGCGGACATGGCCAGCGTGACGGCCGTGGAGGAGACGAGCCCCCCCACGAAGCCGGTCACGGTGAGCCCCCGCTCCGGGCCGAGCATCCGGGTGGCGGCATAGCCGACGAAGCTCAGGCCGGCGACGAGCAGCATCATCCAGCCGATCGTCCGGAGGTTGAGCGATCCCAGCGGGCCGAAGTTCCTGTCGGGCAGCCAGGGAACGAGCAGCAGGGCCACGATGAGGAACTTGAGGAGGCTGACCACGTCCTCCCGGGAGACGTGCTTCATGAACGGCCGGACCATCGGCTTCGAGGAGAGGAGCGCCGTCACCGCCACGGCGGTGCCGAGGATGGTGAAGACGCGCTTGCCCGTGGTGGGGATGATCTCGTGGGAGACCGCGAGGGCGCCGAGCAGGAAGGTGATGAGGAAGGCGGCCTCGGAGGTCAGGCCGCGATCGGCCCCGCGCCGGACCACGTCGAAGTAGGCCACGAGGAGGAAGAGGGCCACGGCGGCGAAGGCCACCACGACCACCGGCGCCCCGTAGTGGCGGGCGACCAGCGTCGCGAGCGCTCCGATGAGCGCCACCATCGGGAAGGTCCGCGCGCCGCCCAGGAACGACCCGGGGGTCTCGTCGGTCGGCGCAGACTGCTCCCGCTCCAGGCCGATGAGGAGCCCGGCGACGGTGGCGAGGCCGAGCGAGAGGAAGGGTTCGTAGGGGTCCAAGGGGGGCTCCGGGCACGATCCTACACCGGGGCCGGAGGGGCACCGCCCGGAGGACGCACCCTCCGCCCCGCCTGGGATGCGTCAGCCCGCCGAGGCCTGGCCCGCCGCCGCCGATATCGCGTCGACCCGGGAGAGGCGCCAGCGCAGGAGCGGCGGCGTCACCACGGTGGTGAGCATCACCATGGCGACGACGGCGGCGAACTCCCCGCTGCCGAGCACCGGCTTGCCGGCGAGCATCATGTCGAGCCCCATGCCGGCGAAGATGAGCCCCACCTCGCCCCGCGGGATCATCCCGAGCCCCACGGCGAGCCGATCGACTCCCCGGTTCACCACCCCGAACGCGCAGGCCTGCTTGCCCACGATGGCCGCGACGGTGAGGGCGCCGGCGAGGAGCACGGAGCCTCCGGCCAGCTCGGGCAGGTTCACGCGGAGCCCCATGCGGACGAAGAAGATGGGGACGAGGACGCTGGAGAGGGGCAGCAGGAGATTCTCGAGCTTCTCCCCCTCGGGCAAGAGCTCGTCGAAGGGCACGCCCTCGAGCACCAGCCCGGCCGCGAAGGCGCCCACGATGGGGGCGAGCCCGGCCAGGTGGGCGGCGAGCGCCAGGGCGAAGGCGGTGACGAGCGCCGCGGTGAAGACCACGCCGCGGCCGCGCAGGCGGGCGGTGAGGCGGAAGAGACGCGGGGCGAGCCAGCGCCCCAACACGAGCGCCCCCACGATGAAGCCCACCGCCTTGGCGGTGACGATGGCCGCGGTGACGCCGGTCGACTGGCCGCTCCCCCCGAGCAGCCCGACCATGACGGCGAGCACGAGGAGCCCCATCACGTCGTCGATGACGGCGGCGCCGAGGATGATCTGCCCCTCGGAGGTCTTCACCTTCCCCATGTCCTGCAGCACCCGGGCGGTGATGCCCACGCTGGTGGCCGACAGGGTGGCCCCGAGGAAGACGTGGATGTAGGAGCTCGAGTTCGGGAGCAGCCAGACGCCCACGAAGTACCCGAGGATCATGGGCGCGACCACGCCCACCGTGGCCACCAGGAAGGCCGAGACCCCCACCTTCATGAGATCGGCGAGCCGGGTGGAGAGCCCCACCTCGAAGAGCAGCAGGATGACGCCCAGGTCGGCGAGCGCGTCGACCACCGGGTCGGTCCCGAGGAACTGGAGCTGACCGAGCCCGAGGAGCGGGAGCGCCCCCACCCCCACCCCGGCGAGGAGCTCCCCGAGCACCGCGGGCTGCCCCAGCCGCTCGGCCAGCGCGCCGCCCAGCTTGGCGGCGACGAGCAGCACCACGAGGGCGACGAGAAGGTGTTCGACCATGGAGTCCCCGATCCGTCTAACCGGAAAAAGCGAGGGGCGCCGGCGGGCTCGGATCCGCCGGCGCCCCCCCTGTTCCCGACGGTTGCTACCGCCCCACTACGGTGGCGACCGTCGCGGAAGTCGCCGTGGCGCCGTACGCGTGCGCCGTGACGCCCGTTCCGGGGCCCGGATCGGCCGAGTAGCCGTGGACGCCCATCTCGGGGATGTCGAGACCGGCGACCTCGTCCTCGGCGGAGACGCGGTTGCCCACGGTCTTGCCGATGATCCAGAAGGCGAGCCCGGCGACCGGAGCGACCCAGAGGATGTTGGCGGCGACCGCGATGACCTCGGCGATGAACTGCCCCTTGTCGCCGTAGAAGAGGCCGGTGACGCCGTGCGCGACGCCGTTCAGCCCCTGGCCGTAGACGCCGTTGGCGAAGATGCCCGTGGCCAG
>JBAXVO010000309.1:0-3815 GCA_037129355.1 Deltaproteobacteria bacterium | reverse complement strand
GCTCCGGGGCGATGTCGAAGTGGTCGACGATCGAGTCCTTGCCGCGCGCGCAGACGAGGATGATCTCGTCCACGCCGGCCGCCACCGCCTCCTCGACGATGTACTGGATCGTCGGACGGTCGACGATGGGGAGGAGTTCCTTGGGGACGGCCTTGGTGGCCGGGAGGAAGCGGGTGCCGAGGCCGGCGGCGGGGATGACGGCCTTCTTGATCTTCGACATGGCGGGCGACTTTAGTCGGCGTCCGGCGCGGCGGGAAGCGCCATGGCGAAGGGACGCGCGGGAACCGCGACGGGTGGCCGCGGGTGGCCGCGACCTTGCCGGGGGATCGACCGGTGATATCGTGCGCCGGTGCGCCGCCTCGCCCTGCTTCTCCTCGCCGCCGTCGCCGTCCCGGCCCTCGCCGAGGAGGGGCCGCTCCCCCCCACGCCGACCAACTACGTCTACGCGCGCTCCATGGGGATGTCGGCCTACCACGGGGTCGCCGGCGACAACGACTCCATCTTCTACAACCCCGCCGCCATGGCGGCGCAGAAGGTGTTCCTCACCAACCTGGGTGGGCTGATGTACCGGGTGGGCGCCGACACCGACGGCACCGTGTTCGGCGGCTCGGTGGTGGACTCGTCGTCGACGGCCGTCGCGGCGGGCTTCTCCTACAACTACATGTCGACGCTCGGCTACAAGTCGAAGGGCGCCTTCGGCGGCATGCTCAACCTGGCGATCGCCTTCCCGGTCGGGGACACCCTCTTCATCGGAGCCACCGGCACCTACCTGAACCTCTACTCGGATGCCGCGACCATCAGCGCCATCACCGCCACCGTGGGCGCCTTCCTCCGGTTCGGGAAGATCTTCTCGGGCGGCTTCACCGGCTACAACCTCATCAACACCTCCCACCCGGACATGCTCCCGCTCGGGATGGGGGCGGGCATCGCGGTGGGGCCCGGCGACACCTTCCACGTCGTGGCCGACTGGACGCGGATGTACGGCGCCGACGGCGTCCACGCCGACACCTGGGCCGCGGGGGCCGAGGTCTTCTTCTTCGACGTGGCCTCGCTGCGCGGCGGCTGGCTCTACAACGCCGGCAGCAACGTGCAGCACTGGTCGCTCGGCGCCGGCTTCGCGTACGGCGGCTTCGGCGCCGACTTCGCCTACCGGCAGAGCTTCGGCGGCGCCACCTTCCGCACGCTCGCCATGATGATCAAGTTCGCCGTCCCGGGGACGTGACCGGCAGCACCACCGGCGCGCCGGTGGCCCCGTTCTCCCCGCGCCACACCGGCACGCCCCAGACCGCGCTCACCCGCTCGGCCGAGAGCACCTCGCGCGGGGTCCCGTCGGCGACCACCTGACCCCGGGAGAGCACCACGATCCGGTCGGCCGACTCGCCGGCCAGGTTGAGGTCGTGGAGCACCGCCACCACGCAGAGTCCGGCCCGGGCCGCCACCCGGGCCATCTCCATGGCGGCCACCTGGTGGGCCAGGTCGAGGAAGGCGGTGGGCTCGTCGAGGAGCAGGACCCGCGGCTCCTGGGCCAGCGCGCGCGCGAAGAAGACCCGGCGCCGCTCCCCGCCGGAGAGGGCGTCGAGCCGCCGGTCGGCGAGCGGCAGGAGGTCGCAGGCCCGAAGCGCCCCGTCCACCGCGCCGTGGTCGAACGGGCCGGGCAGGGCGAGGAGCCCCTGGTGCGGGGCCCGCCCCATCATCACCGCTTCACGGACGGTGAATGGCCAGGGGGCGCGCGGCTCCTGGGGCACGAGCGCGCAGATGCGGGCCAGCGCCCGGCGGGGCGCGGAGTGGGCGTCGAGCCCGCCCACCCGGACCTGTCCGGACGATGGGGCCAGCAGCCCGGCGGCGAGCCGCAGGAGCGTGCTCTTGCCCGCGCCGTTCGGCCCGACCAGCGCCACCAGCTCCCCTGCACGAGCGGTGAAGGAGACCCGGTCGAGCGCCGGGCGGTCGCCGTAGGCGAAGGAGACCCCGTCCGCCTCGACGAGCGGCGTCCCCGGGGGCGCGATCGAGGGGGTCGGCGGGGAGGCCTGCCTCACAGCGCCTCCAGGTCGCCGAAGCCGAGCAGTTTCCGCGCGTTGCCCTGGTAGATCCGCCGCAGCGCATCGCGCGGCAGCCCGAGCCCGTTCACCGGGCGGTCGCCGGCCACCGGCCCCGGGATGGCGTCGTCGCGCGACTCGAAGAAGCGCCAGGTGGTGTCGAAGAAGCGGGCGAGCGGCTCCCGCGAGCGGATGGGCGGCCCCTGCCCGATGACGAGCGCCTGCTGCTCGGTGCGAGGTCCCTGCAGCCAGATGAGGTCGGTCCCGAGGAGGACGCGGTCGGAATGTGCGGCGAGGAGTTCCCGGGTGGCCTCCGGGTCGCTCGCCATCTCCGGGATGGCGCTCGCCGTGTCGACGTGCAGGTTGGGGAGCTTGGCGAGGAGCGCTCCGAGCGCGGCGGGGTTCGCGCCCATCTCCGCCATCCGGACCGCGAGGAACGAGATCCGTGGATGGGCCGTGACGAGCCGGACCATCCGCTCCCGGGCTTCGGGGCCGGTCCCGGGATGGAACGCCACCGGGATGCCGAGCCCGGCCACCGCCCGCCAGACGGGGTCGAGCGCGGCGGCGTCGAGCGGCATCGAGACCCGCTGCGGCACGTGGAGCCCGCGGGCCCCGAGCGCGCGCCCCTCCACGAGGCGCGCGGTCTCCCGGTCGGCCCAGGCGGCGTCGCAGCAATCCCGCTCGTCGAGTTCCATGAAGACGAGGACGCGCCCAGGGAAGCGCGAGGCCGCCTCGACGTGCTGCTCCAGCCCGCCGCCGACGTGGCCGCCCCCCAGGTTCACGATGCCCAGGATCCCCTGGCTCTTTCCCACGTTCACGGCGTAGCCCAGCACCTCGGGGTCGATCCGCTCGTGGACGTCGATCTTCCAGATGGCGAGCCCCACGAAGCGGTCGAAGTCGCGGGTGTAGGGCTCGAACACCGTGCCCGCGCCGACGGCCACCCCGAGGAGCAGGAGCGCCAGGGCGATGGCGGCCATCCAGGCGCGGCGAGGGGTCATGGTGGTCATCTAAGCACTCCGCTCGGTCCGGCGGAGCAGCCAGAGGAAGAGGGGGCCGCCGAGCAGCGCGGTGAGGGCGCCCACCGGCGGCTCCGAGCCCAGAGGCAGGAAGGCGAGGCGAGCCGCGGCGTCGGCCAGCACGAGGAACGCGGCGCCGAAGAGGACCGAGGCCGGGAGGAGGATGCGGTGGTCGGGGCCGAAGACCTGCCGGAGCAGGTGGGGCACGATGAGCCCCACGAAGCCCACCAGCCCCGCCAGCGCCACGGCGGCGCCGGTGGCGAGGCTCGCCGCCAGGAAGACCACGCCGCGGGAGCGCCCCACGTCGACGCCCAGCGAGGAGGCCTCGTCGTCCCCCAGGGAGAGCAGGTTGAGCTGGGCCGAGGTGGCGACCAGGACCGCCACGGCCACGGTCACGAAGATCGCGCCGGTGACCAGCGTGCCGGTGTCGGCGTAGCCCACCGCGCCCATGAGCCAGTAGAGGAGGCGCGCCGCCTCCTCCGGCGGCACCATCACCTTCACCACCGTGATGACGCCGGCTGCGAAGGCGTTGAAGACCACGCCGACGAGGAGCGCCGCCTCGGGCACGAGCTTGCCGCCGATGCGCCCCAGCGCGAAGACGAGCGCCGTCGACCCGGCCGCGCCCACCGAAGCGCCGAGCGCCACCGACGCTCCGGAACCGATGAGCGCCCCGATGGCCGAGCCGGGTCCGGCCGCCGCCGCGGCCGCCAGCGCCGCCGTGCCGCCCAGGGCCGCGCCCCCCGACACACCCAGCACGAAGGGCTCG
>JBAXVO010000308.1:0-3826 GCA_037129355.1 Deltaproteobacteria bacterium | reverse complement strand
TTTCCGAGGAGGCAGGACCCCGCATGCTGGTCGTGATGAAGCCCAGCGCCACCGAGGCGCAGGTGGACGCCGTCGTCGAGAAGATCCGCGCGCTGGGGCTCGTGCCCCATGCCATCCCCGGTGCGCAGCGGACCGCGATCGGCATCACCGGGAACAAGGGCGCGCTCGACCCCTCCCTCTTCGACGCCATGCCCGGCGTGCGCGAGGCCATCCGCGTCTCGCAGCCCTTCAAGCTGGTCTCCCGCGAGGTCAAGGCCGAGGACACCGTCATCGACGTGGCCGGCATCCCGCTGGGCGGTCCGGCCATCGTCGTCATGGCGGGCCCCTGCTCGGTCGAGTCGCGGGAGCAGATCCTCGAGGCCGCACGGGAAGTGAAGGCGGCCGGGGCCACCCTGCTGCGCGGCGGCGCGTACAAGCCCCGCACCAGCCCCTACGAGTTCCAGGGGATGGCCGAGGAGGGGCTGAAGCTGCTCGCGCTGGCCCGGGAGGAGACCGGCCTCAAGGTGGTGACCGAGGCCATGGACGTGGAGACGCTCGCCATGGTCGCCGACTACGCCGACCTGGTGCAGATCGGCGCCCGGAACATGCAGAACTTCTCGCTCCTCAAGCAGCTGGGCAAGATCGGCAAGCCCGTGCTCCTCAAGCGCGGGCCGTCCTCCACGATCCGCGAGTGGCTCATGGCCGCCGAGTACGTGGTCGCCCACGGCAACCCACGCGTGGCGCTGTGCGAGCGCGGCATCCGGACCTTCGAGAACGCCACCCGCAACACCCTCGACCTGAACGCGGTGCCGGTGCTGAAGTCGCTCACCCACCTGCCGGTGGTGGTCGACCCGTCCCACGGGATCGGGATCCGGGCCCACGTGCCGGCCATGGCCCGGGCCGCGGTGGCGGCCGGCGCCGACGGCCTCATCGTCGAGGTCCACCCCTGCCCGGAGAAGGCGCTGTCCGACGGGCAGCAGTCGCTCACGCCGGGCGAGTTCGCCGGGCTGATGGCCCAGGTCAAGGTCATCGCCGGCGCCGTCGGCCGCCCCATCTAGCTTTTCACCGCCGGCGCGCCGCGCCGCGCCGTTCCCAGGAGTCGCCATGTTCATCGCCATGAAGCCGCACGCCACGCAGGCCGAGTTCGACGCGGTCGTCGAGAAGGTCCGGGCGCTGGGGCTCACCCCGCACCCCATCTCCGGCACCGAGCGGCGCGTGGTCGCCGTGGTGGGCAACACCGGCGCGGTCGACCCCGACGACTTCGGGATGCTGGCGGGCGTGGCCGAGGCGCTCCGCGTCTCGCAGCCCTTCAAGCTGGTCTCCCGCGAGGTGAAGGACGAGGGGACCATCATCGACGTGGGCGGCGTGCAGATCGGCGGGCGCGCCATCACGGTCATGGCCGGTCCCTGCTCGGTGGAGTCGCGGGAGCAGATCCTGGAGACCGCGAGGGCGGTGAAGGCGGCCGGGGCGAGCATCCTGCGCGGCGGGGCCTGGAAGCCCCGCACCAGCCCCTACGAGTTCCAGGGGCTGCGCGAGGAGGGCTTGAAGCTGCTCGCGCTGGCCCGCGAGGAGACGGGCCTGAAGGTCGTCACCGAGGTGATGTCCACCGACACCGTGCCGGTGGTGGCCGAGTACGCCGACATCCTCCAGGTGGGCGCGCGGAACATGCAGAACTACCCGCTGCTCGAGCGGCTCGGCCAGGTGCGGAAGCCGGTGATGCTGAAGCGCGCCCTCTCCGGCACCATCAAGGAGTGGCTCATGGCCGCCGAGTACATCGTGGCCAAGGGAAACCCCAACGTCATGCTCTGCGAGCGCGGCATCCGCACCTTCGAGACGGCGACCCGCAACACCCTCGACATCAACGCCATCCCGGTGCTGAAGAGCCTGACCCACCTGCCGGTCATCGTCGATCCGTCGCACGGCATCGGGATCCGCAAGCACGTGGGGGCCATCGCCCGGGCCGGGATCGCCGCCGGGGCCGACGGCATCATGGTCGAGGTGCACCCGAATCCGGAGAAGGCCCTCTCCGACGGCCACCAGTCGCTCTCGCTGCCCGAGTTCGACGCGCTGATGCGCGAGGTGCGGGTCATCGCGCTCGCCATCGAGCGGCCGGTGATGTAGGCGGCTCGGGTCATGCGCTCTCCGCGCAGCCTCGTGGCCGCGGCCTGCGCCGCGCTCCTCCTCCCCGCCGTCGCCCTCCCGGCCACGAGCTTCAAGTGCTCGGCCAAGGGCGGCCCGGAGTGGCGGGTGTACGAGAGCGAGCACATCGTGCTGCGGACGGACCTCCCGCCGGCGAGGGCCGAGGAGATGGTCCGCGAGCTGGAGCTCGCACGCGCCGCGGTCCTCCAGGCCATGTTCTCCCGGCCGCCCGTCATCCCCGGGCAGGTCCACGCCATCGCCTTCGCCTCCGACTCCGGGTTCTGGGACGTGGCCCCGGACCACGCCGCCGCCTACGTGACGAGCATCGACGGGTTCTCGCCGCTGGTGGTGCTGCCGGGGACGCTCCAGGCCGGCACCCGCGCCACCCTGATCCACGAGCTCACCCACCACCTCTCCTCGTTCCCGCTCCTGCGCAAGCCGATGTGGCTGAACGAGGGCTTCGCCATGTACCTCGAGGCGATGGGCTCGGTCGCCCTGGGGGCGCGGATGACGGTGGGCTCGATCCCGGAGAGGATGCCGGTGCCGAAGAAGCGCTCCGAGCGGACCCTGGTGAAGGACCTGCTCGCCTGGAAGCGCATCGAGCCCGGCTGGGTCTCCACGACGGTGCGCCGCTACTACGTGTCGTCCTGGTTCCTGGTCCACTACCTCGTGAACAAGCAGACGCCGGGGTTCTACGAGCTCCTTCGGCGCCTGGGGCGCGCCGAGGACCCGCTGGTGGCCTGGAAGGGGGCCTTCCCGCAGTGGAACCCGGACGTCCCCGACGCCCTCGACGACCTGGAGTCGAAGCTCGACACCTACGGGCGCGGCGAGTCCTTCGCGTACCACGAGATCGAGCTCAAGGTTTCACCCAAGGTGACCTCGCGCCCGCTGCCGTCCTCGGAGGTCCACGCCTACCGCGCCATCCTGCTCCCCCACGGCGGGGAGCGGCGCCCGGAGGCGATCCGGGCCGAGGTCGACGAGGCGCTGGCCGAGGATCCGGGCGACCCGCTCGCCATCGCCGTGCTGGCCTCGCTCGATCCGAAGCGGGACGTGCTCCCCATGTGCCGGGCGTCGGTGAAGGCCCATCCGGACGACTGGCGTGCCTGGTCGGCGCTGGGGGACGCGCTCGCCCGGGGGCCGCGCGACGAGTTCCTGGCCGCACGGCGCAAGGCGGTGGAGGTCGCGCCGTCGGAACCGGTGGCGCTCCGGGAGCTGGCCCGGGATCTCGCCGCGGCCGGCCTGGCCAAGGAGGCGGCCGCGCCCACCCTCGCGCTGCTCAAGATCGCCCCCTGGGCGCCGGAGACGCACGAGACCATGGCCCAGGTGGCGATGTCCCTCGGACTCTGCGCCGACGCGCTCCGCGCGCAGCAGCGGGCCATCGACACCCTCTCCGACCGTTCCGATCCCGTCGCGAGGGCGGAGAAGGAGAAGGTGCTCACGGGCTACCAGGAGCGCTGCGCCGCCCCTCCGGTGCAGGCGCCCCCGCCGGCGGCGCCGGCCCCTCCCGCCCGGGCGGACTAGCGCTTCGTCACCCACTGGAAGACCTCGTCGAGCGGCTTGCCGAACACCCCGGCGATGCGGAAGGCGGCCTCGAGCGAGGGGGAGTACTTGCCGGCCTCGATGGCGGCGATGGTCTGGCGGGTGACGCCGATGGCCCGTCCGAGCTCCTCCTGGCTCATCTCGCCGTGGAGGAAGCGCAGGGTGCGGA
>JBAXVO010000307.1:0-3846 GCA_037129355.1 Deltaproteobacteria bacterium | reverse complement strand
GCTGGTGCTGCTCGTCCCGCCGACCCTGCTGCGCCCGGTGGTGCTGGGGCTCCTCGTGCTCGTGGCGGTGGTCCTGGCGCTTCGCCCGGCCACGCCCGCCGCGCCCAGGGCCGGGGCGCACCGGTCGCTGGCCGTGGCCGCGGCCATCGCGCTCGTCATCGGCGCCTACGACGGCTTCTTCGGACCGGGCACCGGGACCTTCCTCATCTTCGGCTTCGTCCTCTTCTTCGGGGCCGGGATGCGGGAGGCGTCGGCCGACGCCAAGGTGGTCAACTTCGCCTCCAACCTGGCCGCGGTGGCCCTCTTCTCGTCGCGGGGGCTCGTGGCCTGGAACGTGGCGCTGCCCATGGCGGCCGGGCAGTTCGCGGGTGGCCTGGCCGGAGCGCACCTGGCGGTCCGCGGCGGCGACCGGCTCGTCCGATGGGTCGTGCTGCTGGTGGTGCTGGCACTCGTGGTGAAGCTCGGCACCGACCTCGCACGGGGTTAGAATCCGGGGATGGCCCCGACCCCGAAGAACCCCGAGCCCAAGGACCTGCTCGTCCGCGCCGACCGCGCCGCCGCCCAGGAGGAGACGTTCCGCCACCCGCTCAACCCGGCCTCGGAGATCCGGGGCACGACCCTGTCGCGCCTCGCCGGGCTGGTGAAGTGCGGCGTCAACGTGATCCGGATCCCGGCCGGCAAGGAGTCCTTCGTCCACCACGTGCACCTGGTGGACGAGGAGTGGATGTACGTGCTCTCGGGGACCGGGGAGCTGCGGATCGGCGACGAGCGCTTCGCGGTGGGGCCCGGCGACTTCGCCGGCTTCCCGCCCCGGACCCACGCCCACCACCTGAAGGCCACCGGGAGCGAGGAGCTCGTCTACCTCTCGGGTGGCGAGGCAGGCGACTTCGGCATCGCCGACTTCCCGGAACTGGGGAAGCGGCTGGTGCACGTCGGCCAGGAGGCCAAGGTCTACCCGATCGAGGCGGGGAAGGACCTCTTCGGAGGGTAGCCCGGAGCCCCTTTTGGGGCAGCCCTTTCCCGGGGCCTGGAATGCGGGGGGCGACCTGAAACATGCTCCTGGATGTCGATCCACGGTTCCCGGAGTCCACATGAACTCGAGGCGTGTCGCCCTGCTGGGCGTGACGGTGTTCGCGGTCGCCTGCTCCAACTCCACCGGCCCGGCGGGGTCGACCGGAGCGACGGGCCCCGTGGGTCCGACCGGGGCCCCGGGGGCGCAGGGGAGCCAGGGAATTCAGGGCATCCAGGGTCCCACCGGGCCGACGGGGGCACCGGGGCCGGGGGCGTCGCTGGCCTACTTCGTCGCCACCGAATCCCTCGCGTCGTCCACCGGGGGGACGCTGCGCTCCTGCGCACAGACCAGTGGATACACGGCCTCGGCGGCCAACCAGGTGGCGTTCGTCACCGCGCGCGTGAGTTGCGTCCTCATCCCAGCGCTTGCGACCCTGACCATCAATCCTGGGTTCCGCCTTTCCGGTGATGCTACCCCCACACCCATCGGCACCGATCACGGCGTGCAGAACTCGAGCACGACGACGGCCGCGAACACGGTGAACTCGTTCGCAGGGGTCCAGCCCCTCGACGTGGGCTCCACCTACTTCTTCTCGACGGTGTACTCGCTCTCGGCGAGCTCTTCCGGCACCTGCACGTGCCAGACGCTGGTGCAGGTCGTCCAGATGCCGCCAGCGCCGGGCTGACCCTCAACACCTCTCGTACTTCCAGTTCCTGGCCTTCCCCTCCGCCATCCAGCCGACCGCCGTGGCGATCCGGCCGGCGCGGGTGTCCTTCCCCTTCGCTTCCAGGATCCACTCCACGTAGTCGCGCCGCTTCGACGGGCTGAACCCCTCGAAGGCGGCCGCGGCCGCCGCACTTGCCTTCAGCGCCGCGGCGAGGTCGCCCGGAACCCTCGGCGCCGGCCGGGCGGGCTTCCTTGGAGCACGAGGCTTCACGGTACCCGCCTGGTTGAGCGCCGCCGCCTTCCGGAGCAGCCGCACCAGGACCGCCTTCGAGGGCAGGTCGGAGAGCGACCTGATCCGCCCGAACTGCCCCATGGCCGTGTCGCTTGCCGCGTCGCCGAGCAGCTCGTCCCCGCGCCGAAGGTGGAGCGCGCAGTGCCCCTTGAACCCGGCGATGCAGCAGAGGATCCCGTGGTGCACGTAGTGGGGCATGCCCCACTTGATGGTCTCCTCGGCCTCGGGTACGGCGGCGCGGACGACCGAACGCAGGTGGGAGAGCACCGGGCGCGCGAACGGCGCGGCCCGGGCGATGTAGGCGTCGACGCGAGGGTCCTTGGTGGGCATGGCCGATCCTAGAAGGCCCCTCACGTCCGCACCACCCTTCCCAGCTCGGTCTCGACGAGCTGGGCCAGCAGCCGGATGCGCGGGATGTCGAGCGCCGACCGGGCCGCCACCAGGTGCAGTGCGCCGCGAGCGAATGGGCCGAGATCGATGTCGAGCGGCACCAGCGCGCTGGGGCGGGAGAAGCGGTGGCGCAGCCTCGGCAGGACGATCGCCCCCACGCCCGCCTCGGCGGCCGCCTGCTGGACCAGGATCTGGTCGGAGGAGAAGGCCGGCGTGTAGCCGGGGATCAGCTCGGCCAGCTGCGGGTTGGGCGGCAGATCCTGGAACGGGGGCGCCCAGACGATCCAGGGCAGGTCCCGCAGCCTGGGCCGACGAGGCAGCTTGCGCGCCAGCGCCGGGGCCACGTGGACCGCGTTGGCCGTCGCCAGCGTGCAGACGAGCTTCAGGTCGGGCTGGTCGGGCGGCCGTATCCGCAGCGCCAGGTCGGCCTCGCCGCGCACCAGGTCGAGGTGCTGCATGGTGGCCAGCACCTCGACGCGCAACCCGGGGTGGTGGCGGGCCAGCCACCCGGCGAACGGGGCCAGGAAGTCGTGTGCCACGAGCGGCGGCGCCGTGATCCGCACCAGCCCCTGCGGGCCCTGGCCGGTCGGCTCGGCGGCCCGCCCGACCTCGCCAGCCCACTCGGCCATGCGCCTCGCCGGCGAGAGCATCCGCTCCCCGGCCGCGGTGAGCACCGCGCCCGCGACGCTGCGGCGGAAGAGCGACTCGCCCACCGCGCGCTCCAGCGTGGCCAGCCGCCGGCTCAAGGTCGGCTGCGCCATGCGGAGCTTCCGGGCGGCGCCGCTCACGCTCCCCTCCTCGGCCACCGCGAGAAAGAGCTTCACCTCGTCCCAGGAGATATCCATGGATGGATGATGCCATGCCTTCTTTGCCATTTTCCATACATGAACGACTGGCTAGATCCGTCCCACACGGAGGTCGTTCCCAATGCCCAGTCGTCACGTCGCCGTCGCCGCCCTGCTCCTCGCCACCGCCTGCACCCCGACCAGCCACCCCACCGGACCTTCGTCGCTCGGAGTTGCCCGGCCGGCGAGGGACATGCTCGCCGTCATCGACGTGCCGGGCCCCATCGAGGTCGAGACGGTGGCCTCGGCCGACTGGGTGGTGCCGCGCGAGGGGCTCATCAACCTCGACCACCCGCGCGCCCGCGCCGCCGGTCTCACCAGCGGGCTGGAGCCCATCCAGGTCTTCTTCCACGCCCTCCGCCACCCGACCCGCGGCCTCTTCCTGGTCGACACCGGAATGGAGCGAGCACTCCGCGACCACCCGGACCAGGCTGCCTTCCGTGGCCTGGTCGCCTCGCAGATGCACCTCGAGGGGCTGAAGGTGCACGTCGCGCTCGGAGACTGGCTCGCCGCACACCCGGGGCCGGTGGCCGGCGTGTTCCTCACCCACCTCCATCCCGACCACCTGACCGGCATGGCCGACGTCGCCGCCGGGACGCCGGTCCACGCCGGGCCGGGCGAGGCGAGCGAGCGTGGGTTCG
>JBAXVO010000306.1:0-3934 GCA_037129355.1 Deltaproteobacteria bacterium | reverse complement strand
TCGCCATGACGGCGGAGGCCGCCTGGTTCGGGGACCAGATCCACCGGCTGGCCGATGGGCTCGAGCCGGATCCCGGTCTCTCGCCGTACGGGTCGATCGCTCGCCACCTGGTGACGGAACCAGCGCGCGGTCTCTGGAGACGCCTGATCTGGCGCCCGCCCGGCTGACGGGGGACGGGCAAGGGTGTCCGCACCTGTGGACAGGTGAGTCCAACCGGTTGGACTGGAGGCAGCCATGCCGTTCGGCGCCAGCTGGGGAGTGACCGAGGCCGAGAAGGCGTTGCCCTTTCCCTGCGACGAGCGGTGCCCGTCGCCCGATCTGGCGCTGTTCCGCGGCGTCACCGTGTCGGCCCCGGCGCCCGTGCTCTTCCGGTGGCTCTGCCAGCTCCGCGTCGCGCCCTACTCCTACGACTGGCTCGACAACCTCGGCCGCCGCAGCCCCCGGACGCTCACCCCCGGCCTCGACCTGCTCGCTCCGGGGCAGCGGGTCATGACCATCTTCGACCTGGTGGCATTCGAGCCCGGGCGGTCACTCACCATCGTGAACCGGGCGCGCGGCGGGGCGCGGAACGCCTTCGGCGAGGTCTGGGTGAGTTACGTGATCCGGCCGGGGGAGGGGAAGGCCAACCGGCTGCTGGCGAAGTTGCTCGTCCGTTGCCCGCGCGGACTCGCCGGGCTCCTCCTGCGGGGCATGCTCCCCGCAGGCGACCTCGTGATGATGCGGCGCCAGCTCCTCAACTTGAAGTCTCTCGCCGAGCGGGACGCCGCCCGTCCCGATCACCCGGCCGGATAGCGGAACTCGATCGGCACCTTCACGTCGGCGTGGAGGGTCCGCACCACCGGGCAGGTCCGTGCCGCCTCCTCGAGTCGCGCCCGGTGCTCGGGCCGGACCTCGCGGGGCATGTCGATGACGAGCGGGAGGTCCCCGATGCGCCGGGGCGGCGGCGTCATGATCTTCTCCACGCTGGCGCGGGCGTCCCCCCAGGAGAGCCCCTCGCGCTGGGCGACCAGGGCCATCGTGCTGAGCGCGCAGGCGGCCAGCGCGGCGCCCACCAGGTCGGTGGGGGAGAAGCTCGATCCGTCGCCCCCGTTGTCCCGGGGAGGGACGGTCGAGATCGTCGCCCCCGAAGGGCCGTGGGTGAGCCTGCAGGTGAGGCCGGAGAGGGCTGCGGTCATCGGGACGCCGGGCATGGAGACCTCCTGCCCTGGAATCTAGCGCGACCGGCTACCCCGCCGCTTCCTTCCCGACCACGGCCCCGGAGCGGAGGGTGAGGAGCGACACCTCGGGGGGAGCGTTGAGCCGGAGCGCCAGCCCCACGTTGCCCACGCCGCGGTTCACGTAGAGCTGCACCTTCCCGACCTGGTAGAGCCCCTGGGCGTAGGGCTCCCGCGCCATCCAGCGCAGCGCCGGCATGAGGATCGGCACGTTCACCTGCCCGCCGTGGGTGTGGCCGGAGAGCAGCAGCATGGGCTTTCCCCAGTTGGCGAGCAGGTCGGCGGTGCGGGGGACGTGGGCCAGGTAGAGGCGGGACCCCGGCGAGGCACCCTTCATCGCCTTCGGGGGATCGGCCGAGTAGGTGCGCAGGTCGTCGATGCCGATCACCGTGAACGGGGCGCCGCGGAGCGTGAGGGTGGTGTTCTGGTTCTCGAGGAAGCCGTAGCCGTGGTGCTCGAGCGCCGCGCCGGCGCCGCGGGGGTCGACCCAGCGGTCGTGGTTGCCGAGCGTGGCCACCGTGGGCGCCTCGAGCCCTCCCAGTTGCTCGCGCATGAGGGACACGCCGCCCGGGTCGCGGGTCAGGTAGTCGCCGGTCAGCGCGACCAGGTCCGGGCGGAACCGGTTGGCCTCGTCGATGGCCGCCCGGATGCGCTCGACCGGGGTCAGCGGGCCGACGTGCAGGTCGGAGAGCTGGGCGATGCGCAGCCCGTCGTGGGCCGGGTCGAGGTCGGGGACCACGATCTCGTGGGGCTCGGCCGTGACCTCGCTCCCGGAGGCGAGCGCCGGCACGGCGACGCCCGCCGCGGCCGTGGCGGCGGCTCCGAGGAGGAACTGGCGGCGGGTGAGGGGGGCCATTCCTCCTTCTACGTCCGGGAAGGGCGGAAACTTCCCGCCGGGTCCTCCTCCCGGCGTCCTGCTAGGCTGGCGGCATGGGCCGTTCCGTCGCCTGGATCCGGATGCTCCTGATGGCGCTCTGCCTCGCGCCCGGCCTCGCCCGGGCCGACGACAACTTCCCCACCGTCCCCGATGACCAGGATTACCTGTGCGAGATGATCGCCCGGTCGTCGAAGTCGCTCGTGCCTCCGGGAGACCGGGCCTGGTTCGAGCGGACCTGCACCTGCACGGCGGAGGGGATCTGCGGCCGTGCCGGCTCGAAGCGGTACGCGGCGAGGCTGCGGTCCGGGCCGGCCGAGCAGCAGCTGAAGCGGGAGGCCGCCATCCGGGAGCAGGCGTGGCGCCGGTCGGCGATCCAGACCACCGAGGGGCTCCGGCGGGCCTACCGGGCCTGCCGGGCCGCCGGCACCAACTGCGAGGTGCAGATGACCACCCTCGAGGAGGGCTGCAACCTGGTGGGGCTCCTGACCTGGGACGAGTGCCTCGCCCGGGAGTGACGGTCGCGGCGGGGCTCGTCTAGAATCCACGGTGCGTGCGCCGCCTCGGCCAGTACCTCCTCATCGAACCCATCGCCTCGGGCGGGATGGCCGAGGTGTGGCGCGCCGAGGTGACGGGCCCCGCCGGCTTCGTGAAGCAGGTGGCGGTGAAGCTGGTCCGGGCCGACCGGGGCGACGACGGCGGGATGGTCCGGATGTTCCTGCAGGAGGCGCGGCTCGCCTCCAGCCTTCACCACGCCAACATCGTCCACGTCTTCGACCTCGACCTCATCGAGGGGCGCCACGTCATCGCCATGGAGCTCGTCCACGGCAAGAGCCTCCGCGAGGTCCTCGACCGCTGCCGGGAGCAGAACGTCCGCTTCGGCCTTCCACGCGCGGTGAACGTCGCGCTTCAGATCTCCCGCGCCCTCGCCTACGCCCACCGCCCCGTCGCCGAGGGCGGGGTGGCGGGGCTCGTGCACCGCGACGTCTCGCCCCACAACATCCTCGTCTCCTTCGAGGGGGAGGTGAAGCTCACCGACTTCGGGATCGCGCGGGTGCCGGGGTCGGGGAGCCTGACCGGCCCGGGGATGCTGAAGGGGAAGCTCGGCTACATGGCGCCCGAGCAGGCGAGCGACGACCCGGTCGACGCCCGGGCCGACCTCTTCGCGCTGGGCGTCGTGCTCTGGGAGATGTGCACCGGGCAGCGCCTCTTCGCGCGCGACACCGACGTCGCGACGCTCCGGGCGCTCACCGGCAGCGACCCCGTCCCGCCGCCCTCCTTCTGGAACGAGGGGGTGCCCCCCGCGCTCGACGCCATCGTCATGGGGGCCCTGGAGCGGGACCCGGCCCGGCGCACCGCCACCGCCGACGAGGTGGCCGCGCGGCTCGCCGAGGTGGAACTCGCGGTCTCGCGAACGCCGGAGGAGCGCGATCTCCGTCCCCTCATGCGCCGCCTCTGGCCCCGGGACATCCCGTTCCGCCCCACGCCCTCGCCGGCTCCCCACGAGGACGACGCGGTGCCCCCGTCCGCCGAGGCCACCACCGCCACCTGGCCGGCGCGCCGCCCGGGTCGAACCGTCGGGTTCCTCGCGGTGGGGCTGCTCCTCGGGATGGCCGTCGGGGTGGGCTGGTGGGTGGGCACGCGCCGGGATGAGGCGACGGCTCGTGCCGCGGTGGCGAGCACCGCGTCGCCTGGACCGGTCCCCTCCGCATCCACTTCCCCGCCCGCGGCGCCCCTCCAGGCACCGCCCGTCCAGGCACCGCCCGTCCAGGCGCCGCCCGCCGAGGCGCAGGTGGCCGTGGCCCCTTCGAATCCGGCTCCCGTGGCGCCCGCGGCGCCGGCCGGC
>JBAXVO010000305.1:0-3935 GCA_037129355.1 Deltaproteobacteria bacterium | reverse complement strand
CACCCAGAAGACCACCGCGTCGTAACCGCAGAGGTTGCGGGGAAGGCCAGCCTTGAGCGTCCCCCCGGCGAACTGGTTCGAGACATCGCCCGCTCCGGGGACCTCGACCCTGAGCGTGGCCCCGCCGTCGGGGCAGTAGATCGACGTGTCCGGAAAGCAGACCGTGGCGTCGAACATCACGTTCGACGGGGCGCTGTTCTTGAACGGCTCGTAGGACACGCCGTCGGGGTACTTGCCGACGTAGACCAGCGGGGAGGTCGGATCCGGCTTCTGGATGCACCCGGCGGCGAGCGCCAGGAGGACCGCCAGCGCCGCCTTCGGGGACCTGCTTCGAGGAGCCATGCTCTCGCCTCCGCACGCAGTTCGGGAACGCCCCGATCCGGACATCGTCGCTTTGTTCGTACGTCGAACCAACTATCGCCTCGGATTCCGCTCGTCAAGCCAGCCCTGGAACGTCCGCACGCGCGAACGGCGGACGCTCCAGGGTGGCCGGCCCCGCGGCTACTTCCAGAAGTAGACGTTGTCGATGAAGAAGGTCGCGCCCTCGACGGTCGGGTTGTTGTTGGTGAAGAGCAACTGCGCGAGGCTCTCGAAGGTCAGCGAGCCGTTGAGGGCCGTGAAGCTGGAGAGCGGGATGTCGATGCTCACCCACGTGCCGGTGGTGATCGTCGGAGCGACGATCTGCACCTCGGCCTCCTGGGTGGATGCCCCGAAGTTGACCAGCTTCACGCCCATGCGGGTACCGTTGGGCGTCCACACGTCGACGTGGAAGTTGGTGAACCCGGTCGCGTTGATCTTCGGGTTGAAGAACTCCACCCCCACGAAGCTCATGGCGACGTACTCCTTCACCGTGGCCGAGCCGATGGCGAAGGCGATCACGCTGTTGGGGTTGCCCCAGACCGTGGCCCAGGTATCGATGGGCACGTTGGTGTAGGTCCCGCTGCTGTTGTACATGGAGATGACGTTGCCGGCCGGGTGGGTCGGCGCGGCCGCGGTGGTCGTCGGAGTCGTCGCCCCGCCACCGCCGGTGACCGTGACCGCCAGCTGCCCGGTGACCGCGATGGAGCCCAGCGCTGCGGTGACGTTGGCCGTACCCGCCGCCACGCCGGTCACGAGCCCAAGCGTGCTCACGGTGGCCTTGGCCGGAGCGCTGGAGGTGAGGGTGTACCAGAGGAAGCCCACGTTGGTGAGCCTGCCCGCGTTCGGCAGCACCGGCAGCGCGAAGCTCACGGTGTTGGGCTGGTAGGCGATCTGGAAGGTTCCCCCGACGGCGATCGACTGGGTGGCCGGCAGGTTGACGGTGGCGCCGGTGGGCGCGCCCACCTCGCCCGCTCCCAGGTTCTCGTACTGGATGTCGTTCAGCCAGATGGTGTAGTTCTTGTTCCCGTCGGCGAGGTGGAACAGCCCGGCCACGGCGGTGGCCTTGGCCGGCCTCGGCATCGGGATGACGTACTTCGTCCACGTTCCGGTCAGCGGAACGGTGAGGTTCTCGGCCGAGTACCCCTCGCCTCCGGCGGCGTCGTTGCCGATCCCGGTGACGTTCAGGGTGTTGGTGGTGCTCGCCTTGGCCCAGAAGGTGAGCGCATTGAAGGACGTGAGGTCCCGGGGCGTCGCGGCGACGAAGGCGCCGCCCGAATAGCCGGCCGCGCCGGTGACCACGAACTTCAGGGAGTCACGACCGGCGCGCTGCTGCGTGGGGTCGACGGTGACGTCGTTGGTGGCGCCGCCGAACCCGACGAAGCTCACGCCGGGGCTGTAGGCGCCGACGAACACCGCGCCCGGGTTGACCGGCGCGGCGGTCACGGTGACCGCCGAGGTCGCCGTGAAGCTGGTGGCGGTGTGCGTGACCGTGATGGTCGCGCTGCCGGCGGCGACGCCGGTCACGAGCCCGGAGGTGCTGACCGTCGCGAAGCCCGAGGCGCTGGTCCCGTAGGTGAGGCCGGTGGCCAGGGTTGCCGAGGAGGAGTCGCTGTAGTGGCCGGTGACGGTGAGCTGCTGGGTCGCCCCGACCACGATCGACGGCGCGGTCGGCGCCACCGTGATGGAGGTGAGCGTGACCGGTGCCGGAACGGTGACCGCGGAGGTCGCGGTGAGGCTGGTGGCCGTGTGGGTGACGGTGATGGTCGCGGACCCGGCGCCGACCCCGGTCACGAGGCCGGAGGAGCTGACCGTGGCCACGCCGCCGGCGCTGGTGCCGTAGGTGAGCCCGGTCGCCAGGACCGCCGTGGTCGAGTCGCTGTAGTGGCCGGTGACGGTGAGCTGCTGGGTCGCCCCGATGAGGACGGTGGGCGCGGTAGGAGCCACGGTGATGGAGGGCAGGGTGGCCGGGACGTTGGTGACGGTCACGGTGGAGGAGGCGACGAAGCCGCTCGCGGTGTGGGTGGCGGTGACGATCGCGGTTCCGGTGCCCACCGAGGTCACGAGGCCGCTCGCGCTGACGGTGGCGGCGCCCTGGTTGGCGGAGACGAAGGTGGAGCTCGCCGTGAGATTCACCGTGGTGCTGTCGGAATAGGTCCCGGTGACCGTCAGCTGCCCGGTGGCGGGGACGAGGAGCGACAGCGTGGCCGGGAGGACCGCGATCGAGACCAGCGTCGGCGCCGAGGTGCTGACGGTGACCAGGGTGGTCCCGACCAGGCCGGTGGCGGTGTGGGTGGCGGTGATGGTCACGGTGCCGTTCGCCACCGCGGTCACGAGCCCGGCGTTGCTGACCGTGGCCACGGCCGAGGAGGCGCTGGAGAAGGTGGAGGCGGAGGTGACGTTCAGCACGGCCCCGTCGCTGTAGGTGCCCATCACGGTGAGGTGCGCCGTGGCCCCGGGACGGAGGGGAACCCCCGGCGGAAGGACGGCGATGGACTCGAGGACCACCGGCCCGGCGGCGACGGACACCGTCACGGTGGCGGTCTGGCCGGAGGTGGTGGCGGTGACGGTGGCGGTCCCGCTCCCGATGGCGGTCACCGCTCCCGAGGTGTTCACGACCGCGACCGACGCGGCGCTGGAGGAGTAGGTGACGCCGGTGGTGATGGGCGCGCGGGTCCCGTCGCTGTACGTCCCGGTCACCGTCAACTGGCTGGTCGCGCCAACGGCCAGCCGGACCGGGCTGGGGGTGATCACGATGGACGAGAGGGACGCGCTCGTGGAACCGCACCCGGCGAGCAGGAGACCGGGCAGGACTGCGAGGGCGACCAGCAGGGACTGCCTTCGGAACGTCATTTCATGCCTCCGGATGCCGTGCGCGGTGCTTCAGAGGAAGGGGCTTCCGGACCGACCGACGCGCCTCGTTCGTATCCGGGGCTTTGTTCGATGGCCGAACTAAGTATATGGTGGGTCGTTCCCTGTCAAGTCCCCCCGCTTCGGCCAGGGGGCATCGAGGAGGTTCCGTGGGTCTCCGAACAAAGGCATTCCTGCTAGCGGCCGTCATCGCCACCCTCTCCGGCTGCGCCGCCAAGACGTCCTGCTCCGGCGGCTCCGTGGACTGCGGCGGGATCTGCGTCACGCCGCTCGTGGATGGCTTGAACTGCGGGGGCTGCGGAAACGTCTGCGGCGTGGGGACGGCGTGCATCGCCGGGCAGTGCCAGGTCCCCTGCCCGGCCGGCCAGATCTCCTGCGCCGGCGCCTGCGTCGATCCCCGGACGAGCCCGCTCTGGTGCGGGGCCAGCGGCGACTGCGCCGGGGCGAGCGCCGGTGCGCTCTGCACCTCGGGCCAGACCTGCCAGGGAGGCACGTGCGCCTGCCCGACCGCCGGCCAGATCGCCTGCGGCGGCGCCTGCGTCGATCCGCAGACGAGCGCCACCTACTGCGGCGCCAGCGGCGACTGCGCCGGAGCGCACGCCGGCAGCGTCTGCGCGGCCGACCAGACCTGCCAGGCCGGGACCTGCGTGCGGAACTGCACGCCGGTCGCGCTCGACCTCGACACGCCGTTCGCGACCGGGCTGCCC
>JBAXVO010000304.1:0-3965 GCA_037129355.1 Deltaproteobacteria bacterium | reverse complement strand
TTCCCGCTGGCGCTCACCATGCCGCCGGCCCAGTAGCTGAGCAGGAGCTCCCCCTCGTAGTGGCGCTGGATGGTCGGGTTCTGCACCACCGCCGCCCGCGCGCTCCCGGTGAGCAGGGTCGCGCCCAGCGGCGCCTCGAAGTTGGCGTAGACGCCGCCGGTGTACCGGTCGGTGGTCGGCGAGGTCGTGTAGGGGTCGGGGACGAGCCCGCCGAAGACGCCCACCTCGTTGCGGCCGAACCGGAGCCCGCCCTGGGCGCCGTCGAAGACCGTCGAGCCGGGCACGAACCAGGGCTGGACTCGCCCGAAGGCGGCGCTCCAGCTCTTCTTCGGGTCGCGCTGGGCGAGCTCGAGGTCGTAGACGAGCAGCTGGGTGGAGGACCCGGGCAGGTAGGTCGAGTCGCGCTGGGTCCACTGCATGAGCCGGGCGTCGGCGAAGACCTTGAAGCCGGCGAAGGCGTCGAGGCCGTTCACCTGGATGTCGAGCTGGAGCCGCTGGGAGTCCCCGGGACCGCCGGGGCTGGCCAGCCAGACCGCGTACCCCAGGTCACCCCGGATCGACGGGAGCCCGCCGAGCACCACGTCGCGGGGCTGGGCCTTCGACTCCACGAGCGCCACCGGGGTCCCGGTGACGACGGCGTTCCGGTTGGCGAGTTCCTCCTCGGTGGGGACGGGCGCCATCTTCGCCACGACCGGGGCCCCGGGAACCGTGGTGTCGAGCACGAAGCGGTCGCCGGCACGCATCCCCTGCCCCGTGCAGCCCGACGAGTGGTCGGCGGTCTCCCGGACCGTGCAGGTCCCGGCCGGCTGGCCCCCGCGGGTGAGCCGGATGACCTGCCCCACCGCGACCCCCTCGAGGGCCCCGGCGTCGAGGTAGCCGGTGGTGGCGGTGGCGAAGGTGACCTTCCCCTCCACCCGGCGGGTCACCGTGGGCGCGGGGGCGCCGGACGGAGCGACCCCGGGCGCCGGCGCGCCCGCCGGCGGCGTCGCCGGAGAGACTGGCGTCACCTGCCCCGTCACCAGCGACGCGATCACCACGGCGACGACGGCGAGACCGCTCACGGCTTCACCCTCTTCAGGGCCGGGGTGCCCTTGAGCGGAGTGCCGCGGAGGTTTCCGCCGCCGCCCACGGTGCCGTCGTAGTGGCAGCCGTAGCAGTTCTGATCGGCGCAGACGAAGCCCGTCACGGGCGGGTGGGTCGCGCAGGGGTGGCAGCGGATGCACGCCGGGTACGGGCGGCTGCTGCAGGATCCGATGACGAGCGGGATCGGGAGGGTGACGTGGCAGCTCAGGCAGGCGATGCCGGCGTGGTTCCCGCGATCGATGGGGAAGCAGGCGCCGTGGCCGGACAGCGAGGCCGGGCTCCAGCGCCAGAAGCCGTGGCAGCCCAGGCAGGCGAGCTGCGGGTAGCCGGGGAAGCCGGAGTGATCGACGCCGCGGGCCGAGGCGTTCGAGAGATCGGTCTGGTGGCACTCCCAGCACGGGACGGTGGGCCGGGCGAAGGAACGATCGCGCCGGTCGCCGTGGCACTGCTCGCAGGGGAGCAGGGCGTGGCGCCCCTGCAGCGGGAAGTTGGTGCGCCGGTGGGCATCGGCGTCGAACCGCGACTTCCACCCGGTGGTGTCGTGGCAGGAGGCGCACTGGATCCCGGCGTAGCCGCCGTGGATGTCCCGGTGGCAGCTCCCGCAGTTGCGGGCCAGCGGCTCCTTGAAGTCGACGACGTGGCACTTCCGGCACGCCACCTGGGCGTGCAACCCGGTGAGCGGGAAGCCGGTCCGCTCGTGGACGAACTTCACGTCCCCCCACCCCTCGGGGGTGTGGCAGGCCGAGCACTTGGTGTCGCCGGCGGCGTGTCGAGCCGGGGCCGGCGACGGCGCCTGGGCCTGCGCCGCCGCGGCCACGAGGAGCGCGGCGAGCGTCGAGAGCGGGATCATGGCTCGTACCCCCGGAAGGCGCCCTTGTGGAAGTCGGCGTGGCATCCCTGGCAATCGCGCGAGACCGGCTTGTAGCGCTTGATCTGGAGATCTCCGACCTTCACGACCGGGTGGCACTTCTCGCAGGCGACCTTGGCGTGCTTGCCGGTGAGGCCATAGGTGGTGAACGGCTCGCCGTGGACGAACTTGGGCTTCTTCCAGTCCTCCACCGCGTGGCAGGCCGCGCACTCGGTGACCTTCTTCACGGCGAACTGGGCGGCGTGGGGATCGGCGTGGCACTTCGCGCAGGCGATGGGCGCCCCGGCGTACTTGACGAAGGGCTTTCCGTCCTTGCCCGTGACGGTGGCGTGGCAGGAGGCGCACGCCGTCCTGCCGTGCTTTCCGTCGAGCCGGAACTTGGTGTCCCGGGCGTGGTCGAACCTGGTCTTCGAGAAGGTGACCTGGTCGTGGCAGGCGGTGCACCCCTCCACGGCCATGCGCTTGTCGAACTGCCCCTGGTGGACGTCGCGGTGGCAGGAGATGCACCGCTTCCCGTCCACCTTCCTGTCGTCCACCTTCTTCTCGATGGTGAACTCGCTCACCTTGAGCTGCCGGTGCTGCCGCTTCGCCTCGGCGCGCATGGCGGGGGTGGCCTTCTCCGCCATCCGGGGGTTCTTCCCATGGCAGCGATCGCAGGCCACGGCCACGTGGGCCCCCTCGAGCGGGTACTTGGTCTTCTGGTGCTCGGCGAGCTCGAAGCGCACCGGGACCCATCCCTGCACGGCATGGCAGCGGTCGCAGGCGGCCTGCGGCGAGCCCTTCGGTCCCAGCTGCCCGAGGTGGGCGTCCTGGTGGCAGTCGGTGCAGGCGGCGAAGCGCAGGTCCTTGAAGACGGCCTTGGCCTGCCCCTCGAACGGACCGTGGCAGTACTTGCACTCCACCTGCACGTGGGCCCCGCGCAGCGGGTAGCGGGCCTTGTCGTGGAAGGCCACCTTCTCGCCCTGCCCGACCTTGATGACCTTCCACCCGTCGACGACGTGGCAGGTCACGCAGAGCAGGCCGAAGCGGTTCTGGTGGGGATCCTTGTGGCAGTCCGTGCAGGTGGCGAAGGGCAGCGGCTTGTACCGGGCGTAGGTCGGCGACACCGCCTGAGGGAAGTCGTGCTTCCCCTCGGGATCGGTGAGCGGGACGTGGCACTTGGCGCAGGGCACCTTGGCGTGGAGCCCGCCGAGCGGGTACCTGGTCTTGGCGTGGTCGAATCCCTTGGTGGCCGGCTTCCAGGCCTCGGGGGCGTGGCACCTCTGGCAGTCGTTCCCGAGCTGGCCGCGGTGCTCGTCGAAGTGGCACCCGGAGCAGGTGGCCGGGGTACCGAGCAGGCTCTTTCTCCCCTTGGCGAGGACCTCCTTCACCGCCCCGTCGGTCACCCGGCGCGGGTCGTGGCAGGTCTCGCACTTGGCCTTGGCGTGCTTCCCGGTGAGCGCGAAGCCGGTCTTGGCGTGGTCGAAGGACTTCTGCCCGGCGTCGCCCCAGTCGATGATGGGAAAGTCCCGTCCGTGGTGCTCGTGGTGGCAGACCTCGCAGGCCTTCTCGCTGGACCGCCCGTGGAACCCCTTGCCCGCGGTGAGGCTGGGGCGCAGCTCCTTGTGGCAATCCAGGCAGCGCTCGGCCGAGAACTGCTTCCCGGCGGGGTGGCACTTGGTGCAGTTCTGCAACCCCTCCAGCTTCTCGTGGGCACGGGAGAGCTCGCCCGGCGAGATCAGGTCGGCACGGGCCGTCCCCAGGAGCGCCGCGCAGGCAACCGCCAGGGCCGCCGCCGTGCGCCAGGCACCGGTCCGCAGTCGGGAGGGGATCATTTCAGTCCGTAGCCCAGGTAGAGGGAGACGCCGATGTGCACGGTCATGACAAATACCAGGAAAACGGCCAGCGACGCATGCATCACCCGCCAGTTCCTGAGCAGGTTCCTGAGCCCTCCGTAGAAAGCGATCTGGAAGCGGAGACGCCGGAGCCGGAGCACCGAGACCCGGAACCGGGCGTACTGCGCCGGGCTCGTGAA
>JBAXVO010000303.1:0-3970 GCA_037129355.1 Deltaproteobacteria bacterium | reverse complement strand
CTCGGGCGCCCCGCCTGACCCGACCCGTCCCCAATTTCCCCGGAACCCTCCCGGCTCCAGGAGTAGATTGCGCACCGTGAAGCCGCTCCGCATCTGCATGGTCATCGACGCCTGGGACGACGCCAACAACGGCGGGGTCGTCTCCACCCGCCGCTTCACCGACCTGCTCCGCGCCAGGGGGCACACGGTGGAGATCCTCGCCACCGGCAACCCCGCGCCGGGGAAGATCCCGCTCAAGTCCTGGGTCATCCCCACGCCCGGCAACATCATGGAGCGGATGCGGCTCCCCTTCGCCTGGCCCGACGCGAAGATCCTGGGCGAGGTGATCCCGCGGCAGGACGTGATCCACAGCCACTTCCCGTTCTGGCTCGGCATCAAGGCCATCGGGGTGGCCCGGAAGGCCGGCGTGCCGGTGGTTTCCACCTTCCACGTCCAGGCCGAGCACCTGCTCCACAACGTCGGCGTCCGCAGCCAATGGGCGGTGAAGCAGGTCTACCGCTTCTTCCTCTCGACGGCCTACAACCGGTCCGACGCGGTGCTCTGTCCGAGCGCCTTCTCGGAGCGGGAGATCCGGCGCTACGGCCTCACCGTGCCCACCGAGGTGATCTCGAACGGCGTCCCGCCGGAGTACCGGCCGCTGCCGCGCGCCGAATGCGAGACGTTCCCGGGGAAGTTCACGATCCTCACCGTGGGGCGGCTCGCCCGGGAGAAGCGGCACGACCTCATGATCGAGGCCATCCGGGCCTCGAAGCACGAGAAGCGGATCCAGCTCGTCGCGCTGGGGGACGGACCCCTGAAGGCGAAGCTGGAGGAGCACGGCAAGGTCCTCACCAATCCGCCCATCTTCCGCTGGCTGAAGCCGCACGAACTCATCCGGTACTACGGAGGCGCCGACCTCGGCCTGCACGCCGCCGACGTCGAGGTGGAATGCATGTCGGTGCTGGAGGCCATGGCCTGCGGGCTTCCCTGCGTCATCGCCGACTCGCCCCTCTCGGCCACGCCGCAGTTCGCGACCTCGCCCGACCTCCTCTTCCCGGCCGGCGACCGCGAGGCGCTCACCGCCCGCATCGACCGCTGGATCGACGACCCGGAGGGGCTGGAACGGGCGAAGGCGGTCGTCCGCGAGGCCGCGGATCGGTACCGGATCGAGGTCTCGGTGGAGAAGCTCGAGGCGCTCTACCGCCAGGTCATCGCGGCCCGCGCGCCGGTCAAGCCCTGACGAATCCCGCCAGGCGCTGGCCGATGATGGCCTCCGCCTCGGCCATGATCCGGTCGACCAGCTCCTTCACCGTCGGGATGTCGCGGATGAGGCCGGCCACCATGCCGCAGGACCAGACGCCCGCGTCCATGGTCCCCTCCAGCATGATCTTCGGATAGACCCCGGCCACCTCCTCGCGGATGTCCTCGAACCTGAGGGCCGCGCCGAGCAGGCGCTCCTTCTCGAGCAGCCGGTCGGCGGCGGCGTTCCGGAGGACCCGCTCGGTGTTGCGGAGCGGGCGCATGACGAGGCGGGTGTCGAGCTCGCTCGCCGCCACGATGGCCTTCTTCACGTTCTCGTGGACGGGCGCCTCCTTCGTGGCGATGAAGCGGGTGCCCATGTTGATGCCGTCGGCGCCGAGCGCCAGCGCGGCCACCAGCGATCGGCCGTCGGCCATCCCGCCCGAGGCCACGAACGGGATCTTCAGCTCGTCGGCGGCGCGTGGCAGCAGGATGAAATTCGGGATGTCGTCCTCGCCGGGGTGGCCGCCGCACTCGAAGCCGTCGACGCTCACCGCGTCGCAGCCGATCGACTGGGCCTTCAGCGCGTGACGGACCGAGGTGCACTTGTGGATGACCTTGATCCCGGCCGCGTGGAGATGGGGGAGCACCTGCTGCGGGTTGTTGCCGGCGGTCTCGACCACCTTCACGCCCCCCTCGACGATGGCCCGCACGTAGCCGGGGTAGTCGGGGGAGACGAGCGCGGGCAGGAAGGTGAGGTTCACGCCGAACGGCCGGTCGGTCATCTCCCGGCAGCGCCGGATCTCGTTCGCGAGCTTCTCCGGGGTGGGCTGGGTGAGGGCGGTGACGATGCCGAGGGCGCCCGCGTTGGAGACCGCGGCCGCCAGCTCGGCGAAGCCGACGAAGTGCATGCCCCCCTGGACGATGGGGTGCTCGATGCCGAGGAGCTCGGTGATGCGGGTCTTCATGGCGTTCCTTTCCCGGGTCCGGGTGCTTCGGTGTCCTGCCGGCGGCGTCCCTCGAGCACTTCCATCTCCTCCACCGTCCGTGGCCAGTCGTCCTTGAGCAGCCGGGCGAGCGACCGGTCGGAGAGGATCCGGCCGCCGGTCTGGCAACGGGGACAGTAGTCGGTCTCGTTCTCGGCGTGAACGATCCGCTGCACCGGGGTGGCGCAGACCGGGCAGGGCTTCCGGTGACGGCCGTGGACGGCCATCTCCTCGCGGAAGGCCGTGACCCCCTCCGGGAACGCGCCGCCCGCCTCCCGGCGGAGCCGGTCGGTCCACTCCTCGAGGACCGCGCGGACGGCCAGGCGGAGACGTTCCAGCTCGGCGTCGTCGAGGTGGGAGGTCCATTGCATCGGGGAGAGCCGGGCCCGGTGCAGGATCTCGTCGGAGTAGGCGCCGCCGATGCCGGCGAGGAGGCGGGGATCGGTGAGCGCGCGCTTGAGCGTGTGGTTCTCCCGCAGGAGCGCCTCCCGGAAGGCGACCGGCGTGGCCTCGAGCGGCTCGATGCCGCCGCGGTCGAGGGCGGCGAGCCCGGCGCGCCCGGCCAGGGCGTGCAGTGACGCACGCCGCTTGCTCCCCGCCTCCGTGAGGGTGAGCGTGCCCCCGGGGAAGTCGAAGGCGGCGAGCCCAACCTTCCCGGGCAGCTTCGCGCCCACGGGCTTCCAGTGGAGCCGCCCGGCGATCATGAGGTGGAGGGAGAGGAAGAGGTCCCCCTCGAAGGCCAGCACGACCCGCTTGCCCAGGCGGGACACGCCCTCGACGCGCCGCCCCGCGAACGCGGCGAGCGGCGGCTCGACGGTCCGGAGCAGGAACGGGCTCCCCAGCCGGACCCGATCGAGGGGCTGCCCGAGGACCCGTTCCCGCAGGGCCTCGACGTACACCTCCACGTCCGGGAGCTCGGGCACGGTGCGGGATTGTATCGGGAAATGATAGAGATCCGGACGTGCGCCCGCCCCGCCTGCCCCTCCTGGTCGTGAACGTGCTCGCGGCCGTTTCCTACGTGGTCTCGGTCCTCATCATCGTCCTCGGCCTGCCCGTCCTCGCGCTGCTCGTCGCGGTGACGCTGCCGTTCGACAAGACCCGCCGCATCCCGGGACTCTTCCTCCGCCGGCTCGGGTCGACCCCGACCTACGTCTTCCCGTTCTGGACCGTGCGGATCGAGGGGTCGCAGCCGGAGAGCGGCGCGTACGTGTGCACCTCGAACCACCAGTCCTTCCTCGACATCTTCGGGATGGCGCGCCAGCGGCGCGAGATGAAGTGGATCGCCAAGGAGGAGATCTTCAAGCTCCCATTCTTCGGCCTCTACTTCCGCCTCTCCGGCGACATCCCGGTGAACCGCGGGGACCGGGAGAGCGGCGGGGCGGCGCTCCAGAAGGCGCGCTGGTACCTCGACCGGGGCATGCCGGTCATGATCTTCCCGGAGGGCACCCGGAGCCGCGACGGGAAGATGGGCGCCTTCAAGCCGGGCGCCTTCCGGCTCGCCATCGAGGCCCAGGTCCCGATCCTTCCGGTGGCGGTGACCGGCTCGGCCTACGGCATGCCCAAGGGCAGCCCCTGGATCCGCCCCACGCTGGTGCTCGTCCGCCTGCTCGATCCCATCGAGACGAAGGGCATGACCGGCGCCGACGTGCTGAGCCTCATGGGCATGACGCGCGACCGCATCGCCGCGGCGGAGGCGGAACTCCGGGCCCGCCGGGCGGCGCTGGGCTGGGACGACCGGCTGGAGGGGTAGCGGGGCGGCGAGCCCG
>JBAXVO010000302.1:0-3991 GCA_037129355.1 Deltaproteobacteria bacterium | reverse complement strand
GGTTGCCACTCCGCCGAGGCCGCCGGCTTCAAGAAGGCCCACGGCGGATATCCGGCCCGGTCCTGCAGCGCCTGCCACGACCCGCACTCCTCCGACGGCGCGAAGCTCCTCAAGGCCTCGCTCCACGCCCCGGTCTCCGGCGGCGGCTGTGACGCCTGCCACGCTCCGCCCACGGGAGCGAAGCCCTTCGCCCTGCAGGCGCAGGGCGGCGCGCTCTGCGCCAACTGCCACGACACCGCCTCGCTCGACGGCGGCGGGAAGACCCAGCACGCGCCGGTGCGGCGGGGCGAGTGCATCGCCTGCCACGACCCCCACGCGTCGGGCAGCGCCCACCTCACGCGGGCCCCCGGCAACGAGCTCTGCCTCGGCTGCCACCCGCAGAAGGGGCAGAAGTTCAAGGTCCCGCACAAGGTGGTGTCGACCGGGAAGGGCTGCCTCGGCTGCCACGCCCCCCACCAGTCGAAGGTGAAGAAGCTCCTCCTCGCCGAGGCTCCGGCCCAGTGCGCGAGCTGCCACGCCAAGTCGATCAAGGCGGCCAGCGGCAAGAAGGTGCAGCACGCCGCCTTCGAGGGCGGCGACTGCACGGGGTGCCACGATCCCCACGGCTCCGACTCGCCCGGGAGGATGGCCGGCCGCCAGGACCGGGTCTGCTACGGCTGCCACGGCGACCTGCAGGCGAAGTTCGTGAAGACCTTCACCCACCGGCCGGTGCTGGAGGGCAACTGCAGCGCCTGCCACGACGGCCACGCCTCCGACAACGCCAAGCTCCTCAAGGAGCAGGGCCCGCGGCTCTGCCTCAAGTGCCACGGCGCGCTCATGAAGGAACTGGGCACGGCCTCGAACCACAAGCCCTACGTCGAGGGCAAGTGCCTCGACTGCCACGACCCGCACGGCTCCAACGTCCGCGGCCTGCTGCTCGCCGACCAGAAGGGCACCTGCCTCAAGTGCCACCCGAACCAGGCCAAGGAGGCCCAGGGCGCGAAGTCGCACCACGCCTCCTTCGACCGGGGCGAGTGCACCAAGTGCCACAACCCGCACAAGGCGGGGCTGCCGAAGCTCATGCTGGCGCGGACCCCCGAGCTCTGCTTCGGATGCCACAAGGAGATGGGCGCCCGCGCCAAGGACGAGAAGGCCCATGCGCCCTTCGACGACTGCCTCACCTGCCACCGTCCGCACGCCGGGCCGCAGGCGAAGCTCCTCGCCGAGCCCGAGCTGAAGCTCTGCGAGCAGTGCCACGACCTGAAGGCGCCCGACTTCCAGAAGGGGCACCTGGCCATCGACCCGGCCAAGACGACGTGCACGAGCTGCCACACGCCGCACACCTCGAAGAACGCCAAGCTGTTCCGGAAGAACGTGCACCCGCCCTTCGCTGCGAAGCAGTGCGATGGCTGCCACGTCACCGGCAAGAACTAGGGGCGCACGATGATCGCACGGACGCTCATCCTCGTGGCGACGCTGGCCTTCTCGGCCGCGCCGACCGACCCGCCGCCCGCCAAGGCGGCCACCAAGGCCTCCACGAAGCCGTCGAAGGCCAGGCCGGCGGGTGCCACCCCGGCGGCGGCGCCGGCCGGGAACGCGCAGAAGCTCCTCCCCGGCGCGAACGGGAAGCTGTGCCTCGAGTGCCACGGGGACTTCGAGGAGCGGCTCAAGAAGGCCTCGGTCCACACGCCGGTGCGGGGCGGCAACTGCACCGGTTGCCACAATCCCCACGCCTCCGACCACGCCAAGCTCCTCGGCGCGACCCCCAATGCCGTGTGCGCCACCTGCCACGGGAGCGTGGTCCCGGCGGCGGCGAAGAGCACGCACCGGCCGGTCTCCGACGGCCAGTGCAACCTCTGCCACGACCCGCACGCCAGCGCCTTCAAGGCGAACCTGGTCAAGGACGGCAACGACCTCTGCGCCACCTGCCACAAGGGCATCGCCGAGGCCGCCGCCTCCGCCCGGTACAAGCACGCGCCCGTCCTCAAGGGGTGCGTCGCCTGCCACGAGCCCCACGGGTCCGGCAGCGCCGACCTCCTGAAGCGGGACGTTCCCGCGCTCTGCCTGGGCTGCCACAAGGTGGAGTCGCCGGTGCTCGCGAAGAAGCACCTGGGCTACCCCGTGAAGAACGCCAGGTGCACCACCTGCCACGACCCGCACGGCTCGAACCAGCGGGGGATGTTCCTCGCGACCGTCCACCCCCCGGTGGCGAAGGGGCAGTGCGCCATGTGCCACGAGGCGGCCACCTCCCGGACGCCCTTCAAGACGCGGCAGGCCGGCGCAGAGCTCTGCCGGACGTGCCACAGCCAGAAGATGACGGCCATGCTCGACCAGACCCGCGTCCACCAGCCGGTCGCCGAGGGAGCCTGCCTGGCCTGCCACGGGCCCCACGCCTCCCGGTCGAAGGGGCTCCTCAAGGGGAATGCCGTGACCGTGTGCGGCGCGTGCCACGCCGACACCATCCGGCGCCAGGCCGTCTCGGTCACCAAGCACGGGCCCGTCGCGGGTGGCGACTGCACGGCCTGCCACGACGCACACGGAGGCCCGGCGCCGCTCCTCTTCAAGAACCAGAACGGCATCGAGCTCTGCGGCCCGCGCCACGACGGGCAGAGGCACTCCACGCACCGCATCGGCGCCAAGGGGAAGGACCCGCGCAACCCGAACCTGTTCCTGCAGTGCAGCAGCTGCCACCGGGCGCACGGGTCCGAGTACAAGCACATGATCCCGCAGCCCACCACCACGGCGCTCTGCACCAACTGCCACGAGCAGTTCAGGAGATGACCCGGTGAAGACCCTCAGGAACAGCACCGCGATCCTCGCCCTGGCGGCCCTGGCCGCCGTGCCCGGCACCGCCCGGCCCGCGAGCTTCAAGCACGAGCTCTCCATCTACCAGGACGACAAGGAGGGGGCGCTCCAGCTCCCCGAGGGCGTGGCCTGCAGCGACAAGGGGGCGCTGGTGGTCGCCGACACCGGCAACGGCCGGCTGCTCGTCTACGCCTTCCGGGAGGGCAAGCTCTCCGGCGGTACCGAGGTGAAGATCGCCGAGGCGGCCCGGCCGGTGCGCGTGCAGATCGACGCGAAGGGGGAGGTGCTGGTGCTCGATCGCCGCAGCCGGCGCATCGTCCGGGTGGACGCGGCTGGCAAGTTCGCGGGCGCCATCGAGTGGAAGGGCGCATCCGGGTCGGCCGCGGTCATGCCCACGGCCTTCAAGCTCGACGCTTCCGGCAACCTCCACGTCCTCGACGTGGCGTCCCGCCGCGTCCTCGTCGCCGATCCCGGTGGCCGGGTCAGCCGGGAGATCCCGCTGCCCGGGGCAGGGACGGAATTCACCGACGTTGCCGTGGACGGCACGGGCCGGATCCTCGCCGTGGACTCGGTGGGGTCGCGCGTGTGGGTGGCCGACCGCGGAGCGAAGGAGTTCAAGCCCCTCGGAACGAGCCTGAAGGACCGCGTGAGCTTCCCCGTCTACCTCCTCGAGGACCACGGGAAGATGTACCTGGTCGACCAGAACGGGAACGGCATCGCGCTGCTGGGGTCGGACGGCGAGTTCCTGGGGCGGGAGCTCGAGATGGGGTGGGTGAACGGCCGGGTCTACTACCCCGCACAGATGTGCGTGAACGGCGAAGGGCTTGCATTCGTCGCCGATCGCAACAACAACCGGGTCCAGGTGTTCTCGCTGGCGCGCTAGCGCGCGGCCAGGTGGAGATCGATGAACCTTCCGATCGCGGCGCTCGTCGGCCTGCTCGCGCTGGCGCCCCCGGCGCCGGCCGCGCCGCCGCTGCCGGCGGTGCCCGCCAGCCCCGACTTCCTGTTCGACCTGGCCACCGCCACCGGCGCGGCCGAGTCCACCTGGGCCACCGTCACCTACGACCGGAAGCGGGAGGAGCTGTTCACCGTCCACAACGCCCTGGTGCACATCTTCAACCAGGCGGCGATGGAGACCTTCACGTTCGGGGGTGACGGGGATCTCGGCGCCGTGGAGCGGGTGGCGGTCTTCGACTCCGGTGACATC
>JBAXVO010000301.1:0-4014 GCA_037129355.1 Deltaproteobacteria bacterium | reverse complement strand
GCGCGAGTAGTTGTCGCGGACCTTGCCCCGGTAGAGCTCGCCGAGCTCGGGGGCGTCGAACTTCTGAAGGGTGTGGGCCAGCTGTTCGCGGAGCTTGTCGTCGGGAATCATGGCGGCAAATGCTAGCATACGGGCGCCTTGGACCGGGACGACGTGATCTTCGTGCTCCACCGCCCCTCCTCGGCCGAGAACATCGGCGCCGTGGCCAGGGTGCTGGCGAACTTCGAGATCCCTCGAATGCGCGTGGTCGCGCCCCCGTCCTGGTCGGGGGTTCCCCGGTCCGGGGGAGGGCAGAACGCCACCGAGGACGTCTTCCGGAGGGCCCGCCGGACGGCCCGGCGGGCGCGTCCCATCCTCGACGCGGCCGAGGTCTACCCGGACCTGGCCTCGGCGCTCACCGGCACCGTCTGGGCCTGTGGGACCACCTCCCGGGACGTGGAGGGGCGCCCCCGGCTGTCCCCCCACGAGCTCGGCGAGGAGGTGGCCCGGCGGGCGGCGGGACGGCCGGTGGCCATCGTCCTCGGGGAGGAGAAGCGGGGGCTCTCCGACGCCGAGCTGACCGCCTGCGCGGCGGTCTGCACCATCCCGACCGGAACCTTCTACGACTCGATGAACCTGGCCCAGGCGGCCGCCGTGCTCGCCTACGAGATCGCCCTGGGGCGGGGTGCGGGCATCCCGCGGCCGCCGCCGGCCGAGCAGGCCCGGCACGAGACGGTGGAGGCCTTCTGGAGACGCGCGCGGGCCCTGCTCTCCACGGTGGGATACCTGAACCCACAGAACCCGGACGCCATCCTCGCGGAATGGCGGGTTCTGCTCGCGCGGGCGGAGCCCACGCAGCGGGAGGCGGAACTTCTCGCCGCCGCGGCCCGCTCGCTCGAGCGCGTGCTCGGGGCGGGGCCGAAGGGCGGCGAGGGATCAGGCTAGGAAGCGGGCGCCTCTGCGGCGACCTGCTTCGCACCCTTGCGGCTGTTCTTCCAGGCGTCGAAGTGCTCCTGGCAGAGGCCGTGCTGGAAGACCTTCTTCTTGCACTCCTCCTTGGAGCAGCCCTTCCAGCGGCGGGGAACGGCCTCGAGCTCTCCACGGCGCCACTTGGCGTGGTGGAAGAAGCAGAACCCCTTGGCGCGGTAAGCGCGCTTGCAGCCCTGGATCTTGCAGGCCTTCTTGCCGCCGCCCTTGGCCTTCGGGGCGGCCTTCTTCGCCTTGGTCTTCGCGGTCTTGTCGGTCATTCGGGGGGGTTGATTACCCGACCCCCGAGAAGAACGCAACCCCTCGATTTGCCTGGGAGGGGAGGTCAGCGCCGGGGGGCGGGCCGGTCGGCCGCGTGCTCGGCCACGATCTTGTCGATGGCGCTGCGGTCCGCGTCGGTGTGGTGCTCGACCGGCTCCGGGACCGGCTTCGGGCCGGCGACAGGACCCGGTTGGGCCGTCCGGGTGCCGGGGACGCCCTTCGACGCCGTCCGGGTCGCGGAGGGGGTGCCGTTCCAGCGTTCGACCAGGGTCTTCCCGTTCACGGGGACGAAGGCGCCGACGAGCAGGAGGATGGCCGCCACGGCGGCGGCGAGGAGCAGCCGGGACATGGCCGGAGTTTCCCCCGCAGGCCGGGCCCCGTCGAGTTTTCGGGCCGCCCGCTACTCGATGAGCCCCTGCTCGCGGGCCATCCGCCCGAGCTTCTCCTTCAGCCGCTCGAAACGCTTCCGCAGCGCCGCCGGCGTGGCCGGCTCGCCATCGGCCCGCATCACCTCGGCGACGTCCTCCCAGGCCATGCCCTTGTCGACGCGGAGGATGAGCAGGGTCTGCTCCTCGGGATCGAGCGACTCCCGGAGCTTCATCAGCTTGTCCGCCCGTCCGCCCGGGGCGTAGGTGGACATGGTGGAGCGGATCTCTTCGGCGATCTTGGAGGCCTCGGTGCTCATGATGGGGCGGACGCGCTTCCGGTACGGGTCGCGCGCGTAGCGGGAGGCGGCGTGCCAGGCCAGCCGGAAGGCCCAGGTGCGGACCGCGCTCTCGCGACGGAAGCCGGCGAGCCCCTTCCAGAGGTCCTCGGCGAACTGGGAGAAGACGTCGTGGGCGTCGTCCTCGTCCCGGAGGACGGCGGTCAGGTACCCGAGCACTTGCGGGCCGAAGCCGCGAAGCGCCTCGGTGGCCGCGCCGGAGATGTCCCCGGCGTCGAGCAGGGCCAGGATGCGAGGTTCGAGGTCGGACACCCCCCGAATATTACCTCAGGGCACCGCGCCCACGAAGGGGAGCAGGCCGGCCGCGTCCTGCACGAAGCCGGTGGCGCCGGCGGCGGCCAGCGTCTCCATGGACACGAAACCCCAGGAGACCGGGACGAAGCGGACGCCGGCGGAGGTCGCCGTGGCGTGGTCGACCACGCTGTCCCCCACGAGCACCGCCTCCTCCGGGCGCACCCCTGCCCGGACGCAGATGCCCAGGAGCCCGGAAGGGTCGGGCTTCCGGGCCGCCTCGTCCCCGCCCACCACGACGGAGAACCGGGCCATCACCCCCAGCCCCTCGAGGATCCTCCGCGCCATGGCGCCCGGCTTGTTGGTGTGGACCGCGAGCGGGATCCGCGCGCTCCCCAGCACCGCCGCGATCCCCGGGTAGAGCCGGGTGTGGTCGAGGAGGTGGCGGGTGTAGTGCCCCCGCCAGTGGGCCAGGGCCTCCTCGAGCAGGTGTTCCCGCGGCGCGATGGCGCGGGAGACGAGGGCCACCGCCCCGTCCCCGACGTAGCTCACCACCTCCTCGCGCGTGCGGGGCGGAAGCCCCAGTTCCTGGAGGGCGTGGGCCACGGCCAGGTAGAGATCCTCGCGGGAGTCGACGAGCGTGCCGTCGAGGTCGAAGACGCAGAGCTTCACGGGCCCATCCCCACCCATTCCGACCCGTCCTCGTAGACCTCGCGCTTCCAGATGGGCGCGTCGCGCTTGAGCCGCTCGAGCGTCGCCTCGCAGGCCCGGAAGGCGGGGGCCCGGTGGGGCGCGGCCGCCGCGATCACCACCGCGGCCTCGCCGGGCGAGAGCGCGCCCACCCGGTGGACGATGGCGACCCGGGCGCCGTGCTCCTCGCCGACGGCCCGCCCGATCTCGGCGAGCTTCTTCTCGGCCATGGGGACGTAGGCCTCGTACTCGAGCCGCAGCACCCGCTTGCCGTGGCTCGCGTCGCGGACGTCGCCCCGGAAGGTGACCACCCCGCCGAGCCCCGGCCCCGAGACCGCCTCCACCACCTCGGCGAGTTCGAGGGGGCGGTCGACCACGCGGAAGCGCCCCGACCCGCCCGACACCGGGGGGATGACCGCCACCTCGGCGCCGTCCGGCACCGGGTCGCCGTCGCTCGCGAACTCCTGCCCCACCGCGATCCGGCAGCGGGGCAGCACCCGGGCGAGCGCGGGGTGTCGTTCGGCCAGGAAGGCCCGCAGCGCGCCCACCGTGGCCGGTGGCGACGGGAGCGACTCCGAGCCGGCGCCGGCGGCCTCGCGAGCGCCGGCGAAGTAGAGGACCGTGATGGGCACGGCGGAGATGCTAACCCGGCCCCCGGCTCACCGCCGGAAGAGTCGCGGCAGGTCCCCGAAGAGGGTGACCCCGATGAGCAGGCCGAAGAGCAGGACGAAGCCCACCGTGTGGATCACCGCCTCGACCCGCTGGTTGACGGGCCGGCGCGTCACCATCTCGTAGACGAGGAAGATGAGCCGCCCGCCGTCGAGGGCCGGGAGCGGAAGGAAGTTGAAGATGGCGAGCATGATGGAGATGAGCCACACCATCATGAGGAACGGAGCCGCCCCGGCGCGGGCGCTGCGGGTCATCTCCTGGGCGATGCCGAGCGGCCCCTGGAGCTCCGCCTTCTGCTTGCGGGTGACGATCTGGCCGAGTCCGCCCAGGATCTCCGCTGCCTTGTCGTTGGTGCGCCGGAAGCCCATCGCGATCGACTCGAGGAGGCTGGCGCGCACGGCCCGGAGGTTCGGGGCGATGCCGGCCTTGCCGATGCCGCCCGAGTCGTCGGGGCGGAGCAGGAGCGGCTCGGG
>JBAXVO010000300.1:0-4020 GCA_037129355.1 Deltaproteobacteria bacterium | reverse complement strand
TTCGGGTTGCGGACGATCTCGAGGAAGGAGGCGTGGGTGGTCCCGGTGGGCAGCCAGATCTCCCGGGCCAGGTTGGCGCTCCCCACCTTCACGACGGGTGCATTGGCGGCGGCGGGGGGATCGAGGAGCCATCCGGTGGCGGTGAGCACAGGGTCCTCGCCGCGCCAGGAGTAGGAGCCGGTGACGTTCCAGACCGCCTCGCGGGCCAGGGTGTCGAGCGGCATGCTCCGGCCGTCGTGCTGCACCGGCAGGCGTCGCAGCGTGTCGGCCGGCGTGGCGGCGAGCGCCGTCCCGGCCAGGCTGGCGAGGAGCAGGGCCACGACGGCCTTGCCCGCGCCGGAGGCGGCGTCCCGGGCCGCGAGCGCGGCCCGCTCGCGGGTCTGGCCGACGCGGGTGAAGAGGACCACGATCATCCCCAGCACCATGGTGATGTAGCCGACGAAGACGATGTTCTGCCCCGGGTCCTTCGAGACCGAGAGGATGGTGGCCTCCCGGCGTCCGTCCTGCTGGTAGCTCGACTGGAAGAGGGTGTAGCCCCGGTACTCCATCGGGTTGTTCATCCAGATCCGCCCCTCGAGGAGCGGGGCCTTGCCCGCGGCGGCGTCGCGGTCGGAGACGTACACGATGCTCTTGAAGCCCGACGGGCGCATCGTTCCCGGATAGGTCTCGAGCACGAAGTCGCGCAGCGTCACCGTGAAGGGAAGGTCGTGGGTGCTCGCCACCCGGTTGTCGGGGCCCCGCTGGATGATCTGGTAGCCGGTCTCCCCTTCCCAGAGGAAGAGCTGCCCCTCGGTCTTGAAGAAGTAGGTGACGGCCGACCCGGCGAAGATGAGGAGCAGGGAGGCGTGCAGCATGAGGAACCCGATCCGCTTCTTCCCCCACGGGAAGAGGTCGGCGATCGAGAGCGCCACGTTGAGCGCGAAGACCCCCTGCAGGAACAGGAACCACCAGGAGTAGTAGACGACCCGACCCGCCACCTCGACGCCGGATCGCGACTCGATGATGGTCCCGGCCGAGAGCCCGACGAGCAGCAGCACGAGCAGGATGACGGCCAGCTTGAGCGACGAGAGGAACGAGAGGAGGCTCTTCATCGGGTTCTTCCTGGGCAGTGAGGTTCGGCCCCGGGCCCCACATGGGGGCATCGAGGGCGGCGGATTTTGCCATCCACAACCCTCGGCGTCGAGGAGATAGTCCAGCGAAGGTGGTCCAGGTGCCCGGAATCTCAGGGGGCTCGGCGATTCACCGCCAGCACCTCGAGCTCCAGCCGACCCCCCGGACGGTCCACCTCGACCAGGTCTCCCGCCCCCGCCCCGATGAGGGCGCGCCCCACCGGGGAGTGGGCCCTCACGCGCCCCAGGCGTGGATCGGCCTCGTCCGGCCCGACGATCCGCCAGGTCACCGGTTCGCTTCCCGCTTCCCGGACCGTCACCCAGGTCCCGAACCCGGCTTGCCCCTCGGGCGCCGTCGCCCGGGCCGGGTTAAGGGCCGGACTGGAGGCGATCCGTGCGCGAGGCGATGCTGACGTACTTCCACGCCGAGAAGCAGGAGGCGCTGCTCTTCCTGCTGGCCGGGGCCGGCGCGCTCGTCGCCTCCGGGCTGCTCCTCCGCGGCGACGGCCCGTGGCGCTCCATGGCCTGGCCGCTCACGGCAGTCGCCGTCATCCAGGTCGTCGTCGGGCTGACGGTCTTCCTGCGGACCGACGCGCAGGTGGCCGGCCTCGCCGCGAGGCTGGCCGGCGACCCCGAGGCCTTCCGCTCGGAGGAACTGGCCCGCATGGCCCGGGTCATGTGGTCGTTCCGGCTCTACGAGGGGATCGAGCTCCTGCTCTTCGCCGGCGGCGTGGCGCTCACCGCCTTCTTCCCCGGCCGCCAGTCGATCTACGCCATCGGGGTCGGGCTGCTCATCCAGGCCTCGTTCATGCTGGTCCTCGACCTGTTCGCGGCCCAGCGGGGACGGGTCTACGTCGATGCCGTGGCGCGCCTGGCCGGAAGCGGCGGGGCTTGAAATGCCGGGGGCCTCCGGCGCGTAAGGTCGAGCGTGCTCGAACTCCGTGGTCTCTCGAAGCGTTACGGGAAGGTCGAGGCCCTCTCCGGCCTCTCGCTCACCCTCGAGCCGGGCGTCACCGGCCTCCTCGGCCCGAACGGCGCCGGGAAGTCGACGCTCATGCGCATCCTCGCCACCATCAGCCCGCCCACCTCCGGCGAGGTGCTCTGGCGGGGCGTCGACGTCGCCTCCCGTCCCGATGCGATCCGGAGCGAGCTCGGCTACCTGCCCCAGGACTTCGGGGTCTACCCGAACCTGGATGCGGTGGAGTTCCTCCGCTACCTGGCGGCGCTGAAGGGGCTCGCCGGGAGCGCCGCCCGTGCCCGGGTCGACGAGGTGATCGAGGCGGTCGGCTTGCGGGAGGCGGCCCGTCGCCCGCTCGGCGGCTTCTCCGGCGGCATGCGGCAGCGGGTCGGGATCGCCCAGGCCCTGCTCGGCGACCCGAAGCTGCTCGTCGTCGACGAGCCCACCGCCGGGCTCGATCCCGGGGAGCGCATCCGCTTCCGCGAGCTGCTCGCCGGGCTCGGCGGGGAGCGCGTGATCCTGCTCTCGACCCACATCGTCTCCGACGTGGAGGCGGTCGCCACGTCGCTCGTGGTGATGGCCCGGGGGCGGCTGCTGGCGCGGGGAACGCCCGAGGAGTTGCTCGCGCCGCTCGAGGGGAGGGTCTGGCACGCCATCGTCCCGGATGACGCGGTCGCCGGGCTCCGGGAGCGCCACTTCCTCTCCGGGACCTCGCGGCGCCCCGTGGGCGTCCAGCTCCGGCTCGTCGCCGACGGTCCACCCGTCCCCGACGCCCGCCCGGTTCCTCCGTCGCTCGAGGACGCCTACCTCCTCGCCCTCTCGCGCGCCGGCGCGTCGGCGTGAGCGCGGTCCACGCCATCGCCGGGATCGCCCGCGCCGACCTGCTCGAGCGGCTGCGCCGCCGCTCCACGCTCGTCCTGCTCGCCTCGACCCTGCTCTGCGGCTGGTGGGTGCACACCGGCGCGCTGGGCGTGGAGGTGGGCGGCTGGCGCGGCGTCTACGACTCGGCCTGGGTCGGGATGATGATGACGCTCATCGTCACCACCCTGCTCGGCCTGGTCGGCTTCTACCTGGTGAAGGACCCCATCGCCCGCGACCGGCAGACCGGCGTGGGGCAGATCGTCGCCGCGACCCCCGTCTCCACCGCGTCGTACCTCGCCGGCAAGTGGCTCTCCAGCACCGGGGTGCTGCTCCTCGTGCTCGGCGTGCTCGGGGTGGCGGCCATGGCCATGCAGCTCCTCCACGGGGAGGCGCCGCTGCAGCCGGTGGTGCTGGCGGCTCCGCTCCTCCTCGTCGCCGTCCCGGCGCTCGCGCTCGTGGCCGCGATGGCGCTCCTCTTCGAGACCGTTCCCGTCCTGCGCGGCGGGGGCGGGAACGTGGCCTGGTTCTTCCTCTTCCTCTTCGGGCTCTGGGCCGGCTTCGAGCTCCTGGCGCCTCGGGCGCCGGGGCTCGACCCCATCGGCGCGGGGATCTTCATGCCGTCCTTGCGGGCGACGGTGGCCGCGCTCGACCCGGGGTACCAGGGCGGCTTCACCATCGGTGGGGGTGACAACGCCTCCACCCTCCGCACCTTCACCTGGCCCGGGATCGAGTGGACGGGCCGGATCGTCCTGGCCCGCGTGGCGGTGCTCCTCCTCGCCGCGGCCATCGCGGTCGTCCCCTCCCTCTGGTTCGACCGCTTCGACGCGCCCCCGGCTCCGGCGCGCCGCCGCCCGGCGGGATGGGTCCGGGGGCAGGAGGCGCTCGCCCGGCTCACCGGCCGGCTGGGGCTGGTCGGCGCCGAGCTGCGCATGATGCTCGCCGGGCAGCCCGCCTGGTGGGTCCTGGGCTTCCTCGGGGTGGCGCTCGCCGGGATCGTGAATCCCGAGGCGCTCGTGGCGGCGTGGCTGTGGCCGCTCGCGGCCTGGTCGGCGCTCGGCTGCCGGGCCGAGCGGGACGGGACCCTGCCGCTCC
>JBAXVO010000030.1:0-19867 GCA_037129355.1 Deltaproteobacteria bacterium | reverse complement strand
CCCATGACCGCCTCCGCCCTGGCCGCCGTCGCGCTCCTCCTCGCCGCCGCCCCCGAACCCGCGCCGGACCTGGCGCTCTCCTGGGAACGCAGCGAGACGATGGTGCCGATGAGGGACGGCGTCCGGCTCCGGACGACCGTCTACACGCCGCGGAAGGTGCCACCCACCGGCGAGAAGTTCCCCATCCTCTTCATGCGGACCCCGTACGGGATCGATCCGGACAAGGCCGGCTGGTCCTTCTGGCTCACCGCGCCCTGGCTGCGCCCCATGCTCGACGACGGGTACGTGTTCGTCATCCAGTCCGTCCGGGGTCGCTTCGGCTCCGAGGGGAAGTACGTGATGGAGAGCGTTCCGCGCGACCGCTCCGATCCGCGCTCGGTGGACGAGGGCACCGACGCCTTCGACACGGTGGAATGGCTGGTCAGTAACGTCCCGTCGAACGGCAGGGTGGGGATGCTGGGCGTCTCCATCCCCGGGCGGCTCACGGCGATGGCGATGCTCGAGCACCACCCGGCCGTGAAGGCCTACTCGCCCCAGGCGACTCCCGCCGACAACTTCCTGGGCGACGACCTCTTCCACCAGGGGGCCTTTCGCATCGCCTCGATGTTCGACTTCGTCTTCTCGATGGAGAGCGGGCCGGCGTACGCGGAGTTCCCCTTCGACCGGCTGGACCTCTTCGACTGGTTCCTCGACCTGGGCTCGCTGGCCAACGTCGACGCGCGCCACTTCCACGGCCGCTTCCCCATGTGGAACGAGATCGTGGCCCACCCCACCTACGACGGCTACTGGAAGCGCCGGTCGCTCCCCCGGGTTCTCACCCACGCCCCGGCGCCGACGCTCCACGTCGGCGGGGCCTTCGACCAGGAGGACCGTCGGGGACCGGTGGCGCTCTACGAGGCGATGGAGCGGAACGACGCCGAGGGATGGAACTTCCTCGTCCAGGGGCCGTGGGCCCACCGGACCTGGCGGCGCGCCGACGGCGACAAGCTCGGGAGGATCGAGTTCGGCAGCGCCACCGGGAAGTTCTTCCGGGAGGAGGTCCAGGCCCCGTTCTTCGCCTGCCACCTGAAGGGGCGCTGCGGCGCGCCGTTTCCCGAGGCCCTGGTGTTCCAGACCGGTTCGAACGTGTGGCAGCGGCTGCCGGCCTGGCCGCCGCGGGGTGGGAGGGAACGGAGCGTGTACCTCGGCCCCGGGGGGCGGCTCTCGTTCGATCCCCCCGCACCGGGGAAGCGCGAGGAGGTTCGGTCCTGGATCTCCGATCCGGCCAGCCCGGTTCCCTACCAGGTGCGGCCGGTCCCGGCGCCGAACCTCGACGGGAAGGGCGCCTCCGCCGCCTGGCCGGTGTGGATGGTGGCCGACCAGCGCTTCGTCACCGACCGTCCCGACGTCGTCTCCTGGCAGACCGAGCCGCTCGCCGAGGACGTGGTGCTGTCCGGATCGATCACGGCGCACCTCTTCGTCTCGACGACCGGCACCGACGCCGACTTCGTGGCCAAGCTCGTCGACGTCCAGCCCGAGAAGGTCGAGGGCGATCCGTCGCTCGGGGGCGCGCAGATCATGGTGGCGGCCGAGATCCTCCGGGGGCGCTTCCGGAACGGGTTCGAGCGCGCGGTTCCCTTCACTCCAGGGAAGATCGAGGAGGTGACGATCGATCTCCTCACCCGGAACCACGTCTTCCTGAAGGGGCACCGCATCCTGGTCCAGGTGCAGGGCAGCTGGTTCCCGCTCTACGACCGCAACCCGCAGACCTTCGTGCCCAGCATCTTCCAGGCGAAGGAGTCGGACTTCCGCGCCCGGACCCACCGGATCCACGCGTCGAGCCGCCATCCGTCGCGGGTGACCTTCCAGGCGCCGGAGTGACGGAGGGGCCGGGGCGGGCACCTCCGCGCCGCCGCTCACCTTCCGAGCTGCTGCAGCACCATGTCGAGGATGGAGAGCTCGAGCCGCTCGGACGCCGCGGGCTCCAGCACGCCGAACGTGAAGGACACCCGCACGTAGCCCATCTGCGGCGTCGACCCCACCACCTTCACCGGCACCACCAGCGGGTCGCTCCCCGGGAGCCGGACGGCGGCGGTGAACATCTCCCCCTGTCCTGGCGCGGTGCCCATGGGCGCCGCGAAGCCGCCGGACGAGATGTCGAACGTGGTCAGCTTCTCCTTGCGCCCGTTCCCGGTGAGCTCCACCTGGAGCGCGCGCGCGACCCGAAGCGACTGCCGCTGGGCCTGCCCCGGCTGCCGGGTGAGGCTCTGGGCCGCGAGCAGCGCCCGGGCCAGCTCCGCCCGTCGCGCCCGGTAGTCCCGCCCCTCCGCCGGGGCGAGCTCTCCCAGCTTCGCCTTCTCGTGCAGCGCCTTGAGATCGGTCAGCCACTGGCCCAGGTCCACAGGCACCTCCGGGGTTCCCGGCCAACGGTACCAAGACGGCGCACCCCCCGAGGCGTTATGTGTAGGCCCTGGAGGGGTGCCTGGGGAACTTCGACGATCTCGTGACCGGGCCGGGACCTCGCCGCATCGTCGGCGCCCTCCTTCTATGGGGCGTGATCGCGCTCGCCGTGCTCCGCTTCCACGATCGGGTCGCGGCCGCGCTGCACCTGCCGCCGTGGGGCGTGGCGGTGGCGCTCGGGCTCGGCTTTCCGGCCTCGGTCATCCTGGCCTGGAGGCTCGACGGAGGGCGAGGTCGCCCCCGCTCCTCGTCCCGGACGGGGTCACCGGACCGGTCCTCCTCCGCGCCGATCGGCGCCGGCGCCCTCCTCCTGCTCGGCCTGGCCGCCGCCGCGCCCGGACTCGTCTACTTCTTCGTCTGGCCGGCCGCGTTCCGGGAGGCGGCGGTCCACGCGGGCGTGCCCTCCGTCGCCGTGCTGCCCTTCACCGACATGAGCCCGGGGAAGGATCAGGAGTACTTCGCCGACGGGGTGGCGGAGGAGATCCTGAACTCCCTGGCCCAGGTGGAGGGGCTCCGTGTCGCCGGGCGAACCTCGTCCTTCGCCTTCAAGGGCAAGGGGGAGGACGTCGCCGCCATCGCGAAGAGGCTCCGGGTCACGAGCGTCCTCGAGGGGAGCCTGCGCAAGGAAGGGAACCGGGTCCGGATCACCGCCCAGCTCGTGAACGCCTCGGAGGGCTACCACCTCTGGTCGCGGACCTTCGAGCGGGACGTCTCGGACATCTTCGCGGTGCAGGACGACATCGCCCGTTCGGTGGCCGAGGCGCTTCAGGTGCGCCTCCAGCCCAGCTGGGAGACCTCCATCCGCGGTCGCCGCACCGCGAGCCCCGAAGCCTACGAGCACTACCTGCGCGCGGTCCTCCTGCTCGGCCGCTACCGGCTGCGGGAGACGACCCAGGCCCAGGCCGAGCTCGGGCAGGCCGTCGAGCTCGATCCGGGCTACGGGCCGGCCTGGAGCGAGCTGGGCGCGGCCTGGGCCCTCCTCTCCGACTGGGCCACGCCGGCGGAGCAGCCCGGCCTCCAGCGGCGGGCCATGGAGGCCGCCGACAAGGGGGTGGAACTCGCGCCCGACCAGTCGGACGCCTGGGCGCAGCGAGCCCTCCTGCGGATGCACCTCGGCTGGGACTGGGGCGGGGCGGTTGGCGACATCGACCGCGCCCTCGCCATCAACCCGCGCGACGTCGCCGCCAACGAGGCCCGGTCACGCCTCCTCGCGGTCCGGGGCCAGGTTCCGGAGGCCATCGCCGCGGCGAACCGGGTCGTGTCGCTCGACCCGCTCTCCTTCTCCGGATGGCTGCGCCTCCACGCACTTCAGAGTTCGAGGGGGGACGGGGTTCGTGCCCGTGAGGCCCTGGCCCAGGCGGAGGCGGTCTCCCCGGCCTCCTACCAGGTGATCGTCCTCCGGGCGCGGGCGGAGCTCGACGCGGGACGTCCCGCGTCGGCCCTGACGCTGGCGCGCCGCCCGGAGGTGCCGGAGGACTCCCGGTTCCTGCTCGGTGCGCTCGCGCTCCACGGGCTCGGGCAGGAGCAGGAGTCGGTGCGGGAACTCGGGCGGCTCTCCGGCGGCTACGCCGACACCGAGGCCTACCAGATCGCCGAGGTTCACGCCGGGAGAGGGGAGAAGGAGCAGGCGTTCGAGTGGCTCGAGCGCGCCTGGAGGCAGCGCGACGGCGGGCTGGTCGGCGTGCTCCCCTGGGTGAGCCCGGTGAAGTGGAATCCCGCCTTCCGGGGGCTGCGCGGAGATCCCCGGTTCACCGCCCTGCTCGGGAAGCTGAACCTGCCGGTCGACTGAACGCGCCTCCCGCGCTACTTCGCCTCGTAGACCACCTTGCCGCCCACGATCGTCCGCAGGGGCCGGACCTGGTCGATGGACATGGGGTTCACGGTGAGGAGATCGGCCGAGAGCACGGTCATGTCGGCCAGCTTTCCCTTCTCGATCGACCCCCGCGAGCCCTCCTCCTGGATGGAGCGGGCCGCCCAGAGGGTCCACATGCGCAGGGCGTCGGTCACGGAGATCGCCTCCTCCGGCTGGAGGACGCCCATGTCGCTCATCCGGGTCACCGCCGCCTTCATGTGGACGAAGGGATTCACCGCCTCCAGGTAGGCGCCGGTGGTGTCGCTCGAGCCGGCCGGACGGAGCCCGGCCTTCACCATCGAGCCGTAGCGGAAGCCAGTGGCGGCGCGCTCCTCGCCGAGCAGGTGGCGGGTGGCGCTGCCGAGGAAGAGGAGCCAGGCCGGCTGGGTGACCACGTACAGCCCGAGATCCTTCACCGCCCGCGACACCTCCGGGGTGGGGCCGACGAACTGGCCGTGGTGCTCGAGCCGCTGCGGGGTCCGCCTGCCCCCCTCCCGGTCCACGGCGCGCAGCGCCCGCACCGCGATCTCCGAGGAGGCATCGCACGATGCGTGAAGTGCCACGGCGAGCCCCGCGGCCCGGGCCCGGCGGGCGAAGTCGGTGGCCTGGGCCTGGGTCGTCACCAGCAGGCCGCGCCCGCCGTCGGGCACGCCGGTCGGATCGGCGTAGGGAGCCGAGCAGTAGCCCGAGCCGGCGTCCACCTCGCCGTCGATCCAGAGCTTGATGCCGGTGGTCTTGAAGCGATCGCGCGGCGCGCCCTTCGGGATGGCCAGCACGCCCAGGTCGGCGGGCATGCCGGCGCCGTTCGGCTCGGCGAAGACGAAGTGGGAGTAGCGGATGGAGGGGAGGGTGCCCGACGCGGCCACCGCGCGCAGCGCCGCGGCCTCCTCCAGCGCCAGCATGCCGTTCACGGTGGTGAAGCCGTGGGCGTTCCAGAGCGCCGGGATGTCCTTCGCGAACCAACCCTCGAGGACCGAGGCATCGGGGGCGAACGGCACGTTCCCCTCGCCCTCGAAGATCTGCCCGGTGGGCTCGCCGCCGGCGTCCACCTCCACGCGCCCCCCCTTCGGAAGCGTCAGGTGCCCCTTCGAGACCCCCAGCGCCGCGAGGCCGCGGGAGTTGACCACCTCGGCGTGGGTGCCGTTCCAGAACCAGACCGGGTTGTCGGGGGCGGCGGCGTCGAGTTCGGCCCGGGTGGGCAGCCGCTTCTCGACGAACTTGGTCTGCGACGCGGAGGCGCCCACCGCGACGATCCATTCGCCCCGGGGCGCGACCTTGGCCCGGGCCGCGACGTTCTCGAGGAGACGCGCCACCGACGGCACGCCGGGCGCCCGTCCGTCGACCGACCGCGTGAAGAGCATCGTCGGGGCCGGGTGGCAGTGGGCGTCGATGAGCCCGGGGACGACGGTCTTCCCGCCCAGATCGACGATCTCCGTCGTCTTCCCGGCGAGCGCGCGGATGGCCTTCGTCGACCCGACCGCCACGAAGCGCCCGTCCTTCACGGCCACCGCCGATGCGATGGTCCCCTTCCCGTCGAGGGTGACGATCTTCCCGTCGAGGAAGACCACGTCGGGGGGAGCCTTCGCCGCTGCCCAGGCCGGGGCGCAGGGGGCGAGGAGGGCGATCGCGAGCAGGAGCCGGTTCATCCCTGGAGGGTGGACCACTTTGACGCCGATCGGTGTTGACCAATCGGGTGACACGATGACGCATTGCGTCATCAGCTCTCCCCGTTCCGTTTACTCACGCCGTGCTACGTTTCGGCCCCCCCGTTAGGCTCCCGTTTCCTCCGTACACCCCGCGCCGGTTCCCACCCCGGTGCCCACCCAGAGAAGGGGATGAAACGATGAAGGCATTCTTCGCAGCGCTCCTTTGTGCCCTCGCCGTGCCGGCCCTCGCCGCGGACACCGTCAAGATCGCCCTCACCGGCCCGTTCTCGGGCGGCTCGGCCCCCATGGGCACGTCGACCCGCGACGGCTCCAAGCTCGCCATCGCCGAGATCAACGCCGCGGGCGGGCTCCAGGTCGGCGACAAGAAGATGAAGATCGAGATCATCGAGCGGGACGACGAGGCCAAGAACGAGCGCGGCGCCCTGATCGCGCAGGAGCTGGCCTCGATGGCCGACCTCTCCGGCGTCATCGGCTCGGTGAACACCGGCGTGGTCATGGCCGGCGACAAGCACCTCCAGGAGAAGGGCATCACCAAGATCATCTGCCCCGCCGCCGGGTCCGCCTCCCTGACGCAGTGGGCGAACAAGGCCGGGCCGCCGCCCTTCGAGGGACCGAAGACCCTCTCCATCTTCCGCTTCGCGGCGCATGACGGCATCCAGGGCGCCATGGTGGTCGAGGAGGCCATCCGCCTCGGCTTCACGAAGGTGGCCATCTTCTTCGACTCCACCAACTACGGAGTCTCCGGTCGGGACGATCTGCTGAACCAGATCAAGGCCCAGGGCAACAAGCTCGAGGTGGTGGCCACCGAGAAGTGGAACATCGGCGACAAGGACATGACTGCCCAGCTGCTGAAGGCCAAGGCCGCCGGCGCCCAGGGCATCCTCATCTGGGGCATCGGCCCCGAGCTCGCCGCCATCGCCAACGGCAAGGCCAAGATCGGCTACAACGTGCCGCTCATCGGCGGCTGGACGCTCTCCATGTCGAACTACATCGACAACGCCGGCGCCAACGGCAACGGCGCGCTCATGCCCCAGACCTTCATCGAGGAGAAGGGCATCTCGCCGAAGATCGACAAGTTCATCTCCGACTACCACGCCACCTACAAGGTGGACCGCATCCCCTCGCCGGTCTCCGCCGCCCAGGGCTACGACGCGGTGCTGATCTTCGCCGAGGCCGTGAAGCAGGCGAAGAGCACCGACTCCCGGAAGATCACGGCCGCGCTCGAGGATCTCAAGACCCCGGTGAAGGGCGTCATCACCACCTGGAACAAGCCCTACTCCAAGTGGGATCCGGCCAACTTCGAGACCCACGAGGCCTTCCGCCGCCCGCAGGTGGTGATGGGCAAGGTGCTGGACGGCCGCGTGACCTTCTCGAACCCGGCCGACCGGGATCGCCTGAAGGCCCAGGCCGCCAAGTAGTCCCGCCGTGCGGGGAGGAGGTCCCCCTCCTCCCCGGCCTTCGACACCTCGCGCGAGCCCCCATTGCCCGGTTCGATCATCGCCCAGATGGCCGTGAGCGGCGCCCTCATGGGGCTCGTCTACGCCCTCATCGCCTACGGCTTCCAGCTCACCTTCGCCACCAGCAAGAGCGTCAACTTCGGCCAGGGCGAGCTGGTGATGGTCTCGGCCTTCTTCAGCCTCACCCTGATCACGCTGGGGCTGCCGTACCTGCTCGTGATCCCGATGGGGCTCCTCTTCGGCGCGGCGGTCGGGATGGCCGTCGAGCGGACCGGGGTCCGGCTCGCCCTCGAGCAGCGGAGCGAGGGCTGGATCCTCCTCACCATCATCATCGGCCTCTTTCTCTTCTCCTTCGCCGAGAACATCTGGGGGCGGGACGACCGTCCCTTTCCCACGCCCATCCCCTCCACCCCGTTCCACGTCCTCGGCGTCGACGTCACCCCGCTCGAGGTCTCGGTGCTGGTGGGGGTGCTGGCGGTGATGGGGATGATCGAGCTCTTCAAGCGGCGCACGCTGCTCGGCAAGGCGGTCGAGGCGGTCGCCGCCGACCGCGACGCGGCCGAGCTGATGGGCATCTCGGCCACGCGCACCATCGTCCTCTCCTACGCCCTCTCCGGCGGCGTGGCGGCCCTGGCCGGCATCCTGGTCTCCCCCATCACCACGGTGGGGCCGACCATGGCGTCGGCGCTCGTGCTCAAGGCCTTCTCGGTCGCCGTCGTGGCCGGGCTCGAGTCCGGGTTCGGCGTCGTCGTGATCGGCCTCTTCCTGGGCGCGCTCGAGAGCCTGGCCTCGTTCTACCTGGGCAGCGGGTGGCGCGAGGCCCCCGGCCTCCTGCTCCTCATCCTGGCGCTGGCCGTCCGCCCCACCGGCGTGTTCGGCAAGGCCGTCATCCGGAAGGTCTAGGGAGGCCGAACCGTGCTCAAGCGCCTCCTCCTCGTCCGCGGCTCCGAACTGGTGATGTTCGCCGCCCTGGCGGCCATCCCGCTCTTCGTCCAGAACACCTACGCGCTCGGCCTCCTCACGCTGCTCGCCATCTACGGCATCCTGCTCATCGGCCTCGACGTCACCGTCGGCTACCTGGGGCAGGTGAACCTGGCCCAGGCCGCCTTCCTCGGGATCGGCGCCTACGCAGCCGGCATCGGCGTCACCCGCTTCGGCATCGGCATCTTCACCGCGGTGATCGTGGCGGCGGCGATCTGCACCATCCTGGGCGCGCTGCTGGCGCTCCCCGCGCTCCGGCTCGACGGCCCGCAGTTCGCGCTGGCCACGCTCTCCTTCACGGCGCTCACCACCATCTTCCTGAACGAGCTCGAGCCCCTCACCATGGGCGCGCAGGGGCTCTCGCTCTCCCGGCCGCCGCTCCTCGGGAGGACGCTCAGCCCGCGTGACTTCTACTGGCTGTGCATGGGCTTCCTGGCGCTCGTCTGGATGGGGATGCGCAACCTGCTCTCCTCGCAGTGGGGGCGCGCCTTCGAGGCGCTGCGCGACAGCCCCATCGCCACCGACGCCATGGGGGTGGGGGCCTACCGGCACAAGGTGGCCGGTTTCGCCCTCGGCTCCGCGCTGGGCGGGGTGGCCGGCGCGCTCTACGCCTTCAACTTCCAGTACCTGCAGCCCCACGCCTTCGTCTACGAGCTCACCGTCATCCTGCTGCTCGGGGTGGTGCTGGGCGGGCGGAAGAGCCTCTGGGGCGCCGTCGTGGGGGCGTCGCTCGTGGCGCTGCTGCCCAACCTGCTCTCCAACAAGGTGCTCTTCCAGGCCTTCTCGGGGGCGGGGCTGGCGCTGGCGCTCCTGGCCGGCATTCGCGGCCTGACCCGCCGGACCCTGAAGCCGTTCCAGGCCATCTCGCCCATCGTCGCCACCGCGACCCTCCTCATCGGCAGCTTCGTCGTCAAGAACACCGAGGACTGGCGCAAGGCCATCTTCGCGCTGATGCTCTTCTCGGTGGTGGTGGGGCTCCCGGAGGGGCTCATGGGGTTCGCCACGGGCTTCCTGGCGCGCCTCTTCCGCGTCGATCCGCCCCCGCTTCCCCCGCCCGCGCCGCTCGACGAGGTCCTCCCCCGGCGCCCGGCCGATGGCGAGGTGCTCCTGGAGATCCGCGACCTGAAGCGCTGGTTCGGCGGCGTGAAGGCGGTGGACGGCGTCACCCTGCGCGTCCGCTCCGGCCACGTCCACGGGCTCATCGGTCCGAACGGATCCGGGAAGAGCACGGTGGTGAACGTGGTCTCCGGCCTCTACACCCCCACCGAGGGGACCATGCTGCTCCGCGGCCAGCCCCTGCCGGTCGGCAGCCTCTTCCGGGCGGCGCGGGCCGGGGTGGCGCGGACCTTCCAGAACCTCCAGCTCTTCACCGGCATGACCGCCCTCGAGAACGTGATGGTGGCGCTCCGGGGCGTCTACCGCGCCCCGCTGCCGCTCGTCCTGCTCGGACTGGGGCGGGTGGAGGAGCGCCGGGCCCAGGCCGAGGCGCTCTCCCTGCTGGCCTTCGTGGGGCTCGAGGAGCAGGCGCGCGCCCCGGCCAAGGACCTCACCTACGGCGCCCAGCGCTTCCTCGAGATGGCGCGCGCGCTGGCCCGTCGTCCCGAGGTGCTCATCCTCGACGAGCCGGCGGCCGGTCTCGCCCATCCCGACATGGTGAAGCAGGTCGAGATCATCCGGCGGATCCAGCAGCGCGGCATCACGGTGGTCCTCATCGAGCACCACATGGACGTGGTCACCGAGCTCTGCAACGTCGTCACCGCCCTGGACGGCGGGAAGGTGATCGCCGAGGGCACGCCCGAGGTGGTGAAGCGTCACCCCAAGGTGATCGAGGCCTACCTGGGATCCGAGGCGCCGGGCGACGCCGACACCCACCCGCTCGCTCCCGAGCCGGCCGGCGGATGACGAGGACACGCGCATGCTCGTGGTGAAGAGCCTTCACGCGGGATACGGCCTCAGCGAGGTCCTGGTCGGGACCTCGCTCGAGGTGAAGGCCGGCACGGTGGTGGCCCTGATCGGCGCCAACGGGGCCGGCAAGACCACCACCATGCGGGCCATCTCCGGCCTGCTCCGCCCGTCGAAGGGCGAGGTGATCCTCGACGGCACCCCGGTGCAGGGGCTGGAGGCCTCCCGCATCGCGCAGATGGGGCTCGCCCACTCCCCGGAGGGGCGGAAGGTGTTCGGACCGCTCTCCACCGAGGACAACCTCCTCCTCGGCGCCTACCGCCGCCTGCCCCACCTGGTGGGCTTCCACGCCAAGGCGGCGCCCGACCTGGAGCGGGTCTTCGACCTCTTCCCCCGCCTCAAGGAGCGACGGTCGCAGCCGGCCGGAACCCTCTCCGGAGGCGAGCAGCAGATGCTCGCCATCGGGCGGGCGCTCATGGCCCAGCCCAAGGTGATGCTCCTCGACGAGCCGTCGATGGGGCTCGCGCCGGTCATCGTCCAGGAGGTCTTCCGCACCATCGCCCGGCTCAAGGCCGAGGGGATGACCATGCTCCTCGTCGAGCAGTTCGCGCGCGCGGCCCTCGACGTGGCCGACTACGCCTACGTCATGGAGCGCGGCCGGATCGCCATCGAGGGCACCCCGGCCGAGCTTCGCAGGGACGAGCGTGTGGTGACGGCCTACCTGGGATAGAACACTGGGCGTGCGACCCACGACCCTCGCCCCGGCCCTCGCCCTCCTCGTCGCCTGCGCCACCTCCCGTCCACCCGCCGACGCGCCGCCCCCGGCGGCGGCGACGGCCCCGGCCTCCCGGAGCGGCATCGACCTCGCCGGGATGGACCGCTCGGTGGTCCCCGGCTCCGACTTCTACGGTTTCGCGAACGGCACCTGGCAGGCCGGCGCCGTCATCCCCCCGGAGCGATCCAGCACCGGGCCCGCCCTGGCGATCCAGGAGCGGGTGGCGGCCCGGGTGCGCGCCATCGACGAGGAGGCCGCCCGCGCCGGCGCGCCCCCTGGCTCGGAGCTGCAGCAGATCGGCGACCACTACTCCGCGTTCATGGACGAGGCCGGGATCGAGGCCAAGGGGCTCGCCCCCCTGCAGCCGACCCTGGCGCGCATCGCCGCGATCGGCGACCGGCGCGCGCTGGCCGCGGAGTTCGGGGGCACGATCCGGGCCGACGTCGACCCGCTCAACTCCACCGACCTGTTCACCGTGAACGTCCTCGGCCTCTGGGTGGAGCAGGACCTGAACGTGCCCACGCGGAACGCCGCCTACCTCCTCCAGGGCGGGCTGGGCCTGCCCGACCGCAGCTTCTACCTGGACGAGGGGGGCGACTTCTCCGCCGTCCGGACCCGCTACCGGGAGCACCTCGCGGCCATGTTCCGGCTCGCCGGCGTTCCCGCCGCCGAGGCCGAGGCGCGGGCCGGCCGGGTCGTCGACCTCGAGCTCCGGATCGCGCGGACCCACGCCACCCGCACCGAGACCTCCGACGTGACCCGGGCCAACAACCCCTGGCTCCGCGCCGACTTCGACGCCCGGGCGCCGGGGATGGACTGGGGCACGTTCCTCGCCGCCGCCGGACTCGACGGCCAGAAGGTCTTCATCGTCTGGCACCCGTCCGCGCTGATCGGGCTCGCCGCGCTGGCCGGGAGCGAGCCGCTCGGGACCTGGAAGGAGTACCTCGCGGCCCACGCCCTGGAGCAGGCGGCTCCCTACCTGCCCAGAGCCTTCGTCGAGGAGGCCTTCCGCTTCCACGGGACGGCGCTCCAGGGCACCACCAGGATGCTCGAGCGCTGGCAGCGCGCGGTCGCGGCCACCGACGTCGCGCTGGGCGAGGCGGTGGGGAAGATCTACGTGGCGCGCCACTTCCCCCCGGAGGCCCGGAAGGAGCTGCAGGGGATGGTCGACCGGATCGTCGCCGCCTTCGACCGGCGCATCCAGGCGCTCGAGTGGATGGCGCCGGCCACCCGGGCCCAGGCCCGGGCCAAGCTCGCCGCGATGAAGGTGGGCATCGCCCATCCGGACGCGTGGCAGAGCTTCGTCGGTCTCCGCATCGATCGGGGCGATGCGCTCGGCAACGCCGAGCGTGCCCGCCTCTTCGCCTACGCCCAGGCGCTGGCCCGGCTCTCCCGCCCACCCGACCGCGGCGAGTGGGCCATGCTCCCCCAGGTGGTGAACGCGGTGAACCTCCCGGTGAGGAACGCGCTCAACTTCCCCGCCGGCTACCTGGAGGCGCCCTACTACGACCGCGACGCCAGCCTGGCGGTGAAGTACGCGACCATCGGCGCGACCATCGGTCACGAGGTCAGCCACGGCTTCGACGACCAGGGCGCCCTCTTCGACGCGGCCGGCCGGCTCGCGAACTGGTGGACGCCCGAGGACATGCGCCACTTCGAGGAGGCCGGGGCGAGGCTGGTGGCCCAGTACGACGCCTATCGCCCCTTCCCGGACCTGGCCGTGAACGGAAGGCTCACCCTCTCCGAGAACATCGCCGACCTGGCCGGCCTGGCCGCGGCCTACGACGCCTGGAAGGACGCCCTGGGAGGCGCGCCGGCCCCGGTCCTCGACGGCATGACCGGCGACCAGCAGTTCTTCGTGGCCTACGCCCAGAGCTTCCGGGAGAAGGAGCGGGACCAGGCGCTGCGGGAGGGGATCCTCACCGACGGCCACGCCCCGTCGAGGTACCGGGCCCTCACCGTCCGGAACCTGGACGCCTGGTACCCCGCCTTCGACGTCCGACCCGGACAGGGGCTCCACCTCGCGCCGGCCGACCGTGTCCGGGTATGGTGAGGGGCGTGCGCACCTCCCTTCCCGTCGCCGCCCTCCTCCTGGTGGCCTGTGCCACCATCCCGACGCAGACGAAGTTCATGGAGAAGGAGGGGGCGAAGGTCTCCTCGGAGGCCCTGCGGATGCGGCTGCGCTCCGAGGCCATCCCGTTCACCGGGCTCATGGAGCAGGCGGCCGACGCGTCGTCGGCGGAAGCGACCACGCCCGCGCAGCGACGCCGGGCGCTGATCTGGAAGATCAACGTGGTCCCGGCGCTGTACCGGACGCTCTTCAACCAGCGGCCGCTCATCGCCGTCCTCGACACCTGGGCGCTGCTCGTGCAGGCGGAGGACTACCTCGAGTCGCCGGCGGGGAGGGAGGCCTTCGGCCCGGGGGCCGCGGTCGTGCTCGCCACCACGAAGGATCTGCAACTGCGGGTCAAGGGCATCGCCGCCTGGGCGCTGCCCGAGAAGGACCTCGCGCAGGTCGACGCCAAGGTGCGCGGGTGGGCGGCGAAGCACCCCGTCAAGCTCACCTTCGCCACGCGGGACAGCATCGAGCAGGCGGTGGTCAGCCTGGCGCCCGGCGAGGAACTCTCCGCCTTCGCGCTGGTGGGGCTCATGAGCGAGGACCTCGAGGGGCTGATCAGCCGGATGGACTTCCTGCCCATCATGGTCCCGCGCCAGGCCACCTGGCAGGGCGAGCTCGCCTACCTCGATCTCATGGAGCCGCGGGTGGAGGTCGCTCTCACCCGGGCCGGGGAGGCGCTCCAGCGGGTCGACGACATGATCGCCTGGCTGGGGACGACCGGGCTCGAGGGCTTCGCCGAGGAGCAGCGCATCCAGATCATGAAGGCCTTCGCCGCCGAGCGGGTCGAGATCGGGAAGCTCATCGACCGGGAGCGCACCGGGGTCGAGGTCTTCGTCGCCCGGGAGCGCTCCGAGATCGCCGCGCTCGTCCAGCGGGAGCGCGCGGCGGCCATGGCCGATGCGCAGCGTCTCGCCGACCACGCCACCCTCCAGGCCGCGCAGCAGGGCCGGGATCTCGTCGATCACGCCATCGCGCGCCTCGCCCTCCTCGTCGGCGCGACGCTCCTGGGCGTGCTCGGGATCGTGCTCGTGGCGCGCCGGAAGCGGCCGGCGCCCCCGCCACAGGCATAGAGAAAGCGTTTCTCCCCGAGGAAGGGTCCGCTTACGCCCCTTCCTGGGTCGTCGGGGCGTGGTGCGCACGGGTAGGGACACCGCGCGGGGAGGAGAACAGGAGCCACACCATGGCACTCGACCTGAGGCACGAATCGCGACGGCTGATCGAGGAGGCCTTCGGAAAGGGCAACCTCGCCATCTACGACGAGGTGTGCGCGATGGAGTACCGCACCCACGACCCGCTCACCGGGGACACCGACCGGGCCGGAGCGAAGCAGAACTGCGCGATGTACCGGGAGGCCTTCCCGGACCTCCGGCCGACGTTCGTCGCCGCGTATACGGATGGTGAAATGTGCACCACCCACTGGCGGATGACCGGGACCCACGAGAGGACCTTCATGGGGCTCGAGCCGATGGGGGCGCGCTGCACGGTCGAGGGCATCACCATCGACCGCTACTGGAGCGGCAAGATCGTGGAGAGCTGGTCCCAGTGGGACGCGCTGGGGCTCATGCGCCAGCTCGGCGTGGCCCCGACCGTGGGCGCCGCGGCGGCGAGGGCCGCCGTGGAGAGGCGCCACCGCGCCTGACCGCCGGGCGGCGGCCGCCGAAGACGGCGAAGTGGAGCCACTTGTAGCCGCAGTCCACGTCGACGTAGCCGGCGCGCCGCAGCCAGGAGAGCTGGGCGTCGAGCGGGGCGAGGACGTCGAGGCGGGTGCGGCGCAGGGCGGCGGCGAGGTCCCCTTCCGCGATGCCGCTCCCCCGGACCCGCCCGATCCACAGGGCCCGGTCACGGGCCGCGAGCGCCGGCGTGGGGGCGAGCACGTTGTCGGCGTCGACGAAGCGGCCGCCGGGGCGGAGCGCCGCCCAGGCCCTACGGAACAGGGCCCGCTTCCCGGCGTCCGGAAGGTGGTGGATGGAGAGGGCCGAGACCACCGCGTCGAACGGGCCGCCGAGCGGGTCGCGGAGGTAGTCGGCGGCGCGGATCTCCACCCGGGCCGGGGTTCCGGCGAAGCGCTCCCGGGCCCGGGTCAGCATGTCCGGCGAGAGGTCGACGAGCACGAGGCGCGCCCGTGGCCATCGGGCGAGCAGCCGCTCCGTCAGGAGCCCCGTCCCGGCTCCCAGGTCGAGGATGCGCGGCGCCGCCCCCTCCGGGAAGCCGAGCCTGTCGATAACGGCGCCGTAGAAGTCGTCGAAGCAGGGGATGAGCTGCCGGCGAAGCCCGTCGTAGCCGGCCGCGGCGGCGTCGAAGGCCCGCTTCACCTCCGTGCCGCCGCTGCCGCGTTTCATCAGGCCGCCTTGGCCGGGACCGACGGTGGCGTCTCGATCTTCACGGCCACGTCGAGCCGCGTGGCGCCCAGGAAGCCCTTCGACACCACCTCCCCCTCCTTCCACACCGCCCAGCTCGGGACGTTGCGGTTCCAGGCCCGCAGCATGCGCCAGGTCTGGACCTTGGAGTTGGCGAGGTACAGGAACACGGTTCGCCTGGGGTTCCAGGGGTTCGGGAAGGCCACCGCGAGCCCGTCCTCGGGGCGGGCGAAGGTCTTCCCCTGCCAGCGGAAGTAGCCCTTGCCGACCTCGAGCGGGAGCTTCCAGCCCGCGGCCATGCGTGCCGCGACCGCGTTGTCCTCCGGCCCCCCCACCACCACGAGGTCGTGCGCGGCGAGGTCCGCGTCGGAGACCTCGGCGTCGGAGACGAGCGGCGGGAGCACCTCGACAGAGGCGTCGGCGACCACGTCGCGCCAGAGCAGGGCGAGCGACCGGTTGGCCTCGACCTCGCGCGAGGTGCCGCGCACCCAGAGCAGCGCGGAGAAGTCGTCGAGGATCGAGGTGAGGGCGACGCCGCCGTCGCGGGACACCGGGACGTCGGCGGCCGCGTCGTAGGTCACCCGGAGCGGCTTTTCCTTCGAGGTGAAGGTGAAGGTCTCGTCCCCCTTGGTCACGCGCACCCGCTCGTAGCGGAGCCCCTTCTCCCCGGCGATGGCGACCGCCGCGGCGTAGCGCCAGGGGCGCTCGTGGCGAACCCGCACGGTGGTGGTCCAGGTCTCGCCCGTCCGGGCGGCGCTGGCCTCGACCCCGGGATCGGGCAGGTCGGTCCGGTCGACCCAGGGGAGCAGCACCGGCCCCATGTCCTGCTTGGCGATCTCCGAGGCGAGCGCGACGAAGGCCGCGGTGGTGAGCGGCTTCCGGGCCGACTGCTCCACCGCCGCGCGCAGGATCCGGGAGAAGGTCGCGTTGCCGACGGCGAGGCGCAGCTGGTGGAGCGCGAAGGTGCCGCGCACCCGGGGCACGCCGTAGGGGGCGTAGCCGTCGTAGGCGGAGCGGGTGGCGGCGGGCGCAACCACCGGCTCCCGGGCGGTGAGCCAGGCGAGCCGCAGGTCGGCGTCGGACAGGGCCTCCCGCAGCGCGTCGAGCGCCTTCACCGGATCCTCCGGAAGCCGCTTCAAGATGGTCCAGTAGGCGGCCGAGCCGCTGGTGAGCCAGTTGTCGGCGTCGGAGGCCGGGAAGAGGGTGCCCTCCCAGAGGAGCTTCCGGTCGAAGGCCAGCTCGGACTTGATCGCCGCCACGTCCGGCTTGGGATCGGATGGCTCCGGGGCCGCCTTCCCGGCGCGCGCGCGGGCCGCCTTGAGCCCGTCGGCCACGAAGATGGGGCTGAAGGTCGTGTAACCGAGCGTGAAGTGGGGGATGGCGTTGGGGAGGTCGGGGATGAACCGGCTGCCCACCCACTTCTCGCGCAGCGTGGTCTTCCCGTAGTGCGCCACGAAGACCAGCTTGTCGGCCATCTCGCCGGTGGTGATCTTGCCGTCGCAGGCGTGGGGACGGTTCACCGGGGAGGAGGCGAAGAGACGGACCGCGGCTTCCAGGTCGATCTTGCCCTTGCCGTTCTGCTCGTAGAACTTCCAGAAGGCGATGTCCCGGTTCCAGGCGTTGAAGGCCATGTCGGCGGGGGCGCCGTCGGTGCCGCGGGCGTACTCGCGCCGGACCGCCGGGTCGCGGGTGTTGTTGTTGGCCCAGACGAAGTCCTGGAGGCCGCCCGGGGTGTCGGCGGCGTGCCCCGGGGAGCCGGTGCGCCAGAGCTTCCAGGCGTTGGTGCCGAGGAGCAGGTCGGCCCCCTCGTCGCTCTTGGCGTCGGCGATGGTCCAGTCGTTGGTGTAGAGGCCGTTGTTCTTCTCGCGGAGGATGCGGGCCACCTCGTCGATGGAGGTGCCGTACTGGGCCGCCTTGCGGGCCCGGTTGGACTGGGGCGTGCCCTCCGGCGCGAAGGGGGTCTGCCCCACCGTGGTCTCCCCGATCACGATGCCGGCGTCGTTCAGGTACCAGTCGGAACCGGAGTGGATGCCGCCCGGGAAGGTCTGCATCACCATCCGGCGTCCCCGGGTCGGGACCACGTCCAGGATCACGTCCCAGTGGACGCCGCTGTAGCCATTCCACATGAAGAGCTGCCCCATGACGAAGCGGCCGTCGGGCGTGGCGCTCTTCGTGGCCACGAAGGAGGAGCAGCGGTCCCCCGCCGTCACGGCCGGATCGGTCTCGTCGTCGGCCGAGAGGAAGCTCTTCCCGGTGACGCCGGTGGGGGAGACGTGCAGGGCCTCGTCGAGCTGGGAGAGGTCGACGGCGCTGTTGAGCGTGACCACGTCGAGCAGGTCGACCGCCCGCCCCTTGAACTTCGCGCCCCCCTTGGCGGCCCCGTCGGCGATGCCCTTCATCTCCTCCAGGTACTCCGGGTCGTACCGACGCAGCATGAGCGCGTCGGCGAGCCGCCGCATCCCGTTCCATCCCCGCTCGGGATCGCCCTTGTCCTGGAGGGTGGCGAGCTTCTCGAGGTAGCGGGCCAGCTCCGGCGCCACCAGCTCGCCGTACTGCCGGCCGCGCGGGTAGGGCTCCCCCTCCACGTGCACGAAGATCCAGCCGCCGTCGTCGTACCGGAAGCCCGGGCCCGACCACTTCACCTGGGCGAGAGGCACGTAGGCGGTGACGTCGGGGACCTCCTCCAGCCGGACGCCGGAGAAGGTGGCCGACCCGGTGGCCTTCCCGTTGCGCCCCAGGTGGAGGGCCACCCGGTCGTCGGCGGTGGTGGCGAAGAAGAGCAGCTCGATCTTGCGCCGAGACTCCCCGGCCACCGAGGCCGAGCAGTTGGTGAAGGGGAAGCTCCGCATGGCGACGCAGGCGCCGACCGGCGTGGGGTAGCGACCCACCGGATCCACCGCGACGCCGCGCGTCTCCACCTCGGCCGAGACCCGGTAGAGCTTGCCCACCGAGAGCTTCACCGGTGCCGACAGCGCCGTGGTCTCGCCGCCGCCGGCGGGGGAGGTGAGGGTGATCGCCGCGGCGCGCGCCGGGTCTCCGCCGCCAGGGGCGCTGGCCGTGCCCGGACCGGTGGAGGTCCAGCCCGACGGGGAGACCGAGAGGGGAGCGACGACCGGGGGCGCGGCGGCGAGGAGGAGCGCGGCGAGGAGGGCGTGCATGGCGCACGCTTATAACCGCGTTCTCATCTCCAGGTGAACCGGAAGACCATCCCCCAAAGGAAGAGGGGCCACCGGTTTCCCGGTGACCCCTCGAGACTGCGGGCTCTGGAGAGCCTGGACTACATGTCCATCCCGCCCATGCCGCCCATCCCGCCCATTCCGCCGCCACCACCACCGCCGCCGCCCTTGTCCTCCTTGGGCTTGTCGGCGATGACCGCCATGGTGGTGAGCATCAGGGACGCCACCGAGGCGGCGTTCTGGAGCGCGCTGCGCGAGACCTTGGTCGGGTCGATGACGCCGGCCTTCACCAGGTCCTCGTACTCGTTGGTCGCGGCGTTGAAGCCGTAGTTCGGCTCCTTCGACTCCTTGACCTTGTTGACCACGATGGAGCCTTCCAGGCCGCCGTTCTCGGCGATCTGGCGCAGAGGCTCCTCGAGGGCGCGCTTGACGAGCAGGACGCCGGAGCGCTCCTCGCCGTTCACGTCGAGCTTGTCGAGCTGCTTCTGGCTGCGCAGGTACGCCACGCCGCCGCCGGGAACGATGCCCTCCTCGACGGCCGCGCGGGTCGCGTGCAGGGCGTCCTCGACGCGGGCCTTCTTCTCCTTCATCTCGGTCTCGGTCGCGGCGCCCACGTTGATGACGGCGACGCCACCCACCAGCTTGGCCAGCCGCTCCTGCAGCTTCTCGCGGTCGTAGTCGCTGGTGGTCTCCTCGACCTGGGCCCGCAGGGTCTTCACCCGGGCCTGGATGTCGTCCTTCTTGCCGGCGCCGTCGACGAGCGTGGTGTTGTCCTTGTCGATGACGATGCGCTTGGCGCGACCCAGGTCCTTCAGCGTGACCTGCTCCAGCTTGAGGCCGAGCTCCTCGGCGATCATCTTGCCGCCGGTGAGGATGGCGATGTCCTCCAGCATGGCCTTGCGGCGGTCGCCGAAGCCCGGGGCCTTGACGGCGGCCACGTGCAGGGTGCCGCGCAGCTTGTTCACCACCAGGGTGGCCAGGGCCTCGCCCTCGACGTCCTCGGCGATGATGAGCAGCGGCTTGCCGCCACGGGCGACCTGCTCGAGCAGCGGGAGCAGGTCCTTCATGTTGGAGATCTTCTTCTCGTTGATGAGGACGTAGCAGTCCTCGAGGACGGCCTGCATGGTGTTGGGGTCGGTGAC
>JBAXVO010000003.1:0-46270 GCA_037129355.1 Deltaproteobacteria bacterium | reverse complement strand
CCGGCAAGCGCTCGACGGCGGACCGGATCGAGGGGGCGAAGTACGCGCAGCCCTCCTGGACCCCGGACTCGAAGGGCTTCTACTACACCTGGCTCCCCACCGATCCGAAGGTCTCCGACGCCGACCGGCCGGGCCTCGCCGAGGTCCGCTTCCACCGGGTGGGCACGCCCGCCTCGTCCGACGCGCTGGTGCACCCCCGCACCGGCGACCCGAGCACCTTCCTGAGCGGCTGGGTCTCCCGCGACGGGAACTGGCTCTTCGTCTCCATCGACCACGGGTGGACCTCGAACGACGTGCTCTACCGGGACGCCCGCAAGGACGGGGCCTGGACCCCGCTCGTGAAGGGACGGAAAGCCCAGTTCCGCCCCGTCGCCTGGAAGGACCGCTTCCTCGTCCTGACCAACGAGGGCGCCCCCATGTGGAAGGTCGTCTCGGTGGACCCGGCCGCGCCGGATCCGGCCGGCTGGAGGACGGTCGTCGCCGAGCGGCCCGACGCGGCGCTCGAGGGCGCCGACGTCCTGGGCGGCCGGCTCGCCCTCCGCTACATGAAGAACGCCACGAGCCGGCTGGAGATCCGGGACCTCGACGGCGGGGGAGCCATCGAGGTGGCGCTGCCGGCACCGGGAACGGTGTCGGGGCTCTCCGGCGACCCGCTCGACCCGGAGGCCTTCCTGGCGTTCGAGTCGTTCACCCACCCCATGGAGATCCGCACGCTGCGGCTCTCCTCCGGCGCGACCGACCTCTGGTACCGGACCCGCGTCCCGGCCGACACCACGCCCTACCTGGTGGAGCAGGTCTTCTTCCCGTCGAAGGACGGCACCAAGGTCTCGATGTTCGTGGTGCGCCGCCGCGACCAGAAGCTCGACGGCTCGGCGCGGCTGCTCCTCGGCGGGTACGGTGGGTTCCAGGCCGCCATGCTCCCCTACTTCAGCGGCGGGCGGTTCGCCTGGCTCGAGCGCGGCGGCATCTACGCGCTCCCCAACCTGCGCGGAGGAAACGAGTACGGGGAGCGCTGGCACGAGGAGGGGATGCTGGCGCGGAAGCAGAACGTCTTCGACGACTTCGTCGCCGCCGCGGAGTGGCTGGTGGCGAACGGCTACAGCCGTCCGGAGCGGATCACCATCACCGGCGGGTCGAACGGTGGGTTGCTCGTGGGCGCGGCGATGGTCCAGCGCCCCGACCTCTTCGGCGCGGTGCTCTGCGCCGTCCCGCTCCTCGACATGGTCCGCTACCACCTGCACGGCTCGGGGAAGACCTGGATCGCCGAGTACGGATCGGCCGACGACCCGGCCCTCTTCCCGGCGCTCCTCGCCTACTCCCCCTACCACCACGTGAAGAAGGGGACGCGCTACCCGCCCACGCTGCTGCTCTCGGCCGACTCCGACGATCGTGTCGATCCGCTCCACGCCCGGAAGTTCGGCGCGGAACTCCAGTGGGCCACCACCGGCGGCCCGGTGCTGCTCAGGATCGAGCGGAACGCCGGGCACGGCGGCGCCGACCAGGTCCGGACCAACGTGGAGACGCTCGCCGACGCCTACGCCTTCGCGCTGTGGGCCACCGGGCGGTGACGGCGGCGGCGCGGGGCTCCTACTCCGAGGTCGTCGGGTCGATGATCGCCCGGACCTCGGAGACCCGGTTGGCGGGGAACCCGCCCATCTGGGCGTGCTTCCTCACCGTGGCCTCGTCGGGGGCGATGTAGACGCAGTAGACCTTGTCGCCGGTGACGTAGCTCTGCACCCACTGGATCTTGGGTCCCAGCTCGCCGAGGACGGCGCACGACTTCTGGGAGATGCCCTTCAGCTCCGCGGGCGTGAGCTTCCCGGCTCCCGGAATCTCCCTCTCGATCACGTATCGCGGCATGGCGCCACCTCCACCCGGTCCTTTGTGGTGCGTCGAGGTTCCCGGCACACACCTCACGGGGCGTAAGCGTGGGCTGACGAGGTAAACTCCCATTGTGCCCGCCCCGCCCCCTTCGGTGGAGCTCTCCAAGTGGTACCTCGACGTGGCGACCCCGGACGGACGCTGCGCGATCGTCTATGCGGCGCGCTTGCGGTTTCTCCGGGCCTCCGTGCACGTCCACGGGCTCCTCCTGCTCGGCGCCTCCGGCCTGCGCTCCCGGTGGAGCCTCCTCGACGGCCGCCCTCCCCGGGTGGAGGGCACGCGGCTCCGCTTCGCCAGCCCGGCACTGGGCGTGAATGCTCGCCTCGACGCCATCGACCCGCCCTTCGAGGCTCGGCTGCACCAGGAGGCGGGGGGCGTGGTGGAGTGGGACTGCCGCATCCCGCGCGGCGAGGCGGAGATCCGGATCGGCGGGGAGACGCTTCGCGGGCTCGGCTACGCGGAGCGTCTCCGGATCACCCTCCCGCCCTGGGAACTGTCCATCCGCGAGCTCCGCTGGGGCCGCCTCCTCTCTCCCGCCGGAGGGCTCGTCTGGATCGAGTGGAAGGGGGCTTCGCCTCTCCGGCTGGCGCTGCGCGACGGGCGGCCGGCCTCGCTCGACGACGTGGGGGACGGGCAGGTCTCGGTGGACGGATTCGCCCACCCGCTCGCGCCGGTGGCCACGCTCCGCGACGCGCCGCTCTCGCGCACCCTCCCCGCCGCCCTCCGCCGCTCCCTGCCCCGCATCGGCCTCGGGCTCTCGGAGACCAAGTGGCTCGCTCGCGGGGATCTGGCCGGGATGGAGGGGCTCGCCATCCACGAGGTGGTGCGGTGGCCCTGAGGCCCGGACCCGTCCTCTACGGCCTGCTCTTCGCGGTCGCGCTGCCCGTGCTGCTCGTGCTCTGGGCCCGGGGCGCTTCGCCGGACGTCCACCTCCCCGCGCTCCACGCGCCGCTCCCGGGCTGGATCGCAGCGGCCTCCGGCCTCGTCCTCGTGGCCGCGGCGATGCTCGACCTCTGGCGCCGCGGCGGGGGGCTGCCGATGAACGCCTACCCTCCTCCCCGTCTCGTCACCGGCGGTGCCTACGCGGTCGTGGGGCACCCGATCTACGTCGGCTTCGCCATCGCGGTGGCCGGCGTCGCGGTGGCGACGGGCTCGGCGGCCGGCCTCTGGCTCGTCGCGCCCTCGGTCGCGCTCGCCTCGGCTGCACTCGTCGTCGGCCACGAGCGCCCCGACCTGCTCCGGCGCTTCGGACGCCTCGCGCGCCCCTGGCTGTCCCTGCCGCCGTCGGGGATCGCCCCGCCCTCGTGGCGCGAGCGGACGGGCGCGCTCCTCCTCGTCCTGGGGCCGTGGCTCCTCCTCTACGAGGGCTGCGCGGCGATCGGACCGGCCCGCGATGCGGTCTCGTCCCTCCTCCCGTTCGAGCGGGGGTGGCCGGTCGTGGAGTGGGCGGAACCGATCTACGCGAGCACCTACCCGGTCGTCCTGGCGGCGTTCCTCGGGTCCCCGTCCCGCGACGCGCTGCGGACGCTCTCGGCTCGCGCCCTCTGGTCGATGGCGATCGTGTTCCCGGCCTTCCTGCTCCTTCCCCTCACCTCCCCGCCGCGCCCGTTCGATCCCTCGGGGCCGCTCGGAACGCTCATCGGGCTGGAACGGGCGCTCGACACGCCGGCCTGCGCCTTCCCCTCGTACCACGTGGTGCTCGCCTTCCTCGCCGCCGACGCCCTCGCCGCCCGCTCCCGCCTCTGGCGCCCCTGGGCCTGGGGGGTCGCCGTCTCCTGCCTGCTCGTCGGGGCCCACTCGGTCGTCGACGTGGCCGGGGGGCTCCTCGTCGTCGCCGTCCTGCGGCGCGGCCGCGCGCTCTGGGAACTCCTCCGGAGCGGCGCCGAGCGGGTCGCCAACTCGTGGCGGGACTGGCGGGTGGGGCCGTTGCGGGTCATCAACCACGGGCTCTGGGTGGGGCTCGGGGCCGGCGGGGGCGTCATCGTCCTCGGCTCGGTTCTCGGCCCGGGAGGCGCGGCCCTCGCCACCGCCATCTGGGGGCTCGGGGTCGTCGGCGCGGGCGCATGGGCGCAGGTCGTCGAGGGGCGGGGCCTGTCGCGCCCGTTCGGCTACTACGGCGGCGTCCTCGGCGCGATCCTCGGCGTGCTCCTCGCACCCGTCTTCGGCTTCGACCGCTGGACGGCGCTCGCGGCGACGGCGATGGCCGCGCCGGTGGTGCAGGGGATCGGCCGCCTGCGCTGCCTGGTGCAGGGCTGCTGCCACGGCGCGCCGGCCCCGGGATGGCTGGGGATCCGGCACGTCACCCCTCTTTCACGTGTGGTGAAGGCCGGTCTGGGCGGGATCCCGGTGCACCCCACCGCGCTCTACTCGATCCTCTGGAACGTCCTCCTCGGCGCGGTGCTCCTGCGGCTCGCCCTCCTGGGGACCCCGGCCCACCTGGTGGCCGGCCTCTACCTGCTCCTGGGCGGGGTGGGGCGCTTCGTGGAGGAGGCCTACCGCGGCGAGCCCCAGACCCCGGTCGTCCTGGGGCTGCGGCTCTACCAGTGGATGGCGGTGGGGTCGACCGTGGCCGGGGCGGTGCTGACCGCGCTCGGCCCCTCGCCGGCCGTCCGGATCTCCACGCCCGGTCCCGGGGTGCTCGTGGCCGGGGTCGTCGCCTTCGGGATCACCGCCGTCGCCATGGGCGTCGACCTTCCGGGGTCGAACCGGCGGCTGTCCCGGCTGACGTGACGATCGCGCCGGGCTAGATGTCGAACTCCAGCTGCTCCTTCACCGTCTCCCTGGCCTGGGCGTCGTTCTCGTACCGGTGGTGCAGGTGCACCGGCGCCGCGACCCGCTTGCGCAGGCGCAGGTTGAGCATCTCCACCCCGAGCGAGAAGGCCATGGCGAAGTAGACGTAGCCCCGCGGGATGTGGCGCTCGAACGCCTCCACCACCAGCATCACCCCGATGAGGATGAGGAAGGAGAGGGCCAGCATCTTCACGGTGGGATGATCCTCCACGAACCGGCCGATGGGCCCCGCGAAGACCAGCATCACCCCCACCGCGATCACCATCGCCGCCACCATGACCTGGAGGTGGCCCGCCATGCCCACGGCGGTGATCACGGAGTCGAGGGAGAAGACGATGTCGAGGAGCGCGATCTGGAGGATGGTCCAGCCGAACGAGGCCTTCCCGCCGGCGGGCCCGCCGGCCGCGTCGTGTCCGGTCTCGAGCTTCTCGTGGATCTCGAAGGTGGCCTTGCCGACGAGGAAGAGGCCGCCACCGGCCAGGATGAGGTCCCGGCCGCTGATGCCCTGCCCGAAGGCCCGGAACAGGTCGGCGGTGAGCCCCATGAGCCAGGTGATGGCGAAGAGCAGGCCGAGCCGGGTGACGAGCGCCGCGCCCAGCCCGAGCCTGCGGGCCAGCGGCTGCTGCTCGCGGGGGAGCTTCCCGGCCAGGATGGTGAGGAAGACGATGTTGTCGACGCCGAGGACGATCTCCATCGCCGCCAGGGTGGCGAGCGAGATCCAGGTCTCGGGCAGGGTCCAGATCTGGAGCATCCCGATGTCTTACCCCAGACGGAAGCGGAGGAGATCGGGGTCGGCGTCCCGCGCCACCTCTCCCCGGGCCTCCAGGACCTCGAGGTTCGCCAGGGTCTCGGAGACGGTGAGGAACATGGCCGAGGCCGGCGCTCGCGGGAAGAGGTGCCGCGTCACCTCCCAGCCGGTGAGCGGCCCCTTCCGGAGCTCCTCGCGGATTCGCTGCTGCCGCTTGTCGTAGAAGGCGAGCAGCCGGTCGATGACGGTCCGGTGGTCCCCGAAGGGCTCGGCGTGGCCGGGGAGGATGGCGTCCACCTCGAGGGCGTGGAGGCGCATCACCGAGTCGAGATAGGCGACGAGCGGGCGCCAGTCCTCCTGCCCGTCGGGCCCGAGTTCGATGAGGGGATTCGGCGAGACGTGCTCGAGCAGGTGGTCGTCGGAAACGAAGAGCCGGTGCTCGCGATCGTAGAGGCAGAGCAGCCCCGGGGTGTGCCCGGGCATGTGCATCACCTCGAAGGTGGCGTGCTTCATGCGCAGCGGCTCGGCGAGGTCGATGGGCTCCACCCGGGGCACGCGCCGCGCCTTGGTGAAGCCGTCCCGGACCTGGCGCCAGGCGTCCTCCATGACCTCGAGCGGCACCCCGAGCCGGAGGAAGAAGGCGCCGTAGAGACCGACCTGGTCCATCCAGCGCGGGTACCCCTCGGCCATCTTGGGGATGTCCCGGGGATGGGCGTGGACCGGTACCTCGTGCCCCACCTGCTCGAGGAGGCCCGCCGCCCCGCCGTAGTGGTCGATGTGGCCGTGGGAGACGACGATGCGCTGGATGTCCCGGGGCGAGCGGCCGATGCGGGCGAGCCCCTCCGCCATGGCCGCCTGGGCCTGCGGCGAGCCGAGCCCGGAGTCGAAGAGCAGGAGCCCCCCGTCCCGGTCCTCGATGGCGTAGGCGTTGACCGGCCCACCGGCCTCGAGGAACGGGATGGGGATGGAGATCCGGTGGATCCCCAGCGCGGCGAGGTCCGCCTCCGCGATCACGATCCCTTGCCGGCCTTGATCTTCTCGCGCAGCTCGGGGACGGCCTTGAAGAGGTCGGCGACCAGGCCGTAGTCGGCCAGCTGGAAGATGGGGGCCTCGGGGTCCTTGTTGATGGCCACGATGACCTTGGAACCCTTCATCCCGGCCAGGTGCTGGATGGCGCCGGAGATGCCGGCGGCGATGTAGAGCTCGGGCGCGACCACCTTGCCGGTCTGCCCGACCTGCAGGTCGTTGGGAACCCAGCCGGCGTCCACCGCGGCGCGGGTGGCGCCCAGCGCGGCGCCCAGGTCGTCGGCGAGCCCCTCCAGCTCCTTGAAGTCGCCCTTGGTGCCGCGGCCGCCGGAGACGACGAAGCGGGCCTCGGTGAGCTCGGGGCGCGCGCTCTTCACTTCCTTGAACTCGACGAAGCGGGTGGGGAGCGGGCCGGGATCGGCCACGGCCGCCGCCTTCACCTCGCCGCCCGCGCCCTTCTGGGCGACCGGGAACTCGGTGGGACGGATGGTGAATGCCTTGACCGGCGTGGCCAGGTCCACCTCGGCGAGCACGTTCCCGGCCCACATCGGGCGGAGGAAGGTGACCGCCGCGCCGGACCCGCCGAAGCCCAGCACCTCGGTGGCGGTGGCGGCGCCCAGGCGCGCGGCCACGCGGGGAACGAGGTCCTTGCCGAAGGCGGTGGCGGCGGCGCCCACGAAGGTGGCGCCCACGCCCTTGGCCAGCTCGACCACCACCGGGGTGAAGGTCTCGGCCAGGTAGTTCTCCAGGCCGGCCGCGTCGGCGGCGTGCACCGTGACGCCGTAGCTCGCGAGCTCGGTGGCGATCGCGCCCAGCCCCTTGCCGAGCAGCGCGACGTGGACCTTGCCGCCGGTCCGGCCGGCGATGACCTGGCCGGCGGCGATGGCCTGGAGGGAGGCCTTCTTGAGGTGACCGCCCGACTGCTCCGCGACGATGAGGACGTTGGACATGGCGTTCTCCTAGAGGACCTTGGCCTCGCCCTTCAGCTTGGCGTAGAGCTCGGGGACGTCTGCGACCTTGAGGCCGCCCTGCCGCTTGGGGGGCTCGGAGAGCTTCTTCACGACCACCTTGGGCGCCAGGTCGATGCCCAGCGTGGCGGCGGCGATCTCCTCCACCGGCTTCTTCTTGGCCTTCATGATCCCGGGCAGGGAGGCGAAGCGGGGCTTGTTGAGCCGCAGGTCGCAGGTGACGACCGCGGGGAGGTTCACGTCGACGGTGACGAGCCCGCCGTCGACCTCGCGCACCACCCGCACCGACTTGCCGTCGGCGGAGAGGACGATCCCCGGCTGCTTCTTCTGCTCGGCCTCGCTCTCCAGGCTCTCCACCTTGGAGGCGAACGTGGCCTGCCCGAGCCCGCGCCGCTCGGCGAGGTACTGGCCGACCTGGTTCTGGTCGTCGTCGATCGACTGCTTGCCGAGGAGGACGACGTCCGGCTTCTCCTTCTCGAGCACCTTGTCGAGGATGGCCGAGACCACGAAGGGGTCGAGCGGGCCGTCGTGCTTCACGAGGATGCCCCGGTCGGCGCCCATGGCCAGCGCGGCGCGGATCTCGGTCATCGACTTGTCGGCCCCGATGCTCGCGACGATGACCTCGCCGCCGTGCTTCTCCTTGAGCCGAAGCCCCTCCTCGACGGCGATCTCGTCGAAGGGGTTCATCTTGTAGTTGACGCCGTCGGTGACGATGCCGGTGCCGTCGGGCTTCACCTTGATCTTCGACTCGGGGTCCTCGACGCGCTTCGCCGTGACCAGGATCTTGAGGGGCATGGGGACTCCTTGACTCTAGAATCAACCGGGGACGCCCGATCTAGCCTGCTCCCTTCGAATGTTGCAACAACCTTCGACACGGGGCGTCACCGCCCCTCGAGGTACCCGACCGCCTCCTGCCGGACGCAGTCGCAGTTGAGCCACAGCAACCTTCCGTCCTCACTGGGGAAATCGATGACCCGGATCACGGGCGCCATCCGGGCGTCGTCGGGCAGGAGCTCGGCCAGGCGGTTCATCGAGGCGCGCAGCCGGGCCTCGTCGAGCAGGTGGCCCGGGTGGGCCGGGTAGAGGGCGACGTAGAGCATCGACTCCTCCACCAGGTCGTTGAAGAAGTGGGAGCCGAGCGAGACGTCGGGCACCACGTCACCGATGCGCATGATCTCGCAGAGCACCGACACCCGCTGGATCTCGGCGAAGTTCACCGGCACCCCGAGGGCGACGGTCGTCGTCCCCCAGCGCCCCGGGCCGAGCAGCATCACCTTGCGGTCCACCCCCGGCTCGAGCCGCATGAGCCGCCCGATGACCCGCGCCACCTCGTGCCGGTCGCCGGTGCCGAGCAGCACGTACGCATCCGGGTCGACGTAGACCACCCGGTCGATGGGGGTGTGGGCGCTCGGCCCCACCACCGGTCCGCGCGACCGGAGGAGCACCCGCTCCTCGGGCAGCGAGGTGGGGGGCGGGACGATGGCGCCCCCCTCGCGAACTTGAAGGGGTCGGCACTGGACCAGGTTGAGCCGCAGCTCCCCGTCGGCGAGGAAGTTGCCGGTGAACTCCACGTCCACCGGGTAGCGGTAGGCCTCCTTGAGCGTCCCCAGGAGCGCCCGCATCCGCTCCACGAGCGGCGTGCCCCAGAGCAGCTCGTCGAAGGTGAGGATGAAGCCGCCGTCGGGGCGCCGGGTGGCGAAGAGGCGCATCGGCAGCCCTGGGGCGGCCGCCGCCGCCTCGGCGAAGGGGACCGACCGGATGCTGCGCGCGCCCAGGTCGAGGACGTCGACCCGGTGCTGGGCGTACTCGGTCTTCTCGTCGAGCGTCGACTCGGGGCGCAGCGAGGGGGCGTTGAGCGCCACGAGGCGGGTGTAGTCGTCGTCGGACCGGTCCACGGCGCGCGTGCCCAGTCCGAAGACCAGCCGCATCACCCCGGCCTGCGGGTCGATGCCGGCGTTCCAGACATACGGGTTGTAGGAGAGCGCGACCCCGGCCACCTGCGGGAAGTAGAGGTCGCCGTGCACCGCGCCGGAGACCCGCTGCACGAGCACCGCCATCTGCTCGTCCCGGTCGAGGAGCCCCCGGCGATCCCGGTAGCGCAGCGCCTCCTCGCTCATGCTGCTCGCGTAGACCTGCCGGAGCGCGGCGAGGAAGTCGCGGAGCCGCTCCTCGGGCGAGCCCTGGTTCGGGCAGAAGACGCTCTCGTACTTGCCGGTGAAGGCGTTGCCGAACCCGTCCTCGAGGAGGCTCGACGAGCGGACGATGATGGGGGACTGCCCGTAGTACTCGAGCAGGGCGACGAAGCGGCGCAGCACGAAGTCGGGGAACCTGCCCTCGAGGACGCGCCGGCGGGCCTCCTCGGCCCCGTCGAGGAAGGCGGCGCGGCGGCGCTGCTCGCGACGTGCCGGCCAGCAGCCGTTCCGGACCAGGTAGGTGTAGAAGACGTCGGAACCGATGAACCAGGAGTCGTGGGGCTCGAGCATCCGGCCCCAGGCCGGATCGCCGTTGGCGAGGATGGCCCGGGCCACCAGCATCCCCGCCGCCTTCCCCCCCACGAGCCCCGTCCCCACCATGCGCCGCCGGATGGCGAGCAGGTCGTCGAGCGTCAGGTGCCGGCCGGCCATCTCGGCGAAGCGGTCGTCGCGGGTCAGCATCATCCGCAGGAGGGACTCGAAGACGGTCCGCTCCTCCTCCGGGTGGCGTCGCCCCTCGCGCACGCCGTCGCGGATCTCCCGCGCCGCGTCCACGCGCCGGTCCCAGACGTCGGCCCGCTCCACCGCGTCGAGCCGCCGGTCGGCGACGTCGACGAGCGCCTCGGAGAGCTCCGCGCTCTCGGTCAAGGGGCGCAGCCCATCCCCCTCGCGGACGTGCGGCAGGTACATGGTGGGGGAGTGGCGCCCGTCCACCTTGAGCGGGTGGAAGTAGACCGTGCGCCGGCGGCGGAAGACGTCCACCAGGATCTGGGTCGTGCTCCGCACCGCGTCCACCGCCTCGGCGGAGTGGTGGCCGGCGAGGAGCGCGAAGTAGGTCACCGTGTCGAGCTCGTACAGGTACGGGCAGGTGACCATGAAGAAGTTGCCCAGCATGAGGTCGCTGTACCAGTCGGCCGCCAGGTCGGAGAGGCAGTCGAAGACGTGGAACGCCCCCGGCCCGGCCTCCTCGATCACCCGGTGGATGGCGTCGGTGAAGCTCTCGAAGCCGAGCGCCGGGGAGATCTCGTGGATCTCGGCGCCCGACGAGGCCTCGAGCAGCGGCTCGTGCCGGGCGAAGCGGAAGTAGACGACCCGCCTTCCCTCGGCCCGGGCCCGGGCCACGAAGGGAGGCACGAGCGGCGCGTAGTCCTCGAGGGTCTCGACCTGCCAGACGACGTTGTCGCCCGGCCGGAGCCCCATGAGGACGCCGTCGAGGGCGGGGAGACCGGTGCCGGGCGAATTGACCGGGATCATCGTGGGGTCGGGATCGGACACCCGATCACCTTCGCCCATTGCGGCCCTGCCTGTAAATCAGGCAAGCTGACCGCCTTTCGGGCAGAGGGATCGCGCCCACAACCGAAACGAGGCAGGCCATGGCGAAGATGGACGAGAAGCTGGAAGTCGTGTTCCAGGACGTGCTGAAGCGCAACCCCGGCGAGGTCGAGTTCCACCAGGCGGTCCGGGAGGTGCTCGAGTCGATCGGGCCGGTACTCTCCAAGTACCCCGAGTTCCGCGAGCGCAAGATCATCGAGCGCATCGCCGAGCCGGAGCGGCAGATCATCTTCCGCGTGCCCTGGCAGGACGATCGCGGCGAGGTGCAGATCAACCGCGGCTTCCGCGTCCAGTACAACAGCGCGCTCGGCCCCTACAAGGGCGGGCTCCGCTTCCACCCCTCCGTCTACCTGGGGATCATCAAGTTCCTCGGCTTCGAGCAGATCTTCAAGAACGCGCTCACCGGGCTCCCCATCGGCGGCGGCAAGGGCGGCAGCGACTTCGACCCCAAGGGCAAGTCGGACAACGAGGTGATGCGCTTCTGCCAGAGCTTCATGACCGAGCTTCAGCGCCACATCGGGGACGTCACCGACGTGCCCGCCGGCGACATCGGCGTGGGGGGGCGAGAGATCGGCTACATGTTCGGCCAGTTCAAGCGGCTCACCGCCCGGTACGAGGCCGGCGTGCTCACCGGCAAGGGGCTCGACTACGGCGGCTCGCTGGTGCGCACCGAGGCCACCGGCTACGGCGCCACCTTCTTCGTGCAGGAGATGCTGAAGGCCCGCGGGAACGACACCTTCGAGGGCAAGACCTGCACCGTCTCCGGCTCGGGCAACGTGGCCATCTACACCATCGAGAAGATCGTCCAGCTCGGCGGCAAGGTGATCGCCTGCTCCGACTCGAACGGCGTGATCGTCGACGACAAGGGCATCGACCTCGAGCTCGTCAAGCAGCTGAAGGAGCGGGAGCGCCGCCGCATCAAGGACTACGTGGAGGTCCGCAAGCACGCGAAGTACCTGCACGGCGGGAACATCTGGGAAGTCCCCTGCCAGGTGGCCATGCCGTCGGCGACCCAGAACGAGCTGAACGGCAAGGACGCGGCCCTGCTGGTGAAGAACGGCTGCATCGCGGTGGGCGAGGGGGCCAACATGCCGACCACGCCCGAGGGCATCAAGGTCTTCCTCGACGCCAAGATCTCCTACGGCCCCGGCAAGGCGGCCAACGCCGGCGGCGTGGCCACGAGCGCGCTGGAGATGCAGCAGAACGCCTGCCGCGACTCGTGGACCTTCGAGTACACCGAGAAGCGGCTCGCCAACATCATGAAGACCATCCACCAGAACTGCTGGGAGACCGCCGAGGAGTTCGGTGCCAAGGGCAACTACGTGGTGGGGGCCAACATCGCCGGCTTCATCCGCGTGGCGAAGGCCATGGTCTCCCACGGCCTCGTCTAGCCGTCATCGTCCGGACGGGGGCGGCGCGTAGTCGCGCGCCGCCTCCTCGCCGGAGAGCACCCGGAGCACCCCTCCCGCCAGCGCGCCGAGCTCGTCCTCTCCCGGAAGGACCACCACCGGCGCGATCCAGGCGACCCGGCGGCGGATGGGGTCGACCACCCCCTCCTGCCAGGCCATCCCGCCGGTGAGCAGCACCGCGTCGACCTGCCCCTCGAGCGCCACCGCCATGGCGCCGATCGACTTGGCCACCTGGTAGGCCATGGCCTCCATCACCAGCACCGCGGCGACGTCCCCGGCGGCGGCCCGCGCCACCGCCTCCCGCGCGTCGCGCGTTCCCAGGAGGGAGAAGAGGCCGCCGTCGCCGAAGAGCCGGCGCCGCACCGCGCCCCGCTCGGCCCCGGGCGCGAAGCACAGGTCGACGACCGCGGTGACCGGCACGCCGCCGGCCCGGTCGCCGGCGAAGGGCCCCTCGTCCTGCGGGTTCACCACGTCGATCATCCGCCCCTCCCGCAGGGCGGCGAGCGACACGCCGGTGCCGAGGTGGGCCACCACGAGCCGGAGCTCCTCGAGGCGCCGTCCCCCGTCGCGGGCGTGGCGCCGGGCCACGGCCCGGATGTTCAACGCGTGGGCGAAGCTGCGCCGCTCCACCCCGGCGAGCCCGGTGGGGCGGGCCTCGGGGAGGAGCTCGTCGACGCTGACCGGGTCCACCGTGAAGGCCGGGCAGCCGTGCTCCCCGGCGATGGCGAGCGCGATGGGCACGCCCAGGTTGGAGGCGTGCTCGCCGCGGGGGCCGCGCAGGAGCTCCTCGGCCATCTCCGGCGTGGCCCGGAGCGTGCCGGCCGGGACCGGGCCGAGCAGGCCGCCGCGCCCCACCGTGGCGGCGAGCCGCTCGCCGGGGGCCACGCGAGCGAGAAAGGCCCGCGCCGCCTCGAGCCGCATGGGGAGCTGATCGGCCATGCGCGGGGAGGCGATGGCCTCGGGCGGGTGGCGGAGCGCCTCCTCGGCCACGAGCCCGTCGCCGCGGAACAGGCCGAACTTGGTCGAGCCGGCCCCCGGGTTCACCACGAAGAGCAGCGGCGCCGATCCGGTCACGCGTCCTCCTGCGCCGAGAGGATGCCCAGCGCGATGGAGAGCAGCTTGTCGTCGGCCCGCTCCACGCGGGACGGGATGAGCACCGGCGCGCGCGCCCCCTCGATGACGTGGGCCACGGGCTTCCCGGCCAGCCAGGAGAAGGCCTTGCCGAGGATGTTGCCGGCCTCGATGGTGGGCACGAGCAGCACGTCGGCCCGGCCCGCCAGCGGGTGCTCGATCCCCTTGGCCTTGGCGGCCCAGGGCAACAGCGCGTTGTCGAGCGCCAGCGGTCCGACCACGTCGCAGCCCTCGATCTCGCCCCGCGCGGCCATCTCGGCGAGCGCCCGGGCGTCCTGCGTGTGGGGCATGGCGGAGGACGGCGTCTCCACCGCGCAGAGCACCGCCACCACCGGCCGGGCGAAGCCCAGGCGGTGGAAGACCCGCACCGCGTTCTCGAGGATGGCCTGCTTCTCGGCCAGCCGGGGGGCCACGTTCACCCCTCCGTCGGTGATCCCCACGATGCGCCGCGGCGGCGAGGAGGGGTGCTCGCTCACCATCACGTCGGAGAGGATGCGGCCGGTGCGCAGGCCGTGGTCGCGGTCGAGCACGGCGCGGAGCAGGTCGCCGGTGGGGAGCCTCCCCTTGAGCAGCAGCGAGGCCTCGCCGGCCCGGACCCGCTCCACGGCGATGGCGGCGGCCCGGCGGTCGTCCGGCTCGTGGACGATCTCGTGGTGGGACGGGTCCTCCTCCAGCTTCCAGAGCCGGTCGACGATCCCCTCCCGGTCGCCGAGGAGCAGCCCGCGGGCGATGCCGCGCCGCCGGGCCTCCACCACCGCGGCGAGCGCGGTCTCGCTCTCCGCGGCCGGCACGGCGACGACGCGGGGGCCGAGCGCCCGGGCGCGGACGACGAGCTCGTCGAGGGTCCGGATCGGTTCCATCTCAATTGCTCGCGATCTTCCCACGCAGCAGGTGGATGGAGTTGAGGAGCTCGAAGTAGTGCGACTCCTCCCCGACGGGGACGCCGGCCCGGATGGCGTGGCGGTTGATCTCGTCGAGCCGCTTCAGGAGCTCCGCCTTCTCCTCGTCGGACGGCTTGCGGCTGGAGAGGATCCCCTCGATCTCGAGGAGCTCCTCGTAGTGCGGTCGCTCCTGCACCAGGAACCGGAGCTTGCGGATGTGCAGGTTGAGCCTGGAGAGGGGATAGAAGACCGCGACCAGGGTGAGCAGGAGGACCCAGGCGCGGTCGACGAAGCCGGCGATCCAGAAGGGCAGGTAGCGCATCACCGGCGGCGGTCCGTAGTCGTAGAACCTCGACGCCACCGGGCTCAGGGGCACGAGCGGGTCCACGTAGGAGGGGAACTCGTTGCGGCCGGCGAAGAAGAGCTGGACCGAGCTGCGGTTCAACTCCTTGATGGTCATGAGCAGCGCGAGCTGCAGGTCGGGGTGCATGCTCTTCTTCACCGCGAGGCTCGTCGTGGTCGCCACCAGCGAGATGTCGTGGGTCGGCACGGGCGGGTGGATGGCGAGCGATCCGGCCGGGAGGACCAGCTTCTCGAGCGAGTTGTAGCGCTTCTCGAAGGCCGACGCGTTCCCGAAGCTGTGGAGCTCGATCCCCTCGGAGCGCACCAGCTTCTGGACGATCGGGTCCTGGATGCTCGCGACCATGATGAGGGCGTCGAGCCGCCCCTCGAGGAAGTTCCTCGCCCCTTCCGGAAAGCCGTCCGGGACGAAGCTGCCGTCCCGCGCGAGATCGATGCCGTAGGCCGCGAAGAGCTGCCGCGCGATCGCGTAGGTCCCGCTCCGCGGGGGCCCGATGCCGACCCGACGCCCGACGAGGCCCTGGAGATCCTCGAGGTGGGCGATCCGGTCCTTCCGGTAGAAGATCCAGATCGGGTCGTAGGAGATGCTCCCCAGGGAGACGACCTCCTTCCGCTGTGCGTCGGTGAGCGCCATCCCGTAGGCGAAGGCGGCGTTGACCGGATCGGCGGGGTCGACCAGCCGGTCGACGTTCTCGGCCGCCCCGGTGGTCACCACCACGCTCCCGCCGAGCCCCTTCGTGCGCAGGTACTCGACCGCCATCTCCCCGAACTGGTGCCAGTCGGAGCCCTGGAAGGCGCTCCCGAAGTGGACCTCCCGCTCGGGGAACGGGTCGAGGTACGCGACGATCCCGACGAGGCAGGCCAGGAACGCGACCAGGAGCACCTTCGACTCGCGGGCCTGATCGGCGATCGCCTTCAGCTCGGCGCGGACGACGCTGACGACGTAGCTCCACAGACTCATCGGGGCGGAAACGTACCGGCGAAGCCCGGGAACGACAAGCACGCAGGCGCGAGCCCTTGCCGCAGGGGCCGCGAAAAGGGAGAATCGCCGACCCCTTTTCCAGGCAGAGGTCGATCCGACGTGGAGACCGAGGCGAAGCAGTCGAAGGCGCCCGTTCGCGGGCTGTGGAGCGGTGACGAGGCGGTCGCCCTGGCGGCGCTCGACGGCGGGATCGCGCTCGGGACCGGCTACCCGGGCACCCCGTCCACCGAGATCCTGGAGGCCTTCTCGGAGCTGGGAGGGCGCGCCCAGTGGGCCCCCAACGAGAAGGTGGCGCTCGAGGTGGGGCTCGGGGCCGCCTTCGCCGGCGCCCGCGTGCTCGTCACCATGAAGCACGTCGGCGTGAACGTGGCCGCCGACCCGCTCTTCACCGCCGCCTACACCGGGGTCGACGGGGCGCTCGTGCTGGTCTCGGCCGACGACCCGGGCATGGCCTCGTCGCAGAACGAGCAGGACAACCGGCGCTACGCGGTGGCCGCCGGCGTCCCCATGCTCGAGCCGGCCTCCTCCCAGGAGGCCTACGACTTCACGCTCTCCGCCTTCGAGCTCTCGGCGCGCTGGAAGATCCCGGTCATCCTGCGCATGACCACCCGCGTCTGCCACTCCAAGTCGGTGGTCGTCCGCCGCGCCCCGGTCGCGCCCGCCCCGCCCCCCCACTTCATCCGCGACATCCGCGGTCGCGTCATGGTCCCGGCGTTCGCGCGCCCGGCCCATCTCAAGTTGCGCAAGAAGCTCGCCGACATCCAGGCCTGGTCCGAGACCGCGCCGCTCAACGTGGTCCACCCGGCCAGCCCCGCCCTGGGCATCGTCACCTCCGGCATCTCCTTCCAGCACGTGCGCGAGGCCGCCCCCGAGGCGAGCGTGATGAAGCTCGGCGTGGTCTACCCGCTGCCGATCGAGGCCCTGCGCCGCTTCGCCGCCGGGGTGGAGCGCTGCGTGGTGATCGAGGAGGGCGATCCGGTGATCGCCGACGCGATGCTGGCCGCCGGCATCCCGGTGGAGGGCAAGCCGGAGATGTTCCGCTTCGGCGAGCTGTCGGTGGCGCGGGTCGGCCGCATCCTGGCCCGCGACGAGTCCCCCGAGCCGCCCGCCGCGAAGGCCAAGCCCCCCGAGCTCTGCGACGCCTGCCCGTACCACCCGGTCTACGGCGCGCTGCAGCGCATGGGCTGCATCGTGGCCGGCGACATCGGCTGCTACACGCTCGGCGTCATGGAGCCCTACCAGGCCATGGACACCTGCGTGGCCATGGGGGCCTCGGTGGGCGTGGGGCTCGGACTGCGCCACGTGCTGCCGGAGGAGCAGGCCCGCAAGGTGGTGAGCGTCATCGGCGACTCCACCTTCATCCACAGCGGCCTGAACGGCCTCGTGGAGATGGTCTACAACCCGCCCGCCACCGGCCACGTGCTGCTCGTGCTCGACAACGGCACCACCGCGATGACCGGGCAGCAGGAGCACCCCGGCACCGGGCGCACCATGTCCCACGACGCCACCGGCCACGTCTCCATCGAGGGGATGGCCCGCGCCGCCGGCGTCAAGAACGTCGACGTGGTCGACCCGGTGAAGGATCCCAGGGGGTTCGAGGAGCTGCTCACGCGGCGCCTGGCCTCGAACGACCTCTCGGTGATCGTCTCCCGGCGCCCCTGCATCCTCGCCGCCGCCGACATCCGCCACTTCGAGAAGGCGAACGCGGAGAAGGCCGCCGCCTCGGCATCCCCCTGCGCCGCCTGCGGGAGCGACGATGCCCCATAGGGTGACCAACGTGGTCTTCGCCGGCCTGGGCGGCCAGGGGGTCATCAAGGCCTCCGACGTCCTCGCCGACGCCGCCTTCCGGGCCGGCCACGACGTGAAGAAGGCGGAGATCCACGGCATGAGCCAGCGGGGCGGCTCGGTCACCTCCGACGTCCGCTTCGGCCCGTCGGTCCACTCCCCCATGATCCCGGACGGCCACGCCGACTTCCTGGTGGTGCTCGCCCCCACCCAGGTGGAGAACAACGTCCACCAGCTCCGCAAGGAGGGGGTGCTCTTCCCTCCCGACCTCGTCCCGGAGGAGAGCCTCCGGAACAAGCGCAGCCTGAACGTCGCCCTGCTCGGCGCGCTCTCCACCCACCTCTCCATCGCCGAGGAGCACTGGCAGGCCGCCATCGCCAGCGCGCTCCCCGAGCGGCTCCTCCAGGTCAACCTCGAGGCCTTCGAGGCCGGGCGGGCCGCCGAGCGGGCCCGCTCCCCGGGAAAGGCACGGCATGCCCACCCCTGACCCCTCGCGCCGGTTCCACCCCGCCAGCGCGCCCGACTACGTCCCGGCCGACCAGCTGCGCGGCCTCCAGCTCGAGCGGCTGCAGCGCATCGTGCGCCGCGCCTACGAGCGGGTCCCCCTCTTCCGGACCCGGTGCCAGGAGCGGCAGGTCTCCCCGGCCGATCTGAGGTCCCTCGAGGACCTGGCCCGCTTCCCCTTCACCCTGAAGACCGACCTGCGCGACACCTACCCCTTCGGCCTCTTCGCGAGCCCCATGGACGAGATCGTGCGCCTGCACGCCTCCTCCGGGACCACCGGGAAGCCCACCGTGGTGGCCTACACGCAGGGCGACCTCGACGTCTGGACCGAGGTGATGGTGCGCAGCTTCGCCGCCTGCGGGCTCCACCGCGGCGACGTGGTGCAGAACGCCTACGGCTACGGGCTCTTCACCGGCGGCCTGGGCGCCCACTACGGGGCCGAGGCCCTGGGCGCGACGGTCATCCCCATCTCCGGCGGCAACACCGACCGGCAGATCATGGTCCTCCAGGACTTCGCGGTCACCGCCATCTGCTGCACCCCCAGCTACTTCCTGCACCTGGTGGAGCGGGCCAAGGAGATGGGGAGCGACTTCTCCCGGCTGCGGGCCGGGATCTTCGGGGCCGAGCCCTGGAGCGAGGCCATGCGCCGGCGCATCGAGGCCGACACCGGGGTGAAGGCCTACGACATCTACGGCCTCTCCGAGATCATCGGACCGGGCGTGGGCATCGAGTGCTTCGCCCAGTCGGGGCTGCACGTCTTCGAGGACCACTTCTATCCGGAGGTCGTCGACCCGGCCTCGGGCGAGGTGCTCCCCGACGGCGCCGAGGGAGAGCTCGTGCTCACCACCCTCTCCAAGGACGCCATGCCCATGATCCGCTACCGGACGCGGGACGTGACGAGCCTCATCCCCGAGCCCTGCGCCTGCGGCCGCACCATCCGGCGCATCCGGCGCATCGGCCGCCGCTCCGACGACATGTTCATCATCCGCGGCGTGAACGTCTTCCCGAGCCAGGTGGAGACGGCGCTGCTCGCGGTGGAGGGGACGCTGCCGCACTACCAGATCGTGCTCTCCCGCGAGAAGGGGCTCGACGAGATGGAGGTGAAGGTGGAGGTGACCCCCGAGGTCTTCTCCGACCAGATCCGCGCCCTCGAGGCCCTGCAGCACAAGCTGGAGCAGTCGCTCGACCACACGCTCGGCATCCGCGCCCGCGTCACCCTCGTCGGACCCCGCACCATCCAGCGCAGCGAGGGCAAGGCGAAGCGGGTCATCGACCAGCGCCAGATCTGACGATCCGGAGGCACCCACATGAAGCTCACCCAGCTTTCGCTCTTCCTCGAGAACCGCCCCGGCGCGCTGCGCCTGCCCTGCCAGGTGCTCGGCCAGGCCGGCATCGACATCCTCTCCATGTCGCTCGCCGACACCCAGCAGTTCGGGATCCTCCGGATCGTCGTGAAGGACTCCGACCGGGCCCGCAAGGTGCTCGAGGAGGCCGGGAGCGTGGTGAAGGCCACCGACGTCCTGGCGGTGGAGGTCCCCGACCGGGCCGGCGGCCTGGCCGACATGCTCGGCGCCTTCGAGGGCTCCGGGCTCTCCATCGAGTACATCTACCCGCTCGCCGCCGGTCACCGCGGCAAGACCGCGGTGCTCCTGCTCCGGGTCGAGGATCCCGAGCGCGCCGCCCAGCTCCTCCAGGCCCGGAAGGTCCGCGTGCTCTCGCGGGAGCAGGCCTTCGAGGCCGTCGGCGCCTGACCGTCCCGGATGGCGCCCCCCGCCGAGAACCGCGTCTGGGATCCGGCGGAGCTCCTGCCCCGCGCCCGGCTGGCCGAGCTCCAGCTCGAGCGGCTGCGCGCCTCGGTGGCCCGCGCCGGCGTCACCCCCTTCTACGACGCGGCCCTCTCCCGGGCCGGCGTCACCCCGGCCGGCATCCGCGGGCTCGACGACCTGCGCCGGATCCCCTTCACCACCAAGGACGACCTGCGGGCCCACTACCCGCTGGGGCTGCTGGCCGTGCCGCGCGCCGAGGTGGCCCGCATCCACGGCTCGTCGGGGACCACCGGGAAGCCCACCTTCGTCGCCTACACCCACGGTGACCTGGAACGCTGGTCCGGACTGTGCGCCCGCTTCCTGGTGGCCGGCGGCCTGCGCCCCGACCACCTGGTCCACGTGGCCTTCGGTTACGGGCTCTTCACCGGCGGCTTCGGGCTGCACCAGGGCATCGAGCGGGTGGGCGCGGGGATCGTGCCGGTGGCGGGCGGCAACACCCCCCGCCAGGTGATGCTCCTGCGCGACCTGCGCCCCGACGTGCTGGTCTGCACGCCGAGCTACGCGCTCCACATCGCCGAGGTGGCCCGGCAGGACGGCGGCGACCCGCGCGCCCTCGGCCTCTCCTTCGGCCACTTCGGCGGCGAGCCCTGGACCGAGGAGATGCGGGTCGAGATCGAGCGGGAGCTGGGCATCCGCGCCTTCAACAACTACGGCCTCTCCGAGGTCATCGGTCCGGGCGTGTCGGGCGAGTGCTCGGCGCGGACCGGCATGCACGTCGCCGAGGACCACTTCCTCGTCGAGTGCGTCGATCCCTGGACCCTCGAGCCGGTGGCCGACGGCGAGGTGGGGGAGCTCGTCTTCACGAGCCTCACCAAGGAGGCCATGCCGATCCTGCGCTACCGCACCCGGGACCTGGCGGCGCTCGACCGCTCCCCCTGCCCCTGCGGCCGCACCGGGACCCGCATGAGCCGGGTGGTGGGGCGATCCGACGACATGTTCATCGTGCGTGGGGTGAACGTCTTCCCATCCCAGATCGAGGAGGCCCTGCTCCGGGTGGAGGGGGCCGCGCCCCATTACGTCATCGAGATCGCCCGTCCGGGCACCCTCGACGAGGCGGTGGTGCGGGTGGAGATCCGCCCCGGCGACTTCTCCGACGAGATGCGCCAGATGGTGGCGCTGCGCGACCGGATCGACCACGAGATCCACTCCATCACCGGGATCCGCATGACCGTCGAGCTCGTGGCTCCGAGCGCGCTGGGGCGCAGCGAGGGGAAGGCGCGGCGCGTCATCGACCATCGCCGCGCCAGGCTCCCGGGGCGCGAACCGGGCTGACCCCTCCGATGCTGCGGAAGGGGTCACCGATCGGGTATCCTGCCCGGTCCTGCTCCCCCCTCCCGGAGGATCATCCATGCGTCCCGCCCCCCTCGCCGCCGCCCTCCTCCTCGCCTCCCTCGCCGGTCCCGCCGGCGCCGCCGAGGAGCTCAAGATCGGCGCGCTTCTCGCCGTCACCGGCCCGGCCGCCTTCCTGGGCGCGCCCGAGGCCCGCACCCTCGAGATGCTGGTCGAGCAGGCCAACGCCCGGGGCGGCGTGGCCGGCCACCCGGTGAAGCTCATCGTGAAGGACACCGGCGGCTCGCCCGAGAAGGCGGTCTCCTTCGCGCGGCAGCTCATCGACGAGGAGAAGGTCTTCGCCATCATCGGGCCGTCCACGTCGGGCGAGACCATGGCGGTGAAGGCGATCGCCGAGGAATCGAGGACGCTGCTCGTCTCGCTGGCCGCCGCCGAGGTGATCGTGAACCCGGTGGCCGTCCACGTCTTCAAGACCGCCCAGAAGGACAGCCACGCCGCGGCGCTCATCTTCCAGGACATGAAGAAGCGCGGGATCACGCGGATCGCCGTCTTCTCCTCCAACACCGGCTTCGGCAAGGCCGGCAAGGAGCAGATCGCGAAGCTCGCCCCCGAGTACGGGATCCAGATCGTCCTCGACGAGGTCTACGACAAGGCGGCCACCGACCTCTCGGCCGAGGCCACCAAGCTGAAGGGCTCGAACGCGCAGGCGGTGCTCAACTGGTCCATCGAGCCGGCCCAGTCGATCCTGGTGAAGAACATCCGGCAGCTCGGGCTCACCCTGCCCATCTACCAGAGCCACGGCTTCGGCAACCTGGCCTACGCCAAGGCGGCCGGCGCGGCCGCGGAGGGCGTGATCTTCCCGCTCGGCCACCTCGCCGTGGCCGACGCGCTGCCCGACGGCAATCCCCAGAAGGCGGTGCTCGTCGCCTACCGCGACGCCTACCAGAAGAAGTACGGCGAGGAGGTGAGCGGCTTCGGGGGCTACGCCTGGGACGCCTTCCAGCTCATCGCCGCGGCGGTCCAGAAGGTGGGGCTCGACCGGGCCAAGGTGCGGACCGCGCTGGAGAACACGCAGGGCTTCGTGGGGCAGAGCGGGGTCTTCCGGTTCTCGCCCACCGACCACAACGGGCTCGGCATCGACTCCTTCGAGATGCTCACCGTGAAGGGCGGCAAGTTCGTCCCGCTCGCGAAGTGAGGGATCGCGCCATGACCCGTCTCCTCCCCGTCCTCGCCCTCGTCGCCCTCCTCCCCGGCGCCGTCCGCGCGGCGCCCGAGCCCATCAAGGTGGGGGCGCTCCTCGCCGTCACCGGTCCGGCCGCGCTGCTCGGGGCCCCGGAGGCCCGCACCCTGGAGATGCGCGTGCAGGAGCTGAACGCGAAGGGGGGCGTGGGCGGCCGCCCCATCCAGCTCGTGCTCAAGGACACCGGCGGCAGCCCCGAGAAGGCCGTCTCCTTCGCACGGCAGCTCATCGAGGAGGAGAAGGTCTTCGCCATCATCGGGCCCACCACCTCGGGCGAGTCGATGGCGGTGAAGGGGATCGCCGAGGAGGGGAAGACGCTGCTCCTCTCCCTGGCCGCCGCGGAGGCCATCGTGAACCCGGTGCTGCCCCACGTCTTCAAGGTGGCCCCCAAGGACAGCCTGGCCGTCGAGCTCATCTTCCAGCGGATGCAGCGGATGGGGATCACCCGTCTCGGGCTGCTCTCCTCCAACACCGGCTTCGGCAAGGGAGGGAAGGAGCAGGTGGAGAAGCTCGCCCCCCAGTACGGCATCTCCATCGTGGTGAACGAGGTCTACGACAAGAACGCCACCGACCTCACCGCCGAGGTGACCAAGATGAAGGCGGCGGGCGTCCAGGCGCTCCTCAACTGGTCGATCGAGCCGGCCCAGTCGATCGTCCTGAAGAACGCCCGGCAGATGCAGCTCGCCGTGCCGCTCTTCCAGAGCCACGGATTCGCCAACGTCCAGTACGCCAAGGCGGCCGGCGGCGCGGCGGAGGGGGTCATCTTCCCCGCCAGCCGCATCGTCGTGGCTGACCAGCTCCCGGCGGGAAATCCACAGAAGCCGGTGGTGGAGGCCTACCGGAAGGCCTACGAGGCCCGCTACAAGGAGGAGGTCTCCACCTTCGGCGGGCACGCCTGGGACGCCTTCGGGATCCTGGTCAAGGCCATCGAGCAGGTGGGGCCGGACCGGGTGAAGGTCCGCGCCGCGGTGGAGGAGATGAAGGGCTTCGTGGGGACGGCCGGGGTCTTCAACTTCTCGCCCACCGACCACAACGGCCTCGACATCGGCGCCTTCGAGCTCTGCACGGTGCGCAACGGCCGCTTCGCCCCCCTGGGCGGCTGAGCGGCGACCGGGTACCTGGGCGGCATGACCCTCGACCTCGCGCTCCAGTACCTCGTCGCGGGGCTGACCTACGGGGCGATCTACGCCGTCGTCGCCATCGGCTTCAACATCGTCTACAGCGCCACCGGCATCATCAACTTCGCCCAGGGCGAGTTCGTCATGCTGGGCGGCATGATCGCCGTCCAGCTCGCCCCGTCGATGCCGCTCCCCGCGGCCATCGCCCTCGCCGTGGCCGCCGCCGCGGCGGTGGGCGCGCTCGTCGAGGTGGCCTTCATCCGCTGGCTCCGAAAGCCCACCGTGCTCCGCATGGTGGTCATCACCATCGGCGTCTCCATCCTGCTCCGCGAGGGCGCGCTCGTCCTCTGGGGCGAGGGGGTGCGCTCCCTCCCCTACTTCACCGGCGACGAGGTCACCTCGGTGGCGATCGGGGGGGCCCGCGTCTCCCCCCAGGTCTTCTGGGTGCTCGGCACGGTGGCGGTGATCGTGGTGCTGCTCGAGTGGTTCTACCGGCGCACCCTGCTCGGCTGGGAGATGCAGGCCTGCGCCGCCAACCGCGACGCGGCCGCGCTGTGCGGCGTCCCGGTCCGGGGGCTCGTCACCTTCTCCTTCGCGCTCGCCGCCGCCATCGGCGCGCTGGCCGGCGCGGTGGTCTCCCCCATCACCTACACGTCGTACGCGGCGGGCGGACCGCTCGCCATCAAGGGCTTCACCGTCGCCATCCTGGGGGGGCTCGGCAACTCCGGCGGGGCGGTCGCCGCCGGGCTGGCCCTCGGCGTGGTCGAGTCGTTCGCCGTCTCGGTGCTGCCGGCCGCCTACAAGGACGTGGTCACGCTCACCCTGCTGCTCGCCGTGCTGGTGGTCCGGCCGAGCGGCCTCTTCGCGAGCGGCGAGGCCGCCCGGCTGAAGGAATTCTAGCGTGCCGCGTCTCCCCGCCCCGGCCCGGGTGGCCCTCCTCTCCGTCCTGGTGGTGGCGGTGCAACTCGTCACCCAGGCCACCGGCAAGGGCTTCTACCTCACCCAGCTCACCATGACGGCGTACTACGCGCTGGCCGTGCTGGGGCTCTCGCTGCTCATGGGCTACGCCGGGCAGATCTCGCTCGGGCAGGCCGGCTTCTTCGCCATCGGCGGGTACACGGCCGCCTACCTCTCCACCGTCGACCTCGCCTCCCAGCGCGGGGGGGCGGCGGCGGCGCTCGCCACCCGCGTGGGGCTCCTCGTCTCCCGGCCCGACCTGTACGGAGGGACGACGCTCGGGGTGAACCCGTGGGTGGGGCTGGTCCTGGGCGTGGCCCTCGCCGCCGGCGTGGCCTTCGCGGTGGGGGTGCCGGTCCTGCGGCTGCGCGGCCACTACCTGGCCATGGCCACGCTCGCCTTCGGCACCATCGTCTCCGCGGTGGTGGTGGGCACGCAGCGGCTGGGGGCCGCCGACGGGATCTCCGGCGTGCCCCCGTTTCCCTTCCTCCCCGGCCTGCGGATCGGTGGCGGCGGGGCCGACCGGGTGGCCAACTTCTACGTGGCCTGGGGGCTCGTGGGGCTCGCCATGCTGCTGCTCGGGAACCTGGTCCGCTCCCGCACCGGCCGGGCGCTGCGGGCCATCCACGGCGCCGAGGACGCGGCGCGGGCCATGGGGGTGGACGCGGCGCGGCTCAAGGTCCGCGTCTTCGTCCTCGCCGCGGCCATGGCGGCGGCCGCCGGCGTGCTCCTCACCCACTACGTGGGCGGCATCGGCCCCTCCGAGTCCTCGGTGATGAAGTCGGTCCGGTACGTGGCCATGGTCGCGGTGGGCGGCATGGGCAGCCTCTGGGGCGCGCTCTCGGCCGCGGCGGTGCTCGAGTTCCTCTCGCTTCGCGGGGTCTTCGGCGCCCACGACGACGCGGTCTTCGGGGGGATCCTGCTCCTCGTCATGCTCTTCTCGCCCGACGGGATCCTGAAGCTCCCGGCCCGCGAGCTCCTGGAGCGTCTGCGCCGCCGTCCGGCGCGCCCCGGGGAGGGATCGTGAACCTCCTCGAGGTGAGCGGGATCTCCAAGCGGTTCGGCGGCGTGCAGGCCGTGAAGGGGGTCTCCTTCCGCGTCCGGAAGGGGGCGGTGAAGGCGGTCATCGGCCCGAACGGCGCCGGCAAGACCACCCTCTTCGATCTCCTCTCCGGCTTCCGCGCCCCCGACGAGGGGACGGTCCGCTTCGACGGGCGGGAGATCCAGGGGCTCGCCCCGCACGAGGTCGCGGGGCTGGGGCTCTCGCGCACCTTCCAGAACTTGAAGCTGTTCGGCCACATGACCGCCCTCGAGAACGTCATGGTGGGGCGGCACGCGCGCAGCCGGGCCGGGATGCTCGCCGGCATGCTCTCCTCCCCGGCCTCGCGGCGCGAGGAGCGGGAGATCGAGGCGCGGGCCCGGGCCGAGATGGCCTTCCTGGGCGTGGAGGCGCTGGCCGCCTTCCCGGCGGGCAGCCTGGCCTACGGGCAGCAGCGCGCGGTGGAACTGGCCCGAGCGCTCTGCGCCGAGCCCGCCCTCCTGCTCCTCGACGAGCCGGCCGCGGGGCTCAACATGCGCGAGACCGGCGTGCTGGCCGAGCAGGTGCTGCGCATCCGCGAGCGGGGTGTCACCGTGCTGCTCGTCGAGCACGACATGTCGCTCGTCATGCGCATCTCGGACGAGGTGGCCGTGCTCTGCTTCGGGGAGAAGATCGCCGACGCCGACCCGCGCTCGGTGCAGCGCAACCCGGAGGTCGTCCGGGTCTACCTGGGTGAGGACTGATGCTCCGCGTCCGCAACCTCGACGTCTCCTACGGGCCGGTGGCGGCGCTGCGGCGCGTCTCGCTCCACGTGAACCCGGGCGAGATCGCCACCCTCATCGGCGCCAACGGCGCCGGCAAGACCACCCTGCTCCGCAGCATCGCCGGGCTCACGCCGGCGCAGGGCGGCGAGGTGCTCTTCCGCGGGGCCTCCGTGCTCGGGATGCGCCCGGAGCGGCTGGTGGCCCAGGGCTGCTCGCTCGTGCCGGAGGGGCGCCAGGTCTTCGCCACGCTGCCGGTCCGGGAGAACCTGCTCATCGGCGGGTCGCTGCGGGTGCGGCGCGGGCTCCGGCGCGAGGTGGAGGGGGATCTGGAGAAGATCTACCGGCTCTTCCCCCGGCTCCAGGAGCGCGAGCGGCAGCTCGCCGGGACCCTCTCCGGCGGCGAGCAGCAGATGCTCGCCATCGGGCGGGCGCTCATGGCGAGGCCGGCGCTGGTCATGCTGGACGAGCCCTCCATGGGGCTCGCCCCGCTGGTGGTGAAGGACATCCTCCTCACGGTGGAGCGCATCGCCGCCGGGGGCACCACGGTGCTCCTCGTCGAGCAGAACGCCCGCAGCGCGCTCCGGGTGGCGCGCCGCGGGTACGTGCTCGAGAACGGGCGGGTGGTGCTGGAGGGGACGAGCGAGGAGTTGCTGCGGAACCGCGACGTGCAGCGCGCCTACCTGGGCAGCGAGGTGATCCCATGAACGGGCTTCCGGACCGGGAGTCGATGGACCGCGGGGCGATCGAGCAGCTCCAGCTGGAGCGGCTCGAGGCCACGCTCAACCGGGTGCAGCGGAACGTGCCCTTCCACCAGCGAAGGCTCGCCGAGGCGGGCTTCGACGCCGAGGACCTGCGCTCGCTCGAGGACCTGCGGCGCCTCCCCTTCACGACGAAGCGCGACCTGCGCGACAACCACCCCTACGGGCTCTTCGCGGTGCCGCTGCGGGAGGTGGTGCGGGTCCACGCCTCCTCCGGGACGACCGGGCTCGCCACGGCGGTGGGCTACACCCGCAACGACCTCTCGACCTGGTCCGACCTGGTGGCCCGGGTGCTGGTGGCCGGAGGGGTGGGCAAGGACGACGTGGTGCAGGTGGCCTTCGACTACGGCCTCTTCACCGGCGCCTTCGGCTTCCACCAGGGCGCCGAGCGGCTGGGGGCCTCGGTGATCCCGGTCTCCTCGGCGAGCGCGCGGCGGCAGGTGGGCATCCTGAAGGACTACCGGAGCACGGCGCTGGTCTGCACGCCGAGCCACGCCATGACGCTCGCCGACGCCGCGCTCGACGCCGGGATCCGCCCCGGCGAGCTCTCGCTGCGGTTCGGGCTCTTCGGGGCCGAGCCCTGGTCGGAGTCGATGCGGGCGGAGCTGCAGGCCAAGCTGAAGCTGGTCGCCACCGACAACTACGGTCTCTCCGAGGTGGGTGGCCCGGGCCTGGCAGGGGAGTGCATGGAGCGAAGCGGCCTGCACGTCGCCGAGGACCACTTCCTCGTCGAGGTGGTCGATCCGGAGACCCTGGCGCCGGTGCCCGACGGGACCGTGGGGGAGCTCGTGGTGACGACGCTCACCCGGGAGGCCCAGCCGGTGATCCGGTTCCGCACCCGTGACCTGGCCTCGCTCACCCGGGCTCCCTGCGCCTGCGGGAGGACCTTCGCCCGCATGAGCCGGGTGAAGGGGCGCACCGACGACCTCATCCTCCTGAAGGGCGCCCGGGTCTTCCCGTCCGAGATCGAGGCGGTCCTGCTCGAGGTGGAGGGGACCGATCCGCACTACGAGATCGAGCTCACGCGGGGCAACGGCGGGGACGAGGCCACGGTCCGGGTGGAGGCGGCCACTCCCGCCGACGAGCCGCTGCGGGGCACGGTCGAGCGAAGGCTCGCCTCCGAGCTCGGGGTCTCGGTCCGGGTCGAGCTCGTCCCTCCCAGGACGCTGGCCCGGTCCGAGGGCAAGGCCCGCCGCGTCGTCGACCGTCGCCGCGTGTAGGCGCGTGACGCGCGGCGTCGAATGACGCGGCTCGCCGTGCGAATCCCTCGAACCGGGGGGCTCGTCGTCTTGACATGGAGGCTACTCCCGACAAACAACAGGCGTTTACGCGCCGGTTCCGGCGCGTCCGCACCGGGATTCACCCACCGTAACTGGAGGCAGCATGACGCTTCGCCACCTCGCGCCCGCGCCACTCCTCGCGATCGCGGTCCTCGCCTGCACGCCTTCCGTCCCTTCGAACCCGAACACCTTCGTCCCGACCGCGATGTTCGATCCGACGACCGGGAACATCCCGCTGCCCAGTGCGCTCGCCATCAACCCCTTGCTGAACCCCTTCGTCCTCTCGCCGCGCAACGCGCAGGAGGAACTGCTCGGCTACTTCTTCGAGCAGGGCGGATTCCCGCCCGACCAGGTGCTGCCGCTCGGCTTCCCCATCGCCGCGCTCACCGTCAACGGGCCGAACGACGTCACCTCGGCCGCGCCCAGCATCGACCTGCGCTCGATCGTCCCCTGCACCGGCCAGCAGGCGCCGGGCAACTGCAACCTCTTCGTCTTCGACGCGCTGGGGACGCCCGCGCAGGCCTTCCCCGCGCTCGCCACCTCCTACCAGGCGGGCGCCACGCAGGGCACGCTGAGCGCGGTCCCGGTCTCCGGCGGCAAGCCCACCACCTGGCGCCCGGGCGCCACCTACTTCTACGCGCTGCGCGGCGGGGCGAACGGGATCAAGACCGCGGCGAACGTGCCGCTGCAGCCCTCGTCCACGATGTTCACGCTCCTCTTCGGGGGGCCGTCCGACTTCGTCTGCCCCTCCACCTCCCCCGACTGCGCGCTGAATGATCTGAAGAAGCTCCAGCTCCTCTTCGCGCCGGTCTTCGCGGCCGTGCAGAACCGGGGCTTCCCCCTCGAGGACACGGTGGTGGTGGGCGCCTTCACTGTCGCCCCGGCCACCACCTGGGTGATCGCCGATCCCGGCGCCGGGGTGGTGCCGATCCCCTCCAACTTCCTGCTCGATCCGCTCACCAACAAGGTCTCCGCCGCGGTCGACGAGCTCCTGGGCCTCCCCATGAGCTCGCTCGACGGGTTCAGCACCACCGGCATGGACATCGCCCAGACCTCGGGCCCCATCCAGGCGGGCAGCATCCGCAGCTCCTCGGGCAAGGGGGTCTACCTCTACAAGGCCGGCGCCACCTCGGCCTCGGAGGTCCAGGGCGTGTACATCCAGCCGCCGCCCATCACCATCGACCCCTCCACCGGGCAGCCCTGCGTCCCGGTGAACGCCTTTGGCGACTTCGGCCCGAACTGCGTCACCCAGGTGATCGGTATCCAGCCGGCCCTCACGGTTCCCACCGGCGGCGAGCCGCTGGTCTTCCCGCCGCTCGAGGACAGGACCGAGTACGCGGTGATCGTGACCAAGGGGGTGACCGACCCCGCCGGCATCCCGCTCTCCAACACCACCCTCGGGCAGATGCTCCTCTTCACGCACCCGATCTGCTCCCCGTCGCCGGCCTGCGCCGCCCCCGGTGCCGCGGCCACGGCAACCTCGGAGATCTCCGGCGTGTCCGGGCCGCTGGCCTCGCTCCTCGAGAGCATGCGGCTCCGCCTCCAGCCGGTGGTCTCGCAGCTCGCGACCGACCACGGCGTGGCCCGGGCCGACATCGTGATGCCGTACACCTTCCGCACCCAGACCATCATCTCCGACGCGCTCCAGCTGGGCGCCGCGCCCTACGCCAAGATCCCCGGGACCAGCACCGACGCCTTCCCCGATGCACCCGTGGGTGCGGTGGCGGTCACGCCGGCCGCCATGGCGCTCAAGTGGGGCGTGCCTCCGTCGCTGCTCTCCTCGGGGATCTCCACGTTCATCGAGGCGAGCGTGATCACCTTCGACAAGCTCGACCCCGCCACCGGGGCCTTCAATCCGGTCCCCGCGGCGGGGGCCGCCGTTCCCCTCCCGACCATCATCGCCCTCCCGACGGGCACGCCTCCCGTCGGCGGATGGCCGCTCGTGGTCGTCCACCACGGCCTCGGCCGCAGCCGCGGCGACGCCCTCTTCATCGCCCAGGCCCTCGCCGGACACGGCATGGTGGTCGCCGCCATCGACGCCGCCAAGCACGGCGCGCGTGCCTGGTGCTCGAAGAACACGGTGACGGGCGTCTCCTTCGGCTGCGCCGCCGGCGTCTCGTGCAACACCACGGTCTTCGCGCAGCAGCAGGGCGACGACCCCACCGACAGGCCAGGACTCTGCGTGAACAACGCGCTGGAGCTCCAGCCCATCGGCTGCAACCCGGCATCGACCCCGGGCTGCTGGGACGGGACCGGCGGCACCTCGGCGAGCTCGGGCTCCTTCGTGGTGACGGCCAACCTGTTCCGCAGCCGGGACACCGCACGCCAGGACATCCTCGACCAGTCGATGTTGATCCGGGTGATGACCAGCGCCGCCGGCAACGAGGTGATCCGCGTCGCGGCCGGTCTGCCGGCCGGGACCGTCCCGGTGAACGCCGCCACGGTCTACTACGTCGGCCAGTCCTGGGGGGCGATCGAGGGCACCGCGGATCTCGCCGTCAACCCCCGGGTCTCCCGCGCCGTGCTGAACGTCGGCGGCGCCCCCGTCATCGACATCCTGACCACGGCGCCGAGCTTCGAACCGCTCTACCAGGGGCTCCTCGACGCGCTCCACCTGACGCCCGGGACCACCAACTACCTGCTCTTCCTCATCAGCGCCAAGTGGATCGTCGACCCGGCCGACCCGTCCAACTTCGCGGCGCACCTGGTGACGTCGCCCCTCCCCAACCTGCTCGTCGATCCGACCGGCCACACCCCGATGGCGGCCAAGGCGATCCTCGGTCAGGGCGCGCGCTGCGACCTGACCGTCCCCAATCCCACCAACGAGCTCCTCTACGGCCTCATCGGCCTCGGACCGCTCAACCCCACGGCGAGCCGCTCGAGTCCGGGGATGCAGTGGTTCATGAACTCGGCGAGCGGCACCTGCCCGGCGACCACCACCGGACCGGGAGCGCCGCACGGCTTCCTGCTCGACTGGACCAACCCGGCCCTGGCGTCGCGTGCGCAGACCAGCGTCGTCTCGTACCTCCTCGGCGGTCCCGTCGAGTCCACCCCCGTCGTCGTCTCTTCCCCGTGAGGACCGCCATGCGCAAGCTCCTGCTCGCCCTCCTCCTGGTCCCGGCCGTCGCCTCCGCCGGCGGCTACTCCATCCCCAACGTCGTCCCCCGCGACCTCGCCATGGGCGACTCGCTGGTGGCCGACCAGACCACCTCCGGCGCCGTCTACCGGAACCCGGCGGCGCTCTCGCGCCTCTCCGGGCTCGACCTGACGCTCGCCCTCGGGATCATCGGCAACGGGTCCACCTGGACCAACACCACCGACCTCTTCCCGTCCCCCGTCTCCACCGACTTCAAGGCCGCGACGCCGGTGGCCTTCTACCTCTCCTGGTCGGGCAAGATCTCCGGCCACGGCTACGGCGTGGGCGTCGGCCTGGGCGTCCCCGGCGGCGGCAACGTCTTCTGGCCGAGCGACTGGGCCGGGCGCTACAACATCATCTCGGTCGACCGGAAGGTCTTCGCCGGGTACGTCTCGCTGGGCTTCGAGATCATCCCGCAGATCCGGGTGGGCGGCGGCTTCATCTACTACTACGGGACCGAGAAGCTCATGGTCGACAAGGCGCTCCCCGGCGGAAGCGACGGGCTCGTCACCCTGGCCGACTCCGGCGGCGCCCCGAGCTGGGACGCGGCCATCGAGATCCAGCCGTTCCTCGACATCCCGCTGCGCATCGGCGCCGACTACAAGCAGCAGGCCTTCATGCAGCTGAAGGGGCCGGCCAACTTCGCCTTCCCGCCGGCCTTCGCCGCCACCTACCCGAACCAGGACTTCACCCACACCCTCCCCTACCCGAGCACGTTCAACGTGGGCGTGGCCTGGCGTCCGATCCCGGTGGTCGACATCACCGCGGCCTACACGTCGGAGCACTACAGCGTCTACCAGTCGGACACCTTCGTGGGGCAGACCATCGACCCGGCCACCGGGCAGCCGCTCAACCTCTCGGTGTGGCGCAACTACGGGAACGCCAGCATCTACCGGCTCGGCGTGGCCTGGCAGGTGCTGCCGGTCCTGGAGCTCCGGGGCGGCGCCCTCTACGATCAGTCGGGCGTGAATCCGGCCTACTTCAACCCGTCCCTGCCCGACGCCAAGGCGTTCGCCGCCTCGGTGGGCGTGGGCTGGGAGGTGATGAAGAACCTGAACCTGAGCGCCAGCTTCTTCAACGCCTGGTTCGAGACCCTGAATTCGGTGCCGGCGGCCAGCACGGCGACGATCGACAACGCGTCGTCCATGCCGGGCTCGTTCAGGAGCTGGGCCTGGATCGCGAGCCTCGGCCTGAACTGGAAGTGGGACCCGCAGGCGGAGAAGGCCAAGGCGAACTAGGGCCCCGGCTCCCGACCGCGGTGAACGGGCGCGCCCTCCGGGGCGCGCTCGTCGTTTCGGCTACGGGAGGACGCAGCCGCCCGGGTAGCCCGAGATGGCCACGCTGCCGTCGAGGTGCCCCTTGAGGCCGTCGTAGAAGCCCTGCAGCCAGCTCTGGAGCTTCGCGGCGTCGTCGGAGTGGCCGTTGGTGTTGAGCTGCCGGATGACGTCGATCTGGGTCCAGCCGGGGTGGGCCGGGTCGGCCGTGAAGACCATCGAGCCGAGGATCTTGGGGACCTCGACGGTGCCGGAGGTCTTCCCGTAGAGCATCCGCACCTCGGTGGGGGCGGCGGGGGTGCCGGACTGGATGCCGGCTCGCCAGGTGATCTCGAAGGTGTAGTGGCTCTCGATGCCCCCGTGCGGGATCTCCTTCGTCACGAAGTTGATCGGGTACTCCGTTCCGTTGATGAGCCACGCCTCGCAGTCGCTGTCGTTCCGCTCCGGCCAGAAGCCGACGTGCACCCCGGTCGGGATCTGGAGCGCCTGCCACACCTGCGCGAGGGGGTAGTTGACGCAACCCTTGGCCCGGCGCTCGTTGTAGCTGGGGTTCGCGAGGACCGCGCGCACGTCCCCGATCGTGACCGAGCCGGTGCCCGTGGCCGACTGGCAGTCGGCGGGGAAGGCGACCTCGGAGGAGGAGGCGAGCGGTCCGAGTCCGGGCGGGAGATCGGTGCTCTCGGTTCCGCAGGCCGTGATGAGGAGGGGGGCGACGAGCAGGGCCGGGAGGAGGATTCGCGAGCGTCGGGTCATGGCTCACATTCTAACCAGTTTCGCTCTCGCGCGCCGCTATTCGATTTACGCAGGAACTCCGAATGCTTGCATGATCGTCCGTTCCCCTCTCCCGGTCCGGGGTCACCGCCGGAGTCACGAATTCGCATCAAAGCTCGCATTCGGTCGTCCGGTCGTCGACAGTCGCCCGTCCCCGTGGTCCACTTCTCCCGTGCGCAAGCCCTCCTCGATCCGTCTTGGGCTCCTCCTCGCCGTGTCGGCCCTGCTCGTGGGCTGCGAGGGGGAAAAGCCCAGGGAGAAGCGCTGCGTGGACTCGGACGGTCAGTTCGTGGACGAGGGGCTGTGCTCGGGCGCGGCCCCCGGCGCCGATGGCGGGACCGCGTCGAGCGCCACCGGAAGCTGGGACTCGCCCGACGGAGGCCCCCAGGGCACCCAGGGCTCGCGCGGCGGCTTCCACTTCATCTGGATCCCCTACGGCATGTACGGCGGCGTGGGCAGCTATGCGCCCGGTTACGTCCGTTCCGGACCCGGCGCGGGTACCGCCCAGGGCGCGACCTCGTCCGGAACGGTGAGCCGGGGCGGCTTCGGCGCGACCGGCGCCGCCCACGCCGGCACCTCGTCGTCGGGCACCTCGTCGTCAGGCACCTGAGAGCGCCGGGGACAGCGATGGAGCGACGGGAACGGGCACCGCGGGAGGGCTGGCAGGAACGGGTGGAGGGGGTCGGCTTTCCCATCCACACCGCCGACGGCCCCTACTGGGACGAGTCGGCCTTCTGGGTATTCACCCCTGGTGACGTGGACCTCCTCGAGCGGGCCACCGCCGAGCTCCACGAGATGGTGCTCGCCGCGGTCGGCCACGTCCTCGAGACGGGGCGCTACTGGGAGCGGCTCGCCATCCCGCGGGAGATGGTGCCGCTCGTGGCCCGCTCCTGGGAGGGCGTGGACGGCGACGGGGACCCCTCCATCTACGGGCGGATGGACCTGGCCTGGGACGGCGTCGGGACGCCGCGCCTCCTCGAGTACAACGCCGACACCCCCACCGGCCTGGTGGAGGCCGCGGTGGTCCAGTGGCACTGGCTGCAGGACGTGGACCCGGCCGCCGACCAGTGGAACTCGCTCCACGAGCGGCTCGTGGCCGGCTGGAAGGAGCTCGCCCCCTGGCTGCCGGTGGGGCCGATCCACTTCGCCAGCCTCGACGTCCCCGAGGACGTGCTCACGGCCACCTACCTCCAGGACACCGCCGCCCAGGGAGGGCTTCGCACCTCCTTCGTGGAGATGCGGACCATCGGCTGGGACTCCGGGAAGCGGGCCTTCGTCGACGGGGACGACGTGGAGATGCGCGCCTGCTTCAAGCTCTACCCGTGGGAGTGGATGGCGCGAGAGACCTTCGGCGCCATGCTGCCCCAGGCCCATACCCGCTGGATCGAGCCGGCCTGGAAGATGGTGGCGTCGAACAAGGGGATCCTCGCGGTGCTCTGGGAGCTCTACCCCGACCACCCCAACCTGCTGCCCGCCTTCCTCGAGCCGGGCGACCTCCGGAGCTACGCCCGCAAGCCGCTCCTCTCGCGCGAGGGGGCGAACGTGGTGCTGGTCCGGGACGGCGACGTGATCGCCGAGGGGAAGGACGCGGGCTACGGCAAGGAGGGGCACGTCTGGCAGGCGCTCTGGGAGCCGGCCGTCCCCATGCCCCACTCCCTCTCCATCGGCAGCTGGCTGGTGCGGGGCGTCCCGGCCGGCGCCGGGCTGCGCGAATCGGACGGCCCGATCACCGGCAACCTCTCCCGGTTCGTCCCCCACCTCATCTCCGAGGACGGCGGCGGCGACCCGCGCCGACGCGCCCGCTTCCGGGCCATCGGCGAAGGGCGCTAAGCTCCCTCCATGGACGTGACCCCGGGGCGCAGCTGGCCGCTCGGCGCCACCCTCGACGGGGCGGGCGTCAACTTCAGCATCTGGTCGCGCCACGCCACGGCCGCCGAGCTCTGCCTCTTCGACCGGGCCGAGGACGGAAGGCCCTCCCGGGTGATCCGGCTCGACCCGGCCCTCCACCGCACCTACCACTACTGGCACGTCCACCTGGCCGGGCTCGCCCCGGGGCAGCTCTACGGGTGGCGCATCCACGGCCCCTGGGACCCGGCGCACGGCTACCGGTTCGACGGCCAGAAGCTGCTCCTCGACCCGTACGCCCGCGCGGTGGACGTCCCCGCCACCTACGACCGGCAGGCGGCGACCCGCCGCGGCGACAACGCCGGGACGGCCATGAAGGGGGTGGTGGCCGACCTCTCCCGCTACGACTGGGAGGGGGATCTTCCGCTTCGGCGCTCCTCGCCCCACGCGGTGATCTACGAGATGCACGTGAAGGGCTTCACCGCCCACGAGAGCTCGGGCGTGGCGGCCGGACGGCGCGGCACCTACGCCGGGCTGATCGAGAAGATCCCGTACCTGCGCGACCTGGGCGTGACCGCGGTGGAGCTCATGCCGGTCTTCCAGTTCGACGTCCAGGACGGGAAGGCCGGGCTCACCAACTACTGGGGCTACTCGCCGGTCTCCTTCTTCGCGCCCCACCTGCCCTACGCCGCGTCGGGCACGCCGCTCGGCGCCCTCGACGAGTTCCGCGACCTCGTGAAGGCCCTGCACCGGGCCGACATCGAGGTGATCCTCGACGTGGTCTTCAACCACTCGGCCGAGGGGGACGAGAAGGGCCCCACCCTCTCCTTCCGCGGCCTCGACAACCGGGCCTACTACATCCTCGACGGCTTCCGGAAGTACGCCAACTTCACTGGGTGTGGAAACACCCTCAAGGCCAACCACCCGGTGGTGCGCCGCCTCATGCTCGACGCGCTCCGCCACTGGGTCGCCGACATGCACGTGGACGGGTTCCGCTTCGACCTGGCCTCGGTGCTCTCCCGGGGCACCGACGGCAACCCGGTGAAGAACGCGCCGGCGGTCTGGGACATCGAGAGCGACCCGGTGCTGGCCGGCTCGAAGCTCATCGCCGAGGCCTGGGATGCGGCCGGCCTCTACCAGGTGGGCAACTTCGTGGGCGACGCCTGGAAGGAATGGAACGGCCGGTTCCGCGACGACGTCCGGTCCTTCCTCCGCGGCGACGCGGGACGGGTGTCGGCGTTCGCCAACCGGCTCCTGGCCAGCCCCGACCTCTACGAGCAGAAGCAGCGGGAACCCGAGCAGAGCGTGAACTTCGTCACCTGCCACGACGGGTTCACCCTCAACGACCTCGTCACCTACGAGAAGAAGCGCAACCAGGCGAACGGCGAACGGAACCTCGACGGCACCGACCACGAGCTGGCCTGGAACTGCGGGGTGGAGGGGCCGTCCGACGAGCCGGCCGTGGAGCAGCTGCGCAACCGGCAGGTGAAGAACTTCCTGGCGGTGAACATGCTGTCCGCCGGCGTCCCCATGATCCTCATGGGGGACGAGATGCGCCGCACCCAGCTCGGGAACAACAACGCCTGGTGCCAGGACAACGAGATCTCCTGGCTCGACTGGAGCCGGCGGAAGACCCACGCCGACGTGCACCGCTTCCTGCGTCGGCTCATCCGCCTGCGCTCGTCGGTCCACCCCGACCCGCGCCGTTCCGGAACCCTCACCCAGTTCCTGCGCAGCGCCCGCATCACCTGGCACGGGGTGAAGCTCGGCGAGCCCGACTGGAGCGACCGGAGCCGCAGCATCGCCGTCACCTTCCAGGAACCGGACGGTCCGGCGCTGGCCCACGTCATCGTGAACGCCTGGAAGGAGCCGCTCGAGTTCGAGCTGCCCCGGGTGGAGGAGGGCTGGCACCTCATGGTGGACACCTTCCTCCCGCCGCCGAACGACATCCTGACCTGGGAGGAGGCGCCGGTGGTGGAGGCGGCCGGCTACCTCTCCAGCCCGTACTCCTTCGTCTTCCTGGCGGCGCTGGCGCCGGAGCGGATGGCGCCTCCCTAGGCGTTCGCCTGGGAGGCCATCCAGAACTCGAGCCCCTGCGAGTTCAGGTCGAGGTCGGCGGCGAAGGCGGAGAGCGCCTCCTCCCGCGTGCCCTTCCACCCCCGGCGGGCGAGCAGCTCGAGGAGCTGCGCGGCCAGCCCGGCCCGGATGGCGGACGGCCGCCCCGGCCCCGGTGGCGCGCCCCGGGCCACCGCCACGTGGCCGTCCACCGCGGCGAGCATCGCCGCCGCAGCCTCGGGGATGCGCCCCTCGATCATGCCGTAGTGGGTGAGGTACATGCGCTCCGGGCGCTCGGCGAGCATGCGCGCGACCGAGGCCCGCAGCGCCGGCGGGTCGAACTGCACCGGCGTGGTGGTCGGGTACATGAACGGACCGCTCGCGTCGTCGAACTCCCGGTAGGAGATGCCGAAGGTGTCGCCGGTGAAGAAGCCCCGGGTGGCCGGATCGTGGACGACGAAGTGGTGCCTCGCGTGGCCCGGGGTGTCGAGCATGCGGAGCGCCCGGCCCCCCAGTTCGACGACGGCCCCCTCGGGCGCCTCGACCACCCGATCGGCCGGCGCGGGGCGCACGTCGCCGTAGAGCCGCCGGATCTCCTCCATGCCCCCGTAGACCTCGGCCGCGCCGGCGAGCAGCTTCGACGGGTCGATCATGTGGCGGGCGCCGCGGGGGTGGACCACCAGCCTCGCCGCGGGCAGCCGCTCGAGCAGCGCCCCGGCCCCGGCGGCGTGGTCGAGGTGCACGTGGGTGACGACGACGTGGCTCACCTGCCCGGGCGCGACGCCCGCGGCGGCGAGGCCGGCCAGCACGTGGGGGACGCTGTGCGCGGTCCCGGTCTCGATCACCGCGGCGCTCTCGCCGCCCTTCACGATCCAGGCGGCGGCGATCCCCGGCCCCACGTAGCCGGTGTCGACCAGGAAGACGCCCGGCGACACCTCCCGCGGCGGGGCCATCGTCGAGGTCACCTCCGGACCCCGAATCCGGCCGGCAGCTGCATGCCCAGGTTCTTGAGGGTGAAGGCGTAGACGTCGGCCAGCTCCTCGATGGCCTTCTTCGTGGGCTTGCCGGCGCCGTGGCCGGCCCGGGTCTCGATGCGGGCCAGGACCGGCTTCGGTCCGCCCTGGTCGGCCTGCAGCTCGGCGATGAACTTGAAGGAGTGGGCCGGGACGACGCGGTCGTCGTGATCGGCGGTGGTGACGAGCGTGGCCGGGTAGGCCGTGCCCTTCTTCAGCCGGTGGAGCGGGCTGTAGGCGTGGAGCGTGTCGAAACCGGGCTTGGTCTCGGAGGAGCCGTAGTCGCTCTTCCAGCCCCAGCCCACCGTGAACTTGTGGAACCGGAGCATGTCCATCACCCCGACCTGGGGCAGCGCCACGGCGGTGAGGTCGGGGCGCTGGGTCATCACCGCGCCCACCAGCAGGCCGCCGTTCGACCCGCCGTTCATGGCGAGCCGCTCCGGCGAGGTCCAGCCGCTCTTCTGCAGCCACTCGGCCGCGGCGATGAAGTCGTCGAAGACGTTCTGCTTCTTGCCGAGGCGCCCCGCCTCCCACCAGCCCTTCCCGTACTCGCTGCCACCGCGGAGGTTGGCGATGGCGTAGACGCCGCCCATCTCCAGCCAGACCAGGCGGGAGACGCTGAAGCCGGGGAGGAGCGGGACGTTGAAGCCGCCGTAGCCGTAGAGGATCGTCGGGTTCTTCCCGTCGAGCGCCACGCCCTTCCGGTGCAGGAGGAACATCGGGATCCGGGTCCCGTCCTTCGACGGGTAGAAGACCTGCGTCACCTCGAAGGCGGACGGGTCGAAGTCCACCCTGGGCTGGCGGAAGACGGTGGAGACGAGGGACGGCACGTCGAGCCGGTAGATGGTGGGCGGCGAGAGGAAGCCGGTGAAGACGTAGAAGGTCTCCTTGTCGGTGCGCTTTCCGCCGAAGCCCCCCACGGTGCCGATCCCGGGGAGCGGCAGGTCGGCGACCTTCTTCCCGTCGAGGCCGTAGACCTCGACGGCGCTCTTCACGTCCCGCATCCAGGTGGCGAAGATCCGGTCCCCCACCACCGACGCGCTGCGGAGCACGTCGGTGCCCTTCGCCTCCGGGAGGATCTCCTTCCAGTCCTTCTCCTCCGGCTTGCCGAGCGAGACGGCGATCACGCGCTTGCGCGGCGCGCCCTTGTCGGTGAGGAAGAGGAAGGTGTCGCCCTGGACGTCGAGGAACGCGTAGGCCGCGTCCATCTTCGTGAGGAGCGGCTCGGGCTTCGACCCGGCCCTGGCCAGGTCCTGCACGAAGACCACCGTCTCCGGGTTCGAGCCCTTGTGGGCCGTCACCACGAGCCAGCGCCCGTCGTCGCTCACCGTGGCCGCGAAGTACCACTCGGGCTGGTCCGGGCGCTCGAAGACCAGCACGTCCTTCTCCTGGGGCGTGCCGATGGCGTGGAACCAGACCTGGTGGTTCACGTTGCGTGCGGTGAGCTTCTCGGCCTCGGCGGGCGCGGGGAAGCGGGAGTAGTAGAAGCCCTTCCCGTCCCGGGTGAAGGAGGCGCCGCTGAACTTGGCCCAGCGGATCTCGTCGGCGAGGTCCTTGCCGGTGTCGACGTCGCGGACCCGCCAGATCTGCCAGTCGGAGCCGGCGTCGGCGATGGCGTAGGCGAGCAGCCTCCCGTCGTCGGAGATGCCCGTCCCGCTGATGGCCACCGTGCCGTCCTTCGACATGGCGTTCGGGTCGAGGAGCACGCGCCCGTCCCTGGCCGGGTCGTCGGTGACGAGGAGCACCGACTGCGGCTGGAGCCCGGAGTTGCGCATGTAGAAGTAGCGGTCGCCGTGCTTGCCCGGGGCCGAGAACCGCTCGTAGTCCCAGACCTGGGTGAGCCGGTCGCGGATGGCGCCCCGCTGGGGGATGGCCGCCAGGTAGGCGTCGGTGACCGCGTTCTGCGCCTCCACCCAGAGCTTGGTGTCGGCCCCGTTGTCGTCCTCGAGCCAGCGGTAGGGGTCCTTCACCTTCGTCCCGAAGTAGTCGTCGACGACGTCGACCTTCTTCGTGACCGGGTAGGTGAGCTTGGCCGGTGCGACCGGGGCGGCGGCGGGCGTGGCGACTTCCGCCGCGGCGAGGACGAGGGCGAGGGCGAGATTCGCTGCGAGCAAGGTGGCCTCCAGGTGGGGCGGTGCGCCCGGAATCTAGCCGAATCCCGGCACCGGCGCTTGACGGGAGATGGCCCCGGACCCACCTTCGAGACGTGCTCCGGGACGACTACGTGATGCGCATGGTTCGCCAGCTCGCCGAGGCCCTGGCCCGCCTCTCCGGCCTGCGCGCGGCGGGGCAGCTCGACCAGGCGGCCGAGGAGCTCGACGCCGCGTTCGCCTCGCTGGGCGGGATCGATCCCCGCCTGGCCCGGGAGGCCGACGCCGGGCTCCTCCTGTCGCTCGTGCAGGACCCGTCCCGCCGGGAGGCGCTGCTCCGCCTCCTCGAGGAGCGGGACCGGCTGCGGGCCGCCCGGGGGTAGCGCCCCGTCACCCCGCGCGAAGCGCCCGGTCGATTCCCTGGAGCGACTCCAGCGCGCCTCCCGGGATGCCGAGGTGCGGCGCACGGATGTCGGCCTCCCGCGGGTTCACCCGGATCACCGTCGTCCCCGGCGTGCGCCCCAGCCGCTCCGTCATCCAGCGGATGGTCGCCACCGCGGTTCCCGCCCCGATCTCCAGGACGGCGAGCCCCTCCTCCCCGTGCTCCTCGAGGAAGGCCTCGAAGCGGCGCGCCTGCGCGCTCGACCGGCCGGGAAGCCAGGCGCCGTCGCCGAACATGAGGATGTTCGGGCGGGCCACGCGCCGGCAGTTCCGGCACCCGGGCAGGTGGAGCGCCCGCATCGTCCCGACGTCGACCGGGACGTCCTCGTCGCACGGCCAGATGTCCTCACCGCAGGGCACCGTGCACTGGAGGTGATGGATGGACCCGTGGACCTCGTGGATCCGCGCCCCGTCGAAACCCGCCTTCTGGAACTGGCCGTCGACGTTGGAGGTGACGACGAAGGCGGGGATCCCGAGATCGTCCATCCAGGACCGGAGGATCCGGTAGCCGTCGTGGGGCCTCGTGTCCCGGTACAGGTGGAGCCGGTGTCCGTAGAAGCCCCAGCCGAAGGCGGGGTCCTCCTCGAAGCGGTCGGGGTTGGCCGCGTCGACGAAGGAGAGCCCGATCCGCTCGTAGGCCGGGTAGGCCTTCCAGAAGCCCTGATCCCCCCGGAAATCGGGCAGCCCCGAGTCGACCCCCATCCCGGCGCCGGTGGCCACCACCAGCGCCCGGGCCCCCCGGATCGCGGCCGCCGCCCCCTCGAAACCCTCCCTCGTCCTGGACATGCCGGAATCCTGGCAAACCTCTTGCCCTCCGGGCAATATCCGCCCCTTCCCCTCACGCTGGAGAACCTCCTTGAAGATCGCGAACGGTTTGGTGGTGGGCCTCGACTACAAGCTCCACCTGGGCGACGGCGACATCGTCGACGCGTCGGAGCCGGGCAGCCCGCTCTACTACATCCAGGGTGCGGGCAACATCGTGCCCGGGCTCGAGCGCGCGCTCGAGGGGCTCCAGAAGGACGACGCGAAGCAGGTCGTCATCGCCGCCGAGGACGGTTACGGCCCGCACGATCCCCAGGGCGTGCAGGAGGTTCCCAAGGACGCCTTCGGGGGCGAGCTTCCCGAGGTCGGCCACCAGTACACCGCCCGTGGACCGGAGGGGGAGGTCGTCCCCTTCGTGGTGAAGGAGATCAAGCCGGAGGTGGTGGTGGTCGACCTGAACCATCCCCTGGCCGGCCGGGAGCTCCACTTCGACATCGCCATCCGCGAGGTCCGCGAGGCCAGCGACGAGGAGAAGGAGCACGGCCACGTGCACGGCCCGGGCGGGCACCACCACCACTAGTGCCGGTGGACGACGACCCGATCGAGCCCCCCGCGCCCACCCAGGGGGCGATACAACGAGTCATGACCCCCGCACGCCACGGCGCCGCCCTGCTGCTCGCCGCGGCGCTCGCCTGGGCGGGCCCGGCCGCGGCGGAGGACCCCGCGCAGGAGGCCGCTCGCGAGGCGTCGGTCCCGTGCACCTGCAGCGCCGATTGCGTCAGGGCGATCGAGTACGGGAGCGTCTGCGTGGAGGGGCACTGCGCCCCCTACGAGGATTCCTGGAGCCTCCTCGACTGGGTGGGCCTCGCCCGGGAGGGGAAGGGGCCCCCGGCGCCCTTCGTGCTCCTGCCCGCCATCCTCCCGGCCATCGGCTACAACCCGGCCATGGGGGCGCTCTTCGGCGTCACCGGGACGCTGGGGATGTACCTGGGGCCGCTCGCCAGCACGACCATCTCCAGCCTGCAGACGGTGGCCCTCTACTCCACGATGGCCCAGCTCACCGTCCAGGTCTCGACCACGGTGATGACGGCCGGAAACGAGTGGGAGCTGCAGGGGGACTGGCGGTTCCTCCTCTTCAACCAGAAGTCCTACGGGCTCGGCACCGGTCCCCAGGCCATGTCGGCTCTCGCGGTGGTCGAGGACTTCAACCTCGTCCGCATCCACCAGACGGTGATGAAGCGGGTCTGGGGCGACCTCTACTTCGGGCTCGGCTACCGGCTCGACAGCTACTACGGCATCGAGGACAAGGGGATGGACCTCCAGTCGGCGACGCCGGAGGTGGGGCCCAACTACGCCTACAGCGTGGCCTACGGCTTCAACCCGGGACAGTACGTGGTGTCCGGCGCCGCGCTGGCCGCCCTCTACGACAGCCGCGACTCCACCATCAACCCCTACCGCGGACTCTACGGGGCCGCCTCCTTCACGGTGAACCCCACCTGGCTCGGCTCCTCGCAGGCGAGCACCAGCGTGGACGCGCAGTTCCGCGCCTACGTCCCGCTCAGCGACGACGTGCCCCGCAACGTGATCGGGGTGTGGCTGCTCTACCGGGGCATCACCTCCGGCGTCGCCCCGTACCTCACCCTGCCCTCCATCGGCTGGGACCAGAAGAACCGCACCGGCCGCGGCTACATCCAGGGGCGCTGGCGCGGCACGCAGGAACTGTACGGCGAGGTGGAGTGGCGCTTCCGGATCACCGACAACGGCCTCCTCGGCGGCGTGCTCTTCGCCAACGCCTCGTCCTTCGCCGCCCCGGCCTTCCAGGCGAGCGGCCCGGGCTGGAGCTTCACGAACGACAAGGTCGGGCTCCTGCAGTTCATCCGGCCCGCCGGCGGCTTCGGCCTGCGCTTCATGATGAACCGCGACTCCCGGACCTCGGTCTCGCTCGACTTCGCCCTCGGGGAGAGCTCCTTCGGCGTCTGGTTCAACGCCGGCGAGTACTTCTGATCGGCGGCTATCCGCGCCGCCGCTGGCCGCCGTAGCGCTCCTCGGCCGAGGCCGACGCCACGTAGGACGGCACCACGTAGGCCAGCACGAGCCGCAGGATCTGCTCCTCCAGCTTTCCCGACGCCACCAGGTCGGGGCGGTCGAGGGTGGCCCGGTTCACGAGCCCCTCCACCGCGGCCACCAGCACGAAGGCGGCCATCTTCGCGTCCTTCACCTCGATGCGCTCTACGTTCTCGAGCAACCACGCCTCCACCAGCCGCTCGTAGTTGGTGAAGAGCTCGTGGAGCCGGCGCAGCGCGCCGATGCGCGGCACCTGCTCGACGAGCGCCCGGTGCAGGCGGGGCTCGGCCTGCTGGGCCACGAGCATCGCCCGGATCATCTCGGTGGCCACGTCCTCGGCCGTCGCGGCCGGCGGGGCGTTGGTCATCCGAGCCGCGATGTTCTCCTGCATGCGCGAGGCGTACTGCTCCATCACCGCGGCGACGAGCGCCTCCTTGCCGGGGAAGTACTGGTAGAGCGAGCCCACGCTCACTCCGGCCTCCTGGGCGACCCGGTTGGTGGAGAGGGCGTCGTAGCCGTCGCGGACGAGGACCCGCGCGGTCGCGTCGACGATGGCGTCCACGGTGGCCCGGGAGCGCTGCTGGGTGGGGGACTTGCGGGGAGCGGTTCGGATGCGAGCCATTGCTCGCATTCTACTAGAACTGGACCTGCGCGCCCATCTCCACCACGCGATTGGGGGGCAGCCCGAAGAAGGCGCTCGCCGGCCTCGCGTTCCGGGCCAGGATGATGAAGAGCCGCTTCCGCCAGCGGGGCATGGTGGACGGCCCGTCGGGGAGCAGCGTCTCCCGGCCCAGGTAGTAGCTCGTGTCCATCACCGCGTTCTCGAGGCGCGGACCGGGGATGGCGAAGGGCGGGAGCGCCGCGAGCAATTCCGGGACGTTGGGCGTCTCCATGAACCCGTAGCGGCCGATGATCTGGTGGATGCCGTTCCCCAGGTTTCGCACGGTGATCCGGTCGGCCGGGTCGACGGCGGGGATCTCCTCGGTCCCGATCGAGACGATGAGCACCCGCTCGTGGAGCACCTTGTTGTGCTTCAGGTGGTGGAGCAGGACCCCGGGGGTTCCGGCGGGATCGGAGGTCATGAAGACCGCGGTGCCCGGGATCCGGTGGGGGGGATGGCGCTCCAGGTCGGGGAGGAAGAGGTCGAGCGGCAGGGTCGTCCCGGCCACCGACCGGGCCAGCGCCTCGCGCCCCCGCTTCCAGGTGGAGAGGATGGCGAAGATGAAGCCGCCGGCCACCAGCGGGAACCAGCCGCCCTCCTGCACCTTGACCAGGTTGGCGGAGAGGAAGGAGAGGTCCACGACGAGGAAGGCGAAGGTGAGCGGCCAGACCACCCAGCGGGACCAGTGCCAGCGATCCCTCGCCACGCGGTGGAAGAGCAGCGTGGTGATGGTCATCGTGCCGGTGACGGCGATGCCGTAGGCCGCGGCCAGCGCGTTCGACGACCCGAAGCCGAGCACCAGCGCCACCGTTCCGACGGCGAGGGCCCAGTTCACCTCGGGGACGTAGATCTGGCCGTACTCGGTGCTCGAGGTGTGGCGCACGGTGAGGCGGGGCGCGTAGCCGAGCTGGATGGCCTGGTTGGTGAGGGAGTAGGCGCCGGAGATGAGCGCCTGCGAGGCCACGATGGCGGCGGCGGTGGCGATGACCACCATCGGCCAGAGCGCCCATCCCGGGACCGCCTTGTAGAAGGGGTTGGTCACCGCGTCGGGGTTCCGCAACAGGAGCGACCCCTGCCCCATGTAGTTGAGCAGGAGCGCCGGCATCGCGATCGTGTACCAGGCGAGCCGGATGGGGCGGCGGCCGAAGTGGCCCATGTCGGCGTAGAGCGCCTCGGCGCCGGTGAGGACCAGCACCACGCTTCCCAGCACGAGGAAGCCGGCGCCCCGGTTCCGGACGAAGAACTCGAAGCCGTGCACCGGGTTGACGGCCCGGAGCACGCCAGGCTCCTGCCAGACGTTCCAGGCGCCGATGGCGGCGATGCTCGCGAACCAGAGCAGCATCACCGGGCCGAAGACCGCGCCCACCGCGGCCGACCCGCGCTTCTGGAAGGCGAAGAGCAGGACGAGGACGATCACCGTCGCCGGGACCACGGCGGGCTTCATCGCCGGGGTGACCTCGATGAGCCCCTCCATGGCGCCGAGCACGCTGATGGCGGGGGTGATGACGCCGTCCCCGTAGAGCAGCGCCGCCCCGAAGAGGCCGAGGATGAGCAGCGTCTTGCGCCCGCGCTTGGTGGTCTCCTGCTGGCTGACGAGCGCCATGAGGGCGAGGATGCCGCCCTCGCCCCGGTTGTCGGCCCTCATGACGAAGGAGAGGTACTTGAAGGTGACGACGAAGGTCATCGCCCAGACGACGAGCGACAGGATCCCGAGCACGTTCGCCGGGGTGAGCGGCACGCTGTGGCTGCCCTGGAAGCTCTCCTTGAGGGCGTACAGCGGGCTCGTCCCGATGTCGCCGTAGACCACCCCGAGCGCGCCGAGGGCGAGCGCCGCGAGGGCGCCCGGGGACTTCGAACCCACCGGGTGGGCGTGCTTCTCTGGGCTGGGTGAGGGGTC
>JBAXVO010000299.1:0-4035 GCA_037129355.1 Deltaproteobacteria bacterium | reverse complement strand
CGGGCAGCGGCAGGTCCCTCGGCCGGGGACGGGCGTGCGGCGCCTCGCGCCCGCGCATCCGACAGCACCTTTCCGGCGAGGGCCTCGGGCAGGGGCTCCCCGTCGCCGGTGCGGGCGAGCTCCGCCAGGGCGAGGGCAGCCGCGGCCTGGTCGTAGGAGTCGTCGCCGGCGCCGCCGAGCCGCATCAGCTCGCGGGCCTCCAGCTCCGAGAGGCCCTCGAGGGCGCGGTCGGCGAGCAGCTCGCTCTTTCTGTCCGTGCCCTGGCTCAACTCGCGTCCTCCTCGACGTTCCCTTCGCCCGTATCTTCGCCCAACAGGAGCTTCCGGATGCGGAGGAGACCCCTTCGGGCATGTGCCTTCACCGTGCCGACCGGCATCCCGGTGTGCTCGGCGATCTCGTCGTGCGTGAGCCCCTGGGCCACCGACAGGCGGAGGACCTCGCGCTGCTCCGGCCGCAGCCCGACCATGGCCCTGGCCGCCATCGCCGCCTCCGCCGACGTCTCGATCCCCCCGTCGTGGGATCCCTCCTGGAGCACTTCCCGGCCCCCGGGCGCGGCGTCGAACGAGTCGGTCACCGGTCTGCGCCGAACCTTCCGCCGCCGGTCGATGAGCCGCCGGCGCGCGACCACCGCGACGAACGCCTCCTCCGACCCCTTCAGCGCATCGAAGCGACCCCCGTGCTCCCAGAGGTCGAGAAAGATCTCCTGGACGGCGTCCTCGGCGTCCGCCCGCGTGGGCGACATCCGACGGGCCAGCCCCCAGACGATCGGCCCGAACCGGGACAGGCATTCCCGGACCGCGGCGTCCTCGCCGTGGGAGGCCCTCGCGAGCAGGGAGCTTTCGACCGTCGGCATCGACGGGCTCCTATAGTTGCGCCGACCCCGACGGGCAAGGGGCCCGCTCCACCGGTCGAACCGGCGAGCGGGCCCCCCGGAAGTACTCCCCCCATCCGCTACGGGGAGGGGAGGATGACCCGGTCGATGACGTGGATGACGCCGTTCGAGGTCAGCACGTCGGTGGCGACGATGTTCGAGGTGCGGGCCCGCTTGTCGGTGATGACGAGGGCCGGGCTGATGGAGAAGTTCTCCCCCTGGACGGTGTTGGGCTGGGCGCCGGGGACGACGTCGGCCTTCAGCACGCGGGCGCCGAGCACGTGGTAGGTGAGCACCGCGGTGAGGAGCGGCTTGTTGGCGAGCAGGGCGGCCTTGCTCAGGCCGAGCTCGGTGAGCAGGGCAGCGAAGGCGGCGTTGGTCGGGGCGAAGACCGTGAAGGGTCCGGCGCCCGAGAGCGTGGTGACGAGGTCGGCGGCGACGACCGCCTCCACGAGGATGGAGAAGTCGGGCAGGGCCTGGGCGGTCTGGACGATGTTCTTGTTGGCGGGGAGGATCACCTTGTCCACGACGTGGACGAGCGCGTTCGAGGCCGCGATGTCGGTGGCGACGATCCGGGCGGTGCGGTTCCGGCCGTCGGTGATGACGAGGTCGGGGCCCGACTGGTCGATCTTGAAGAACCCGCCACCCACCGGCGTGATGGCCTTGCCGAGCGGGATCTGGGACTTCGCGACCCGGGCGCCGAGCACGTGGTACTGGAGCACCGCGGTGAGGAGAGGCTTGTCGGCGAGGAGCTGCGCCTTGGTGACGCCGAGCTCGGTGAGCAGGGCCGCGAAGGCGGCGTTGGTCGGCGCGAAGACGGTGTAGGGGCCAGGGGCGGTGAGCGTGCCCCCCAGCTCTGCCGCGACGACCGCCTCCACGAGGATGCTCAGGTCCGGGTTGCCCTGGGCGAGTTGCACCGCGTTCTGGGTGGGAGTACCGGCATCGGCGGTCTCGGAGCCGCAGGCGACGAGCACGGCTGCGAGCGAGAGGGCGAGCGAGCTTCGGGTCAGCGTCATGAGGTGCCTCCAGGTTCTCGGAGCGCTTCATGCGATCCGGTGTACCTGGCCATTCGTCGGCGGGACCCGTCCTGGATGCGCGCTGGACGCGGTAGACCCTGGAGGGGACCAGGTGCATCCAGGATGGCCCGGCCTACGAACCGGCTCGGGCCAGGGGCCCGCCTACTTCCCGGAGGGCTGCCGCTCCGAGGGGGAGATGTCGGGCTTCTCCCCCCAGCGCTGGGGAACCTTGCGGAGCCTGGCCGGGTCGTAGCCCGCGTCCTTCACGATCCCCGTGAGCCGCGCCCAGTCCGCTTCCGTCACCGCGGGGGTCCGCGCCATCACCCACACGTAGTCGCGGGCGCTGCGCCCGATGACGGTCTCCCGGTACTCCGGGTCCACGTGGACCACCAGGTACTCGAGCCGGAACGGCCCCTGCCACCAGTAGAACTTCATCCCCCACTCCGCGCTGGCTCCCTCCTTCACGTACCCGGTGGGGCGCAGGATCTCCAGGGGTCCGTCGAAGCTTCCCTCACGGAAGGTGAAGGTCACCTCCACGACGTCGGTCTTGCCCTCCGCGAGGCGGTAGGACTCGACGGCGTTCCAGGCATCCTTCTCGGCCGGGGCCGGGATGTGGGCCAGGACGTACCAGTCGCCCATGAAGCGGGGGATGTCGACGTGATCGGCGATCTTCATGGGTGCGGTCGCACAGGCGGAGAGGAGGGAGAGGGCCAGGGCGGCGAGTGCAATCGCGCCACCGGAGCGGGAAGCGAGCATTCTCGACATCACCACGTCCCCTTCGACATCCGCTCGCGCCGGGCCAGCTCCAGCTCGCTCGGCGGGGTGCTCTCGAACGTGCCGGGCCGGATGTCCCCGTCGGGGACGTAGGTGCTCATCACGGCGCCGCTCTTCGAAACCCGGGAGCGAACGAGCCGGAGCACCGCTGGCCTGGCCCCCTCTCCGAAGAGCCGCTTGCCCCGCCCGAGCACCACCGGAAACAGACGTCGTACTCGTCGATCAGGGACGCGGCCTGGAGCGTCTGGATCAGGTTGCCGCTCGAAGATCTGGTAGGTCCTGCGCCCGAGCACGAGCTCGCGACCCTTGCCGTCGAACCCCGCTTCCGAGATGTCCATGCCGTCGTCCGCGTGGGCGAACATCCATCCGCCCGCGGTGAAGCCGCCCGTGGGGTCCTCTTCAGGTCCGCCGGGCGCCTGCATGACGCCGTCGAGCGACGCGAACGTGGATGCGATGAGCCTTCTCATGGAGACACCCGGCGTGGGAGGGATGGCGTTCGCTGCACGGGCAGCAGGCATAGCGCCGAGGGGTCGACGGGGCCACCGTTGCGACGCACCCGGCCCAGCCATCGCGGAGCAGCCCCCCTTGGCTGCCGCCGTGACCGCCTCCGCAAGGCGTCACGAACCGCTTCCGCGCGGCCGGGCTCTCATGGACAGACCCCCGAGGGACACATGTCCGCACCATCCCCTTGCCAGCGGATCTCCGAGCTCCGGTCCGAATTCCTGGACGGGGACCTCACTCTCTCCCAGCAGTGGGAGGTGAGGCTTCACCTGGAGGCATGCGCGGGGGGTTCTTCACCCCGAAGGGGAACGCCCCCGGGGTCAGCCGGGCGACTGAAGAAACTTTCGCAGCGCCGTCCGGACCGAGGTCTCGACACGGGGCGGGACCGTCTCGTCACCCGCCTGCTTGCACAGGCTCAGGCTCGCTCGAAGCGAATCACAACGAGCGCTGCAACGAGGGCACTGGAGCAGGTGGCTCTCGAGTTCCTGGCAGACCGATCCGCTGATCTCCCCCTCGAGGCGCTGGGAGAAGAGCTGAAGGACGTCCGGACAGGCCGGCGTCTCCACCGGGGATGTGGAATCCACGATGCCGAGGAGGGGAGCCACGCGGTCGCGGACGGCGACGCGCGCCCGGTGGAGGCGGCTCTTCACCGCCTCGACGGAGACGCCCGTCACCTCGGCGACCTCCGAGGCCGATAGCCCCTCGACGTCGCGGAGGACGAGAACCTCCCGGTACATGGGCTCGAGGTCCTTGATCGCCGCACCGAGGGCGTCCTGGACCTGCCGGCCAGCGAGGTGCTCCTCGGGTCCGCGAGCGGGGTCGGCCACGTCGATCGCCGTCCCGTCCTCGGACTCGAGCGATTCGAGCTGGCGG
>JBAXVO010000298.1:0-4038 GCA_037129355.1 Deltaproteobacteria bacterium | reverse complement strand
GGGGCTCGCCTTCTCGGCCCTGACGGCGACGCCGGTGGTGGCGGCGCTGCTCTCGCTCCTCGTCCTCCTCGGGCTCTGGCTCGCCGGCCTCTTCACGGTGGGTTCGGGCAGCGCGGCCCGCAACCTGGCCGCCGGCCTCTCGGCCTCCGAGCACCTCGCCCCTTTTCTACAGGGGCGCATCGCCCTCGCCGACGTCCTCTACTACCTGTCCCTCTGCGCCCTCGGCCTGTTCGTCGCCGAGCGGGCCGTCGAGGGGCGTCGCTGGGCCTGACCCGTGAAGCGCTCCCTCGCCGCCCGCATCCTCCTCGCCGCCGGGCTCGTGCTCCTGGCGAGCGCGGTGGTGACGCTGCTCCTCGGCGACGCGCGCCTCCTGCTCGGGAAGGTGGCGCTGGGGCTCGTCGCGGTGGCGGCCGGGCTCCTCCTCTCCGGCCGCAAGGCGTCCGGGGTCGCCCTGCGGGGGCGCGGGACCCGCTACGTGGCGGTCACCGTCCTCTCGGCGCTCCTGCTCGCCGCGTCGCTCGGGGTGGCCAACTGGGTGGCCCACCGGCGCCCGCTCGCCCTCGACGTGACCCGGCAGCGGCTCCACACCCTCTCGCCGGACACGCTGCACACCCTCGCCGCCCTCCCGGGCGACGTGGAGGTGCTGGCCTTCTACCGCCCCGACGACGCCGCCTTCGCCCCGGCGCAGGACCTGCTCCGGCGCTACGCCGAGCAGTCGCCCCGCTTCCGCTTCGAGATGGTCGACCCCTACCGCAGCCCGGAGCGGGTGCGGCGCCACCAGATCTCCGACTCGGGAACGCGGGTGGTGGTGGCGCCCGGCCCCGGCGAGGCGCGGCTGCGCGAGCTCTCCGAGGAGTCCCTGACGAACGCGCTGGTTCGCGTGTCGCACCCCGCCCGGCCCCGCGTCTACTTCACCCAGGGTCACGGGGAGTCGTCGCCGACCGACGCCGGGCGCGGGGGCTGGTCCCTGGCCGCCCGGGCGCTCGAGCGGGAGAACGTGGAGCTCGTCCCGCTCTCCCTCCTCTCGACGGGGGAGGTGCCGTCCGACGCCGCGGCGGTCCTGGTGGCCGGTCCGCGCAAGCCGTTCCTCGACCCGGAGCTGGCGGCGCTGCGCGCCTACGCGGCGCGCGGCGGCCACCTCGGCCTCTTCGTCGAGCCGGAGTCGGACGCCGGGCTCGATCCCCTGCTCGCGTCGCTGGGGGTCGAGGCCGGGAACGACATCATCGTCGACCCCAACCCGCTCTCGCGCCTGGCCGGGGCCACCCCCGTCATGCCGGTGCTCCGCGCCACCGCGGCGCACCCGGTGAGCGCGCCCCTCGCCGAGGTGGGCGTGGTCTTCCCCACCGCCCGGTCACTGGTGGCCCTTCGCGGGGCGCCCGCCCGGGCCGTGCCGCTCGCCCTCACCTCCGAGAGCGCCTGGGCCGAGAACGACGTGCGCGCCGTCTTCGCCGGGACGGCGCGGCTCGACGAGGGGGAGAAGGTCGGCCCGATCCCGCTCGCCCTGGCCGTGCAGTGGCGCGTCCCCGGCGACCCGCCCCACGAGCTGCGGGCCGTCGTCGCCGGCGACTCGGACTTCTTCTCGAACGGCTACCTCCACCTGCTCGGCAACCAGGATTTGTTCCTCTCCATGGTGAGCTGGCTCGCCGAGCGGGACGACCGGCTCTCCATCCGGCCGCGCGCCCGGGAGGGGTCGCGGCTGGAGCTCACCGAGGGGCAGGTCGGCGCGCTCAAGTTCGTGGCCATCGACGTGATCCCGGTGGCGCTGCTCCTCGCCGGCATCGCGGTGTGGCTCTCCCGGCGGGAGCGCTGACCGGTGAGGTCGCGCCACCGGCCGCTCGTGATCGCCTCGGCGCTCGCCGCCCTGCTCGCCGGGATGGTGGCCTGGGCGCTCCTGCGCGTGGAGCAGCCCGACCAGGCGGCCGGCGCCCGCGAGGAACGGGAGCGCCAGGCGCTGCCCTTCCGCCCGGGGGACGCGGTGGCGATCGCCATCGCGCCGCGCGGCGCCGCGGAGGTCCGGCTCGAGCGGACCGGCCCGGCCTGGCTCGTCTCGCCCTCCGGGGGCGAGGCGACCGCCGTGGCGGTGGAGGGGCTCCTGGAGCGGCTCGCCGGGATGCGGATCCGCAGCGCGATCCCCTCCGGGCCGGGCGCGCTCGCCGAGCGCGGGCTCGACCCGCCCACCTCCCGGGTGACCGTGACGCTCCGGGAAGGAACCCGTCTCGTGCTCGACCTGGGGGACGAGAACCCCTTCGATCGCACCCGGTTCGGGCTGCGCGACGGGCGGATCCTGGCGATCGACGGGGTCCCCGCCGCGGCGCTCGATCCGGCCCCGGATCGGCTCCTCGCGCCTCCCGGGGGCGGATGAGCTTGATCTTCCGGGGGCTTGCCCTTATCTTCCCGGCTCCCGAACATCCGTTTCCAAGAGGTCCCGAGAGATGGCACGCGTCACAGTCGAAGACTGCCTCCCGATGGTCGAGAACCGGTTCGCGCTGGTTCTCCTCGCCACGAAGCGCACCCGCCAGCTGATGGCGGGCGCCCGGCCGCTCCTCGCAGCCACCCGGAACAAGCCGACGGTGCAGTCGCTCCGCGAGATCGCCACGGGCAAGGTCCGGTTCGACCGCTCGGTGCGCGATGCCCTGGCCGGGAAGTTCGACCGGGAGAAGCCGGTCGCCGGGACGCCGTCCCGCTCCAAGTAGCCACCCCCGCCGTCCCCCTTCCGTCCCGATCCCGGTCGCAGCGCCTCTCGGCGCCTGCGCCGGATGAGCACTCATTCGGGACGAGTGCCAATCCACTCCCGTAAATATCCGTATTTCCTGTGCATTCTATTCTTCGCTCGCCGGTTGACACCCGGGGGCGCGTGATTAGACTCTGCCTGCCCGTTGGCAGACGGACATCCCGACTGCCAGGGCCCAAATCGTTCCAACCGGTCTCCGCGCGTCCCCCAGGGCGACGGTCGCGGATTCGAAAGAGGAGAGAACAACATGAAGATCCGTCCCCTTCAGGACCGCGTCATCGTGAAGCGCGTCGAGGAAGAGGAGAAGACCAAGGGCGGCATCATCATCCCGGATTCGGCGAAGGAGAAGCCGGCCGAGGGCAAGGTGATCGCCGTGGGCAAGGGCAAGATCGGCGAGGACGGGAAGCTGCAGCCGCTCGACGTGAAGCCCGGCGACCGCATCCTCTTCAGCAAGTACGCCGGCACCGAGGTCAAGGTCGACGGCGAGGAAACCCTGATCATGCGCGAGGACGACATCCTCGGCGTGATCGAGAAGTGACTTTCCCCCAAAGAACGGAGCATTGAACATGGCTGCCAAGCAGATCCTTTTTGATCAGGTCGCGCGCGACGCCATCCTGCGGGGCGTGAACGTCCTCGCCGATGCCGTCAAGGTCACCCTCGGCCCCAAGGGCCGCAACGTCGTCATCGAGAAGAGCTTCGGCTCCCCCACGATCACCAAGGACGGCGTCACCGTCGCCAAGGAGATCGAGCTCGAGAACCGCTTCGAGAACATGGGCGCACAGATGGTGAAGGAGGTCGCCAGCAAGACCTCCGACATCGCCGGCGACGGCACCACCACCGCCACCGTGCTCGCCCAGGCCATCTACCGCGAGGGCGCCAAGCTCGTCGCGGCCGGCCACAACCCCATGGAGCTCAAGCGCGGCATCGACAAGGCCGTCATCTCCGTGGTCGCCGAGCTGAAGAAGCTCTCCAAGGCCACCGCGTCGCAGAAGGAGATCGCCCAGGTCGGCATCATCTCCGCCAACGGCGACGAGACCATCGGCAACATCATCGCCGAGGCCATGGAGAAGGTCGGCAAGGAGGGCGTCATCACGGTCGAGGAGGCCAAGTCGGCCGACACGACCCTCGACGTCGTCGAGGGCATGCAGTTCGACCGCGGCTACCTCTCGCCGTACTTCGTCACCGACCCGGAGGCGATGAAGGCGACGCTCGAGGACTGCTACATCCTCATCTCGGAGAAGAAGATCTCCAACATGAAGGACCTCCTCCCGGTCCTCGAGGCGATCGCGAAGAGCCAGAAGCCGCTC
>JBAXVO010000297.1:0-4054 GCA_037129355.1 Deltaproteobacteria bacterium | reverse complement strand
GCTCGTCGCCACGAGCGTGCCGCCGTGGGCCGTGACGATGGCCTGGCAGATGGCGAGGCCGAGCCCGGTTCCCCTGCCCTCCCCGACCGGCCGGGTCGTGAAGAACGGATCGAACACCCGCTCCAGCGTCTCCGGGGCCATCCCCGTCCCGTCGTCGGACACCTGGAGCCGCGCCATTCCCTCGGACCCGGGGGCGCAGGAGACGACGATCTCGCCCGCCCGGCCTGCCGGCATCGCCTTGGCTGCGTTGGTGACGAGGTTCACGACCACCTCCTCGACCTGCCTCGCCGAGGCCAGGACGTCCGGGGCGCCGAGGTCCTCCACCACGAGCGTGGCCGCCCCGGTCACCGACTCGGGGAGACGTCCCAGCGCCCCGTGGACCGCGTCGACGAGCCGCATCCTCGGGCGCCGCAGGTCGGGGCGCCCGAAGGAGGTCATGTCCTTCACGATCCGTGACACGCGCTCGGCGCCGACCTGCGCGTCCTCCAGCGTCTCCACCGTCCCCCGCAGGATCCTGGTCGTCGCCTCCCGGTCGAACGGTGCCTGTTCCTCGAGGAGGGCCTGGACCTGACCGAGCGCCGTGGCCTGGGCGGAGAGGGTCCCGGCGAGCGGGTTGTTGATCTCGTGCGCCACGCCGGACACCAGGGTCCCCATGGCGGCCAGCCGGGAGGCCACGGCGAGCTTCGCCTGGCTCTTCTTGAGCGCCTCCTCGGCCTCCTTGCGCTCGGTGACGTCGCGGAGGAAGCACACCATCGCTCCGTCCGGCCCTCCGACGAGCGTCACGCTGATGTCGACGTGGAGGATGCTCCCGTCCTTTCGCCGCTGGCGCCGCTCGAACCGGCCGCCCCCCGCCTCCCGGATCCGCCGGATGTTCGCGGCGGTCTCCTCGGGCGTCTCGTCGGCGTCCAGCTGCGGGATGCGCATCCCGAGGAGCTCGACCCTGCCGTAGCCGGACATGGCGCAGTAGGCCGGATTGACGTCGAGCAGCCTCCCTTCCCGATCGACGATCCAGAATCCGTCGAGCGAGGTCTGGAGGACCGTCCGGAGGAAGTTCTCGCTGGAGGCGAGTTGCTGCTCGGCCCTTCTCTGCTCGGTGACGTCGAGCATCACCGTGATGGCCCGCGCCGGAGACGACCTGTCGGCCCGCGGGATGGGCGCCGCGCTCACCGAGAGGAACCGCCAGTCGCCGTCGGGGCGGAGCACGCGGACCTCGGCCCCCCGCACCGTCTCTCCCGTTCGCGCGGCGCGGGGTCCGGGAAGCTCGCTGACCGGCGTCGGCGAGGCCCGGTCCGCGAGGAAGATCCGGAACGACTGCTCCTCGAAGGGCAGCAGCGGGCGCGCCTTTCCCCCCACGATCCGGTCGTGCGCGGAGTTGGACGCCAGGATCCGGGGCACCCCGTCCGCCTCCACCTCCACGATGGTGACGCCGATGGGGAGCATCTCGAGGACCGCCCGGATCGAGCGGAGGCCGTCCATGTCGGGTGCGTCCAGGTCGGGCGTACCGGGCGGAATGCTGCGGACGGCGTTTCCTGCTTCGCTCATCGATGTCCTTCCAGGCGGGGAGCGCTGCGCAGCGGGGCCTGGAGGATAGGCGACAGGGCTCGGGAAATCCAAGCCAGTGGCCCATTTCGCGACGACGACTCTGTGGAATTCTCAGGCCGGCTTGCCTCCCGCCAGGTTGCCGGCGTCGACGGTTCGCTCGAGGAGCACGACGGGGTCGTGGCGCGTGCCGGTCATGCCGACCGCCCGCCAGCCCTCCCGCCCCAGCTCGTTCAACCGCTCCTCCAGCCGGCGCGGGGAGAACTTTCCGTCGAACCAGGGGTCGTCCGAGGTCACCACGCGAAAGGACCGGTCGCCGAGCTCCGGGGCGGGTGGCAGCGAACGGGCGACCTGGACCTCGGGCAGGAAGTTCCCGGAGGCCCCGTAGGCCCCCTCGGCGACCCACTTCACATCCTCCCCCGGCACGAGCGGCGCGCAGGGCCCGCCCAGCCGCCCCTTGGGATCGAGGGGGTTCGGCAGCTCGATCTCGCGCCACTGCCCCTTCCAGAAGGTCTTGTTTGCCATGGAGGGTCCATATCCCCCGGGGGTGGCCGTGTCCGGGGGGAGTCGGTCGGCGATGCCCGAACCGCCCCACGGCACCCCCGGAACGGTGTATGGGATGCACATGAAGACCCTCACCGAGCTCAGCGGATCCCTGGTTCGAACGGCGGCGGCCGCGGTCGCCGAGGCGCGGCGTTCCCTCCCCCGGGAGGAGACGCCGGTGACCCCCGCTGTCGTCGTGGCGCCCGCGCCCGAGGAAGGCGCGCCGGCCGAGGCGCCGGCGGATGCCGCCCCGGCCTCGCCCGAGGCCGTCGCCGAGGTGGCGACCGATACGGAGCCGTCCGCGGAAGCGGCACCTGCCGAGACGGCACCTGCCGAGGCAGCGCCCGCCGAGCCGGCCGCGAAGCTCGACCCCGACGCCGAGAGCGAGACGGTGAAGGCCATCCTCGACGACGCGGTCGCGAAGGCCACCGGCTGCAGCGGCGACCGGCTCGCGATGCTCCGCGCCGCGCTCAAGGCGGTCGGCCGGCGCACCGGCGACGTCCGCCTGGTCCGCGTCTTCGGCGTCGAGGAGCAGCTGCGCGGCGCCCAGGTGATCGGGGAGCGTCAGTACATCGTCGACTTCCTGCCGTCGAACATGAAGCAGGCCCCCACCGCCCACAAGGACGAGAAGGGGCGCGGCAAGGGGCGTGGCGGCGGGCGCGGCGGCGGTGGTGGCGGCGGCGACCGTGGCGCCAAGGGCAGCACGACCGGCGGGTTCTCGATGGACTCGCTCAAGGACGATCGCAAGAACGACCGGGGCGGACGCTCGGGCGGCGGCCCCCGCAAGCCGGGCGGGCCGGGCGGAAGGCCTCCGGGAGGCCCGCCGAAGAAGTAGGCCGGGGCGCGCCCCCCCCTGCCGCTCAACCGTGGAAGGTCGTGAAGGCGTCGACCGGTTCACGGTCGGTGTGCAGGGAGTTCTCGACCCGCGAGGGGTCGGCGTAGCCCAGGCTCATGCCGCAGACCACCATCTCGGTCGCGGGGATGGCGAGCTGCCCGGCGATGAGCCGGTGGAACTGCATGAAGGCGGCCTGCGGGCAGGTGTCGAGGCCACGGGCCCGGGCCGCCACCATCAGGCCCTGCAGGAACATGCCGTAGTCGAGGAAGCTCCCCTGCCGCATGCCCCGGTCGATGGTGAAGACGAGCCCCACCGGCGCGTCGAAGAAGCCGTAGTTGCGCCCGTGCTGCGCGTGCATCCGCGCCTTGTCGGCCTTGGCGATCCCGAGGAGGCCGTAGAGGTCCCATCCCACCTTCCGGCGGCGCTCCAGGTACGGACTCGCCCACTCGCGCGGGTAGTAGTCCCACTCGTCCGCGTGCGTGCCCGCCACGGCGGGGTCTTCGTAGGCGGCGAGGATGGCTGCCGACAGGCGCGCCTTCGCCTCGCCGGTGAGGACGTGCACCTTCCACGGCTGGGTGTTGGTCCCGGATGGCGCGCGGCTCGCCACGGCGAGGATCGACGCGATCTCCTCCCGGGGCACGGGCCTGGGGAGGAAGGCGCGGATGCTGCGCCGAGAGGAGATGGCGAAGTCGACGGCCGAGCGAAGTTGATCGGCCGAGAGTCCCGCTGGCGGCGTCCTGTCGTCCACGTGACCTCCCTGATGCTGATGGACCGATACTGCACGATCCATCGCCTGGCCCCAAGAGGGGCCTCCCCTCCGCTATTTTACATAAAGTGAATTGCGCCCTCCCCCGTCCGGAGTCCGTCGGGAGTACTTTCATGATCTATGTCAATTACTTCTTTCCCGCATGAAGACGGGTGATCCGTGCCGCGGGCGCGGGGTTCGACCCTTCGGGACTCCGTCTTCCGTTTCCGTTTACATATGTAATTATAATAACTTCAAAGCGAAAATCGTCCCGCGCTGACGGAACGTGCGGACGAGGAGTACCCCCGCCTACATGCAGGTCCATGACGCCAATCGCAGGGAACAGGGTCGCTGACCTCTACCGGGAACTCGGGCCCCTGGTCTATCGCCGC
>JBAXVO010000296.1:0-4068 GCA_037129355.1 Deltaproteobacteria bacterium | reverse complement strand
CCTCGGCGGCCGTCACGGCCCGGGCGAGCTCCTCGGTCGAGCGCTTCACCCGGACCAGGGTGGCCTTGCCCAGGTCCAGGCAGCGGGTCGCGGCGGCCCGCGCCGGCCCCAGCTGGGACTGGTCGCCCCGGGTCGCCGCCACCTCCATCGCGCTTCCCAGGAGCATCTGGTCGTACTGGCAGGCGCGCGTGGGGTCGATGGGCCACTTCCCGGTGAGGTCGGCGTAGCTGGCGGCCTGGGCTGCGGCGAGTTGCTTGCGGATCTCGTCGAGCCGCTTCGCCGCGGCCGGGTCGGCCCTGGCGGCGCCTTCCAGCCGGGCGTGCAGGTCGTCGGTCTTGATCTTCCAGTGGAGGGCGTTGCCCGTGTAGCGCACCGAGGTGAGCTCGTTGCCCACGTCGCCAGTCGCCTTCCAGAGGGCCCGATCCTCCGGCGAACCGGCCGGGACCGGCAACGGGTCCGGGGTGGGCTCCTCGGCCGCCGTGGGGGTACCGAGGAGGAGAAGGCCGGCCAGGGCCAGCGGTCGCAGCCGATTCCATGCCATGTCCCGATGATAACCGACGCCGCGCCGCGCGCGAGGGACCTGCTCCCGCGGGTAGAATGGCGCCATGCGCATCCTCCCCGTCGCCGTGGCCGCCGTCCTCGCCCTCGCCTCCCCGGGCGCTCCCGCCTCCGCGGCCGAGCCGGCCCCCACGGGAGGCTGGCGCGGCGCCCGGTTCGGGATGACCCCGGACGAGGTGCTCGCCGCCTTCCCGAAGGAGGCGACCCGCATCGCTCCCGAGGTGAAGCTCGCCGACGGCAACACCATCGGGGTGGGCATCGACGGCTTCGCCTTCGAGGGGCTCACCTTCGACGTCCGCTTCATCTTCGCCGGCGGGAAGCTGGCGCTCGTCAGCCTGCGGACGCCCCAGAAGAAGTACGTCGACGCCGACGGCTACGCCCGCCTCCGCGAGGCGCTGGTGAAGCAGTGGGGCGCGCCGCTCGAGGACACCCAGGACGACAGCTTCATCGACATGCGCCAGACCCGCTGGAACCGGGGGCCCGACCGGGCCGACCTCAAGTACATCCCCGGCGTGGTGGCGATGATCTTCTACCCCCGGCCCGCCTCGCCGTAGCCGCTACCCCGCGGCGCCGATGACCTGGACCGTCGCCGTCACCGCCACGAACTGGAAGGCGGCCGCCGCGACCACGAGCACGTGGAAGATCTCGTGGAAGCCGAAGACGGTGGGAAACGGATCGGGGCGCCGGGTCGCGTAGATGACCGCACCCAGCGTGTAGCAGGCGCCCCCGGCGAGGATGAGCAGGAAGGGGCCGGTGCCCAGGGCGGCGTGGAGCGCCGGGAGGAAGGGCACGATGAACCAGCCGAGCAGCACGTAGATCGCCGAGCGGACGGGCTTCGGCGTCCCCGGGAAGAAGACCACGATCACCATCCCCACGAAGGCGCTGGCCCACACCGTGGCGAGCAGCGCGTAGCCGCCGGCGTGTCCGATGAGGAGGCAGAAGGGGGTGTAGGTCCCGGCGATGAGGACGAAGATGGCCGAGTGGTCGATGCGCCCCACTGCCTTGCGGAGCACGGGATCGGTCCAGTAGACCCGGTGGTAGATGGAACTGGTCGTGAACAGCACGACGAGCGATGCGCCGTAGACCCCGGCCCCGAACTCGGCGGTGGGGCTGCCGGCGCCCGACACGAGCCAGGCCGCCGCGGGGAGCGCGCCGATCGCCGCGAGCAGGTGGAACACCCCCCGCAGGAGCGGCCGGGGGCGGTCCTCGGGGGACGATCTCGATCGCGGCGCCATGCGCCCAGCCTACCGCATCGGGATCACGTGCTACATTCCGCGCTCGTCCGGGAGGCCGACGTGATCCACGTCGTCGAACCCACGCTGAAGGACCAGCGGGGCCACTGCTACAGCTTCAACCTGAGCCTCTGCCGCGCCGCCGGCGGCGCGCCGATCCGGCTCTGGGCGGCCCGGGGCGCCTCCCTCCCCGGGCTCCCCCCCGGCGTCGAGGTGGTCCGCCACTTCCACCGGGCGCTGCGCCGCATCCAGGCGCCCTTCCTCTACCGCCGCCTCCTCGCCGGGAACGAGCGGGTCCTCGTGTCGACGGCCGAGCGGACCGACCTCCTCGCCCTCGACCTGGCCTCCGGCGGGCGCCCCATCCCCCCCGGCCGGTTCTTCCTCTACTTCCACTGGTTCACCGAGCGGCCGGGGAAGCGGCAGGCCATCGAGCGGCTGGCCCGGCGCCAGCCCGGCCTCGGCATCCTGGGGCCCACCGAGACCGTCGTCGGGATCTTCCGGGAGTGCGGGTTCCCGCGGGCGGCGTTGGTCCCCTACCCCATCTCGCAGGCCCCGACCGCCCCGGAGGATCCGTCGGCGTTCCGGCGGGTCCTCTTCGCGGGGGCGCCGCGCAGCGACAAGGGGTTCGGCGAGTTCGTGGGGCTGGTCGAGGAGCTGGCCCGCACCGGCGCCTCCCTCCCGGTGGCGTTCCAGGCCGACCTCGGCGACGTCGGACGCTACCGGGCGGACGTCCGGGTAGATCTGGAGCGGGTCCGCGCGCTCGGCTACCCGGCGATCGAGGTCCTCCCCGACCCGCTCCCGGCCGACCAGTACGCCGGCACCTTCCGGGGCGGCATCTGCGTGCAGCCCTACCAGGCGAGGAAGTTCGTGGACCGGGTGAGCGGCGTGACGCTCGACGCGCTCACGGCGGGGTGCCCGGTGGTCGCCGTGGAGGGCACCTGGAGCGCGCGCGTCGTGGAACGCTTCGGCGCCGGACGCGTGGTTCCCGACACCTCGCCGGCGACGCTCCTCTCCGCCGTGCGCGCCGTCGAGGCCGGCTACGAGGGGCTCGCCGAGGGTGCGCGCCGGGCCGGACGGGCGCTGCTCGAGGAGAACGACGCCCGGGCGCTCTACGACGCGGTCACGGGCGGCGCCCCGGGCGAGAGCGCGCCCGAGACCTCCGCGTAGTACGCCCAGGTCTCCCGGGCGGTCCGCTCCCAGGAGAACTCCCGGGCCCTGCGGCGCCCCGCCTCGATCATGGCCCGCCGCAGCGGCTCGTCGCGGAGCACCCGGTCCACCGCGGCCCCGATCGACTCCGCGCTCTCCGGGTCGAAGTACGACGCCGCCTCCCCGCCGATCTCGGGCAGCGAGCTGGACCGGGCCAGCACCGCCGGGCAGCCGAAGGCGAAGGATTCGAGCACCGGGAGGCCGAACCCCTCGTAGCGCGAGGGGAACGCGAAGGCGCGGGCGTGCTGGTAGAGCGCGGCGAGGGAGTCGTCGCTCGGCCCCGCCACGTGCAGCACCCGCCCGTCGACCCCGAGCGCCCGGGCCGCCTCGACCTCGGCGGCGTCGAAGGCCCGCCCCCCGGCGCAGACCACGCGCAGCCGCCCGTCGTCCCGGAGCAGCGGGGCCATCCCGGCGAGGAAGGTGGCGAAGTTCTTGTAGTCGCCTCGCTGCCCCACGAAGAGGACGTAGGGATCGGCGAGCCCGGGAGGCGGGGGAAGCTCCGTCTCCAGGACCTTCGGTCCTCCGAGGTGGATCGTCCGGACCTTTTCGGGGGGAAGCCCGAGCAGCCGGATCGCGTCGCGGCGCGTGCTCTCCGAGATGGCGATGATCCCGGCCGCCCTCGCGGCGAGGGTCCGCTTCCGTTCCGCCGTGCGGCCGCTCGACCCGGAGGTGTGGGGGAGCAGCTCGTGGATCATGTCGTAGACGGTGAGGACGAACCGCCGGTCCCCGAGCCGGGGCAGGAAGTAGGTGCCGTAGTAGGTGGGGTGGAGGAGGTCGAAGTCGCCCCGGGCGATGCAGCGCAGCGACCAGCGCCGGTTCACCGCCGTGAGGTGGTTGCCCTTGCGCAGCCAGCGGACGCCGGGGAAGAAGCGGGCCGGCCGGGGGAAGGGCGCGTCCTTCAGGTAGTCGTTGTTGGAGAGGAGCGCGCCCAGCCGGCAGCGCGGGGCTCCGGCCTTCCAGGCCTCCCGGAGCAGCTCGACGAAATAGCGGGAGATCCCACCGTGGATCTGCGAGTCGAAGATCTGGTGATCGTAGAGGATGCGGAGCGGCGTCTGGCTCGGCGGGCCCACGG
>JBAXVO010000295.1:0-4080 GCA_037129355.1 Deltaproteobacteria bacterium | reverse complement strand
CGCCGAGGCCCTTCGCGAATTTCAGGCATTCGGCCGCCTGCAGGCAGCGACCGCCGCCGGAGATGGCGAGCACGCGCGCCTGCGGGCGGCATCGTTTCAAGTCGAGAATGACATCGAGCCCGTCTCCATCCGGCATGATCACGTCGGTGATTACCAGGTCGACATGCTGGCGCCGGGCCATCCGGACAACCTCGTTGCCGGTGGACGCACAGAGCACCGTGCACCCCGCCTCGCGCAGCCAGAATTCCAGCAGCGTTTGAATTTCGACCACGTCGTCGGCCACGATGATCGACAGGGGCCCGAGTTGAGCAGGAGGTACAATCTGGTCGGTGGGCATCGGGACCAAAGCGCGGAAGGTCGCACTGGTTCGATTGCCACCATGGCGATCATGCACAGAGGAAACAACTAAAACCCTCTGCTCCTTGCGAGCGGGGGCACCCAGCACCGGCCCAATCCCGAAGGGAGCCCGAGCACTCCAGCTGACAACGCCCATCCTTCCGGCCGCCCGGGCACGAGCACAGCGGAAGACAAACTCACAGCGAACAAACCTGCTCCGCCGCTCCTCGATCACCTGCCCGACATCCCGCGCCCATCCTACTTCAACGCCTCCAGGGCCAGTTCACGGCACTGTTTGAAATCGGTCTTGCCGGTGCCGAGCATCGGAATCCGGTCCACCCGGTGAATGATCTTCGGCACCCAAAGATTCGGCACACCCAATTCGACCAGCTTGGCCCGTAACACCTCCGGCACCACCTCATGTGTCGCCAACAGCACCAGGGCCTCGCCCTTGGTGGCATCCGTGATGCCCGTGACGTAGACCGACGGGCTGTCCGCTTGATCCCAGCCAAAGGCTTCGATGATCTTCATCTCCACCGTGCCGTGCGGCACCATCTCACCGCCGATTTTGGAAAACCGCGACAGCCGGCCCTCGATGAACAGGAAGCCGTCGTCGTCGAACCGGCCCAAATCGCCCGTGATGAACCAGCCGTCGTAAAACGCCGCCCGCGTCTTGCCGAGGTCGCCGACGTAACCGTCAAACACGTTGGCCCCGCGGAAGAGCACGAGCCCCGTCTCCGAGAAGGGCAGTTCCTCCCAGGTTTCCGGATTCACGATGCGCGCCGTCATTCCCGGCATCATCCGGCCGACGGAACCGGTGAGCTTGCCCGTCTGCGGCTCGTTGGTCGAGACCACCACCGGCGGATGCGGTTGGTTGATGTTGGCCGCCGGCGTGGTCTCCGTCAGCCCGTAGCCCTGCAGAATCTCGATGTGAAACGTCTCGAGAAACGCCCGGTACAATTCGTCGGGCAGCTTCTCCGCCCCGGTCACCACCAAATCGAGCGACTTCAGCTCCTCCGGTCGCGCCCGCTTCAACAGGGGGCGAATGAAGGTCGGTGCCCCCACCATCACCGTCACCTTCTCCTGGGCGATGGCGTCGACGATCTTCCGGGTGTCGAGCGGACTCGGCACGGTGACGACGTGGCAGCCCCGCAGGATCGGATACCAGAGTGTGACGGTGAAACCAAAGCTGTGAAACACCGGCAGGCTGCCGAGCAACGAGCAGGTTTCCGGCAAAATCGAGAGCGAAGAGATCTGCGCGCAGTTGGCCAGAATGTTGCGGTGGGTCAACCCCACGCCCTTCGGCTCGCCGGAGCTTCCGATCGTAAACAAGAGTCCCGCTTCGGCCCGGTCCCCGAACTTGGGCGCGCTGAGCAGCGCCGCTCGGGCGCTATCGGAGAGCGTGAGGAGGGGGCGCTTCAGGTCGCGGCACACCTCCCCGAGCAGGACCTCGGCCAGCGGGAGGATGTCCTCGGGCCGTTCCCGGAGCGGAGGCAGTCGCACGGGGAAGGCCGCCAGACGGTGGTAGAGGTCCTCGCGGAAGCTTCCGTCCCGGATCATCGCCTCGAGGTCGCAGTTGCTCGCCGCGACCCAGCGGACCTCCGCCGCCAGCGTGCGGTGGCCGCCGACCCGCTCGAAGGTGCGCTCCTGGAGCACCCGGAGGAGCTTCGCCTGCAGGTCGATGCGGAGCTCGCCGACCTCGTCGAGGAAGAAGGTTCCCCCCGCGGCGTGCTCGATGCGTCCGCGCCGTTGCGCCACCGCTCCCGAGAACGCGCCCTTCTCGTGGCCGAAGAGCTCGCTCTCGATGAGGTGCTCCGGGACCGCGGCGCAGTTGAGCGCCACGAACGGCCCCGAGGCCCGCGGGCTCCAGCGGTGGACGGCGCGGGCCGCCACCTCCTTGCCCACGCCGCTCTCGCCGGTCAGGAGCACGGTGGCCTCGGTGCGGGCCACCTTGGCGAGCGCGTCCACCACCGGCGTCATGGCCTTCGCGCCCCAGGTGAGCGGGGGCTCGTCTCCCGCCTGCCGGGCCACGCCCTCGCGGAAGTCGAGCAGGGACCGCCGCTCCAGGGCGCGCGAGACGACCAGGCGGAGCTGTCGTGGGCTGCCCACCGGCTTCTGGAGGAAGTCGCAGGCGCTCCCCTTCATGGCCTCCACCGCGGTCTCCACCGTCCCGAAGGCGGTGAGGAGGATGACCTGGGTGCCGGGGTGCTCGGCCCGGACGTGCTGCAGCACCGCGAGCCCGTCCACGCCGGGCATCTTGAGGTCGGTGAGGACGAGGTCGAAGCCCGCGGCGTCGAGCCGGCGCAGCGCGTCGGCGCCGTCGACGGCGACGGTGACCTCGTGCCCGTCGCTCGAGAGCGCCGCCTCGAGGAACGACCGCAGCCCTTCATCGTCGTCGACGATCAGCAGGCGCGCCATGGCTCGACTCTACACTCAGCGGGTGGACGTGGTCGCCTCGTCCCGCGGGGGACGGACGGGCTTGCAGGCGATGGCCTGGGAGGCGTCGGGCGTGAAGCAGGTGCCGGTCTCGGTTCGATCCTTGTGCTGGAACGTGCAGGAGGCCCCGGCGCTCTTCCCCGAGCAGGCGGCGACGGCCTCGGGCGGCGGCGTCCGGGGGGCGCCGCCCCGGGAGGGGCCGCTCGGCCCCTGGGCTCCCGAGGCGCCCTGCTGCGACGACGTGGACTGCTGGGCGAATGCGGTGGAGGAGAGGGCGACGACGACGAGGACGGAACGGAGCAGGGTCTTCATGTGGACCTCGATGAGGGTGAACGTCTCCCCCGAAGCACTGCACGCTCCGTGCCCGGCCTCACGCCGGCGGGATCCGGATGCGGAAGCAGGCGCCGCCCCCGGGTGCGTCGACCACGTCGAGCGTTCCCTGGTGGAGCGCCACGACCTGGCGCGCCACGGCGAGCCCGAGCCCCACGCCCTTCGCGCGGGTGGTGACGAACGGCTCGAAGATCCGCTCCCGGTCGGCCGCCGGAACGCCAGGGCCGTGGTCGCGCACGTCGACGACCAGCCGGTCCTCCTCGAAGGCGACGCGGACCTCGACCGCGCCCGACGCGGTCGACTGGAGCGCGTTGTCGACGAGGTTGGAGACCACCTGCTGGAAGCGGACGGGATCGAGCGACCAGCGGGAGGGCGACCGGGAGTCGTCCACGCGGATGCGTGCGGCGTCGAACGGGGCGATCGCCGCGCGGACGAGGTCGGCGGGAGCCACCTCCTCGCGGGTGAGGGTCCCGGTCCGGGCCAGTTCGAGGAGGCTCGCGCTCAGCCGCTCGAGCCGCCAGGCCGCCTCGACCACGCGCTCCGCCTGCGCCTTCTCGCGCGGGAGGGGCTCGAGCGCCTCGACGAGCAACTGCGCGTGCCCCTTGAGCGCGGCCAGCGGGTTGCGAAGCTCGTGGGCCACCACCGCCGACATCGTGCCCATGCTGGCGAGGCGCCGCTCCTGCTCCAGGCGGTGCAGGGAGTCCTCGTTCCTCCGGAGGAGGCGCATCGCGAGCGCGCCGAGCAGGAGGAGCCCGAGCGCCCCGAGCGCACCCGCGAGGAGCGTGGCGTTCGCAGCCCTGTCGACCTGGGCGACCAGGCGGGGCTCGAACTGGACGAGCACCGAGAGGTCGCCTTGCCGGGGACCGCGCGCCGGGGGAGGGCGATCGCCGCGGGGCGGGGGGCGTTGCTCGTCACGCGGCGGACGGCCGTCGTCGCGACGCGGGGGACGTTGCTCGTCGCGGGGCGGCGGACGGGTGT
>JBAXVO010000294.1:0-4102 GCA_037129355.1 Deltaproteobacteria bacterium | reverse complement strand
GACCCGGGCCAGCGTCTCCCCGGGCGCGGGCGTGGTCCGCCCGCGGGTGCCCGCCGCATCGGGCGAGCGCTCCGGCGCCCGCGCCGTGCAGGCGGCGACGAGGAGCAGGGCCGCGGCGAGGATCCTCAACGGGCCCCCCCGCGCGGCGCCAGCCGCGCCGGCCCGAAGGGGGTGAGGTCCACCGGGGTGGGGCGCCCCAGGACGGCCGCGCTCACCGCGTCGGCGGTCACCGGGGTGAGCAGCACGCCGTTGCGGTAGTGGCCGGTGGCATAGAAGAGCCCGGCGATGCGCCCCGGTCCCAGGATGGGAAGCCCGTCGGGCGTGGCCGGCCGGAAGTTGGACCAGGATTCCACGACGGGCGCGGAGGCGAGCCCCGGCGCCGCCTCCACAGCGAGCTGCAGCACGTGGAGGAGCCCTCCAGCGGTCACGGCCTTCTCGAAGCCGGCCTCCTCCATGGTGGAGCCGCAGAGGATCCGGCCGTCCGGCCGGGGGACCAGGTAGCCCTTGTCGGTGAAGACCACGCGGGAGAGGAGGGGCGGCCGGGTGTCGAGCACCGCGATCTGGCCGCGCACCGGCCGAACCGCGCCGGCCGGCAGGTCGTGCCCCGACACCTGCAGGCTCCAGGCGCCGGCGGCGAGGACCACCGCGCCGGCGGTGATGCGCCCCGACTCGTGGTCGACGCCCACCGCGCGGCCACCCTCCACGGCGATCCCCCGCACCTGCCCCTGGAGGAACCGCGCGCCCGCGCGGGAGGCCGCGACGTGGAGCGCGCGCCCCAGGAGGCGCGGGTCGACCGACGCCTCCCCCGGGAACCAGATGGCGCCGCGGGTCTCGGGAGAGAGCCCCGGCTCGAGCCGCCGCGCCGCGTCCCCGTCGAGGACCTCCACGGCGACCCCGGCCCGCTCGAGGGCGGCCGCGCGGCTCGCCAGCACCGGCGTGAAGCGGTCGTCGACCGAGACCTCCAGCGTGCCGCCGCCCCGGAAGCCCACCCAGGAGCCGGAGAGCCGCTCCACCTCCGCGGCGAAGTCGCCCCAGCGCCCGAGCGACTGCATGCACAGATCGTGAAACGGGCCCGGCTCCGCCTCCACGCCCGGGGAGAGGATCCCGCCCGCGGCGCTGGAGGCCTCGGCGCCCGGGATGCTGCGCTCGAGCACGAGCACGCTCCTCCCGGCCTGCGCGAGGCGCAGGGCCACCCCGCAGCCCTGGAGGCCGGCGCCGATGAGGAGGACGTCCGCGTTCATGGCCCGCAAGGTATCCCCGGGCCGGGGCGCGGCCAAGCGCCAGGCGCTAGTGCGCCTCGAGCCCGTGCAGCAGCACGTCGGTCACGAGCGCCTTCCAGCCCTCGCTCGACGGTGCGCCGCCCTCGAAGAACGCCTCGGTGGAGGAGTGGGCCGCACCCACCAGCGCCGCGAATCCGGCCACCGCGAGCACGGCCATCTCCGGGTCCACCCCGGCGCGAAGCGCATGGCCGTTTCCCTGGCGCATCACCTCGATGACGCGCTTCATCGGGATCACCACGGTCGGGTCGGCGGCGATGATCTCCCGGAGGAACGGCCCCCCGTCGAGCAGCTCGCGGATCACGATCTGGCTCGCCTCGGGGTCCTTCATGCGCGTCTCGAGGTACGCCGAGACCACGCCGCTCGCCCCGCTGTTGGTCTCGAGCTGGCCGGCGATCTCCTTCGCGCCCTCCTGCCAGATCGACTTCAGGATCTCGACGTAGAGGGCCCGCTTCGACGCCCAGTGACGGTAGAGGAGGGCGACGTTGCAGCCGGCGCGCTTGGCGATCCCCTGCACCCGGGCCCCGTGGTATCCGCGGCTCGAGAACTCGGTGCGCGCTGCCGTCCAGAGCCGGGAAGCGATCCGGCCACCCGGTGCCGCGGCCGTCGTGGTTCCTTGGATCTCCATGGCTCGACCTCCTGAAAATGAGAGATACACAATGTCCCTCAATAAATGACTTAAATCAAGATGGACTTGTGGGGTCTACAATAATCATTTCCGGCCTCTGGGCTGCACCCTCTTGGGTCTGATCGGGTCAATCCATGCCCGGGAACCCCGGTCCGGGCGTGGCAGGCCGGTGATAAGAGGATCGGCGTGCCGGCCATCCTCCACCTCGACCTCGACGCCTTCTACGCCTCGGTCGAGCAGCTCGACGACCCGGCGCTGCGCGGCCGGCCGGTCATCGTGGGTGGCACGTCGGGGAGGGGCGTGGTCTGCGCCGCCAGCTACGAGGCGCGCCGGTTCGGCGTCCGCTCCGCGATGCCCACCGCCGAGGCCCGCCGCCGCTGCCCGGAGGGCGTCTTCCTGCCGCCCCGCTTCCCGCGCTACGAGGAGCTGTCGCGCACGGTCTTCGGGGTCTACCGGCGCTACACCCCGCTCGTGGAGCCGCTCTCGCTCGACGAGGCCTTCCTCGACGTGACCCGGAGCCGCGCCCTCCACGGGGAGCCCGGAGACATTGCACGGAAGGTGAAGGGGGAGGTCCGGGAGGCGGCGGGGCTGACCGTCTCGGCGGGGGTGGCCGACTGCAAGATGGCCGCGAAGATCGCCTCCGACCTGGGGAAGCCCGACGGGCTCGTGGCCGTGCCGCCCGGGACCACCGCGGCCTTCCTCGCGCCGCTTCCGGTCTCGCGCCTGTGGGGCGTGGGGAAGGTCACCGAGCAGGCGCTCCGCGCCCTGGGCGTCGCCACCATCGGCGAGCTGGCCCGCTTCCCGGAGCAGGTGCTGGTGGAGCGGTTCGGATCGGCGGGGGCGCACATGCGCGCGCTGGCGGCGGGGATCGACCCGCGCCCGGTGATCCCGGACGAGGAGGCCCGCTCGGTCGGCGCCGAGGACACCTTCGAGCGGGACCTGTCCGGCGAGGAGGCGCTCCTCCCCCAGCTCCTCGACCAGAGCGTCCGGGTGGCGCGCCGGCTCCGGGAGGCCGGCCTGCGCGGCCGGGTGGTGACGCTCAAGTTGAAGTTCGCCGACTTCGAGCAGGTCACCCGGCGATCGACCCTGCCCCACCCCACCGACGACGGGGGGGAGATCTACCGCGCCATCCGCGAGGACCTGGGACGGGCCGGCCTCGACCGGGAGGTGCGCCTCACCGGGGTCACCGTCTCCGGGTTCGGCGAGGAGGAGCACCCTTCCGGCCAGCTGGGGCTCTTCGGCGCCGCTCCCGCCGAGGATGCGGGGGAGGCCCGGGGGAAGCGGGACGCGCTCAACGCCGCGCTCGACGCGCTGGCGGATCGCTACGGGGAGGGGTCGGTGAAGCCGGCCACGCTCCTGGAACGGGCCCCGGAGACGCTCCGGCCGGCGATCCACTGGCCCAAGCGGGGCGGCAAGGGCGGCCCGGCGTAGGCCGAGCCCTAGAAGGGGAGGAGCCGGCGCCCCATCCCGGCGATCGGCCAGGGGATGGCCAGCACCACCAGGACGAGCGCGCCCAGGTAGTACCGCGCCGCCGTCCGCCAGCGCATTCCGTCGTCGAGCATCCGCCGGACCCGGACGCTGCCCACGTGGACGAGCGCCACCACCGCGAGGCCGAGGAGCGGGTGGGCGAAGGTCCAGTAATGGGAGCGCGCACCCTGGGTGATGGCGTGGGGCGACAGGAAGAGCCAGAGCGAGATCCCGAGCAGGAGCTGGACGTCCACGGCCGCGGCGAGGACCACCCCGGGGACGCGGGCCCGGCGGGTCCAGGCGCGGCCGGCGCGCATCCCCGACTGCGCCGAGAGGACGGCCCAGACGGCGCAGCCGAGGACGACCCAGCGGACGATCGAATGGGCGAACAGGACGACGAGGTACATGGTGGCCGATTCCTCTCCCTGCCTAGTGGTGCATGGGCGGTGCTCCGGCGATGCGCCGGATCCGGTCCAGGATCTCCTCCATCCCCACGCTCTTGGGGATGAAGCCCTGCGCCCCGAGCAGCTCCGACTCCCACTCGAACCCGTACGCCGACAGGAGGAGGATGGGGATGTGGGCCGTGGTCGAGTCCTTGCGCATCCGCTCGACGACGCCCCATCCGTCGAGCACCGGCATCTTGAGATCGAGCAGCACCACGCCGGGCTGCTCGATGGCGATGCGCCGCAGCGCGATCTCCCCGTTGGCGGCCTGCTCGACCGGGTAGCCG
>JBAXVO010000293.1:0-4155 GCA_037129355.1 Deltaproteobacteria bacterium | reverse complement strand
CCTGGTGCTCCTGCAGCGTGAGGGCGAGGCGGGCCGCCAGGTCCTCGGTGCCGGGACCCGTGGAGGCGAGCGCGGCGGAGAGCGCAGCGGAGATCGCCTCCGCTCCCGGAGTCCCGCCCGGGAACGGCCACAGGTCCGGGGTGACGCGGTTCGAGACCGCTCCCGCCACCGGCATGCCGGCCTTGCGCAGGTGGTCGTGGAAGAAGAGGGCCTCGTCCACCGAGAGCGGGCTCGGGCTCGCCACCAGCACGAAGCCCACCTCGGGCTGGGTGAGCAACGTCCGGACCGCCGAGGCCCGCTCCTTGAACCCGTCGTACATGCCCTGGAACTGGCCGAGGAAGTCCCCCACGTCGGAGAGCACGTCCGAGCCGGTGAAGCGGGAGAGGGTCTTGGCGACGAACCCGGTCCCGGCCTGCAGGAGGCGGGCGCCGAAGCGCCCCGCGTCGATGGCCGGGGCGAAGAGTTTCCGGGCCGTCTCGTTCCCCACGAAGTCGAGGATGCGGTCGGGCGCCTCCAGGAAGTCGAGCGCGTGGGAGGTGGGTGGCGTGTCGAGGACGATGAGGTCGTAGTCCCGCTCGGTGGAGAGCTCGTAGAGCTTCTCCATGGCCATGTACTCCTGCGAGCCGGCCAGGGCCCCGGAAACTTGCTGGTAGACCCGGTTGCCGAGGATGCGGTCGCGGGTCGCCGCGTCGGGGGCGTGGCGCGCCACCAGGTCGTCCCAGGTGCGCTTCACGTCGAGCATCATGGCGAAGAGCTGTCCCCGCGGCGCGAGCCCGGACCGCGCAAAGGCCTCCGGGGGGACGAGCGCCTCGGCGTTGCCGAGCGTCCCCAGCCCGAGCGCGGTGGCGAGGCGCCGGGCCGGGTCGATGGTGCAGACCAGCGCGCGCCCGCCCTCCATGGCGCAGGAGAGGGCGATGGCCGCGGAGACCGAGGTCTTGCCCACGCCGCCGCTGCCGACCACCACGGCGACCCGCTTGCCCTCGAGCGAGTGGAGGAGCGCGCCCATCAGATCTGCCCCTCCATGGCGTCGGCGATGCGCTCCACGGCGCGCCGCCCCCACCGGTCGGAGGCGAGCAGGGGGAGCGGCACCAGCGGGCGACCCACCAGCTCGCGCAGCCGCGCCGCCTGGGCGGAGGCGCGCTCGCGCTGCTCGGCCTGGAGGACCGCGGCGCGGGCCGCCGGCCCGAGCGGGGACGGCGACCCCATGACCGCACGCAGCTGGTCCCGTTCACCCTCGGTATAGAGCTCCCGGGGCATGGCGTTCAGGAAGACCGGCCCCCGGGGGAGCTCGAGCTCCTTTCCGATCCGGGCGTCGAGCTCGGCCGTCTCGGTGACCGGCATCTCCTCGGGCAGGGAGACGAGCGCGACCGCCGTCCGGACCGGGTCGGAGAGCAGGGCCTGCATCCACTCCGCGTCACGCCGGAGCGGGCCGCCCGGCACGGTGTCGAGGAGCGCCCGGGGGACGCCGAGGAGCTGCACGGCGTGGCCGGTGGCCGGGGCGTCCACCACCACCAGGTCCCAGCGGGGCCGGCCGTGCGCCTCCGACCGGGCCTCGTGCAGGATCTTGCCGAGCATGAGCGTCTCGGCGAGCGAGGGCACGGCGCGCAGGAAGAAGCGCACCACCCGGTTCTCGAACACGGCCTGGTAGATGGCCCGGACCTTCACCACCATGAGCGCGTACTCCTCGAGCGCGTGGCGCGGGTCGACGTCGACGGTGGAGATGCCGGGGAGGACCTCGCGGATCACCGGGCCGGATGGGCGGCCGCCCAGCATGGGGGCCACGCGTTCGCGGGCGTCGACCTCGGCGACGAGGACGCGCTTGCCGCGGCGGGCGGCGAGCATGGCCAGGGCGGCGGAGACGGTCGACTTCCCGACCCCTCCCTTGCCCGTGACCACGACGAGGCGGCGATCGAGCAAGTCGGAGCCGGACACGACGCTTGACAAGCTAACGTCGGGGGGGGGAGATGTCCACATGCTCCGCTCGCTCCTCGATCATCCTCTCCTGCGCCAGGCGCGCGCGGCCGGCGAGCGCCAGGTGGGGCGCGTGCTCTCCCCGGAAGTGGCCGGCGCCGCGCTCCAGACGCTCCTCGCCGCCGCCGGCGAGGCCCGCGAGCGCATCGACCGGGTGGCCCGTGCGGCGCTCGAGGCCGCCCAGGTCCCGTCCTCCCGCGATCTCGACGAGCTGAAGCGCAGGCTGGTCGAGATGGAGGAGCTCCTCGACGGACTCTCCACCCGCCTGGCCCGCGCCGAGGCGCGCGAGGGCGACGACGAGGGCGACGAGGTCAAGGACCGGGACGAGGGCGAGGACGAGCCCGAGGAAGGGCAGGGCGGCTCCGCGGGCTGAGCGCCCGCCGCCGGAACCCAAGGACATGCGGCGCATCGCCTTCGTCAACGAGAAGGGCGGCACCTGCAAGACCACGCTCTGCGTGAACACGGCCGCCTGGATCGCCGTGGAGCGCGGGAAGCGGGTGCTGGTCGCCGACCTCGACACGCAGGGGCACGCCGGCAAGGCGCTCGGCGTCGACGTGCGCGGGCTCTCCCCCACCATCCGCGACGTGCTGCTCGGGGACGTGCTCTCGGTGAGGGACGTGGCCCGCCCCACCGGCGTCCCCGGGCTCGACCTCCTCCCCGCCAACAAGGACCTGGCCGGCTTCCCGGTCGAGGTGGCCTCCTTCCACGACCGCGCCGACCGGCTCCGCCAGCGGCTCGACGACGTGCCCGAGGGCACCTGGGACGCGGTGCTCATCGACGCGCCCCCCTCGGTGTCGCTCATCACCGAGAACGTGCTGCGCGCCGCCACCGAGGTGGTGCTGCCGGTGGGGCTCACCTACCTGGCGCTCGACGGCTGCGCGGAGATCCTGGCCAGCCTGGATGTGCTCCGCCGCGAGACCGGTCGCGCGCCCGAGGTCACGCTGGTCGTTCCCACGCTCTACCGGAAGACGCAGCTCGCCGGCGAGATCCTGGCCAAGCTGCAGGAGCGCTTCGCGGGGAGGCTCGCCCCCCCGCTCGGCTTCTCGGTGAAGATCGACGAGGCCCAGAGCCACGGCCGGACCATCTTCGAGTACGCGCCCCGGTCGAGCGGCGCCCTCGCGCTGGCGGAGATCGCCCGCGTCGCCTGGGACCGGCCGGCTCCCACCGGCGGCTAGACCGCGCTAGCGGTCGAGGTCGGAGAGCCGCCGCTCGAGGTCCTCGAGCCGGGCGGTCAGGCTCTGGAGGTCCTTGCGCAGCTCGGGGAGGTTGGCCACCCCGTCCATGGCGGCGCGCACCCGCTCGTCGATGCGGCGCTGGAACTGGGAGACGGCCTCCTGGGAGGCGGCCACCATGTCCTTGGCGCGGTCGCCGGTGGCCTGGACCCGGGGGATGAGGGTCTGGACCTTGTCGCGGAGGTCGGCCTGGGCCACGTCGACGAACTGCTGGGCCCGCTCGCTGCCGTGCCGGATGAGGTCCTTCAGGGTGCGAAGGCTCATCTTGGAGGTCTTCTTCTCCTCCTCGAAGATGATCTGCGCGAGGGTGACGCTGGTGAGGTCTTCCTTGGTCCGGTTGTCGACGATCCGGACCTCGGTCCCCGCCTTCACCATCTCGGCGATCTCGTCGAGCGTGACGTACCGTGACTCGACGGTGTCGTAGAGCTTGCGGTTCGCGTAGCGCTTGATCACCTTCGGTTCACGCCCCAAAGAGGTCGCGTCCGCTTCCACCGTCTGCTGGTCAGTCATCGGAAATCTCGGCCCCTCGCGTGGGATCGTGGGCAAAACCCTGCCGCACTGCGGCATTGTTCTCGGCTCGACGCTTGGTGTCAAGGGGGAGCGGTGCTACGGTTGCGCCGGGGAACCCAGGAATCACGGCATGATCGTCGCTTGCTCCGCGTGCAACACCCGGTTCCGGGTCGCCGACGAAAAGATCGGACCCCGAGGCGCGCGGATCCGGTGCAGCCGGTGCGGCCAGACCTTCGCGGTGGTACCCGCGCCCCCGCCGGAGCCCGTCCTTGCACCCATTCCGGTGCACGCGCCGCCGCCGCCCCCCCCCGCGATCCCCCACGAACCCACCGGGACCGGTGGCTGGCCGACGGGGGTGCTCGAGGTGGGCGGACCCGGTTCCGAGCCCGGCTCGAGCCCCGGGCACGCCCTCCACGACGACCCCTTCGCCGCCTTCGGCTCG
>JBAXVO010000292.1:0-4156 GCA_037129355.1 Deltaproteobacteria bacterium | reverse complement strand
CTAGTGGGCGAGGGCGTCCTTCACGGTCTTCCAGAGGTCGTCCAGGTGGAAGGGCTTCCGCACGAAGCCCTCCGGGACGAGCCCCGTCGGCAGCAACTTCTCCCGGACCTCCTCGGGGGGCGTCGCCGAGACGAAGAGCACCTTGGGGCACTTGTCGCCGAGCTGGCTCTTCAGCGCGCCGAAGAAGGCGACGCCGTCCATTCCGGGCATCCGGTAGTCGACGAGCGCCAGGTCGGGCGGGTGCAGGCGGGCGAGTTCCAGGGCCACCAGGGGGTCCGAGGCACCTTCCGCCTCGTGTCCCAGCTTCTGGACGCCGACCTGCAACGCCTTCCGCACGATCTCCACGTCATCGACGATGAGCACTCTGGACAAGTTGCACCTCTGGACGGACATGGTGCGCGAGTCGTGCCGGAAAAAATCCAGCAATTCCAGCGTCGGTCGGCGGGGTCGGGTCGCACCCCGGGGTCACGACACCAGTTCAGGGGTAACCCGCACGGGCACTTACCTGGGACAGCCCCTCAAGGGTACCGCGCGAGCGCCCGCCTCACCGCGTCGCCGAAGTGACGCCTGGCCGACGGAGGGCCGAGGACCTCGGCGTCGCCACCGAAGGAGAGGGCGAACCGGGTGGCCCACTCGTCGCTCACCCCGGGGACCTCGACCACCGCCCCGCCCTTCCGGTCCCGCTTCAACACCCGCCACTGCCCGGGCCGGGCGAGCGCCCAGGCCGCGGCCAGGGGCCCGAGCCGCAGCTTGACCGGGGGGCCGCTCGCCTCGGAGAAGAGCCGGCCCCGGGCGAGCTCGGCGTCGGTGGGCGGCTCGAAGCGCTTCTCGTCGACGGCGCACTCCCGGATGCGGTCGAGCCGGAAGGGCAGCGCCTTGCCGCGCCCCTCGTCGTGCCCCCACAGGTACCAGTGGCCGAGCCGCTGGGCGAGCGTGTACGGGTGCACCACCCGCACGCTCTCCTCGCCGCGGGTGGCGGTGAAGTAGCGGATGCGCAGGGCGCGCCGCTCGGCGATGGCCTGCTCGATCCGTCCGAGCAGCGAGTCCTTCGCCGGGGGCGACCCGGCGAAGATGCAGGCCAGGAGCTCCTCGAAGATGGCGCGCCGGTCCTTCGGGACCGCGTCGCGCAGCGCGCGCACCACCCGCTCGCGCCCCTCCCCGCCCAGCGCGCGGGCCGCCGCCGCCAGCGCCGCCGCCTCGCTCTCCGTGAACCGGGGCGGACGGGAGAAGCTCTGGTGCAGGGCCACGTGGACCCGGTCCCCCTCCACGTAGAGGTCGAGGAAGTCGTCGGGGGCGAACGGGGGGCAGCCCACGCCGAGCAGGAAGTCGAGGTCCTCGAGGATCTGCTTCTCGGAGACGCCGCACCGGCGGGCCAGGTCGCGCACCGGCACGCCGGGATGGCGGACCGCGTAGGGCACGAGGAAGAGGACCCGCCGCAGCCGGTCGCGCGCGTCGGCCTTGGGCGGGGCGGCCTTGCGGGTCACGAGACCCTCCGGGCCAGCGCGGCGAGCACCTTGCGGGCCTTCTCGCGCAGCGGCCGGGGCGCCAGGATCTCGGCACGGTCGCCCAGCGAGAGCACGTGGCGCAGCAGCGCCTCCTGGTTCTGGGCCTCCACCTCCACCACCACGCCCCCGTCGGACTCCTTCCAGGTGGCCCGCGGCCCGAAGGTGTCCCGCTCCTCGGGGCTGGCCGGGCCGTCGAGCCGGACCCGGCAGCGGACCGGCGCGTGGACCCCGAACTCCCAGGACTCGCGGGTGGCCAGGTCGGCCAGCGAGAAGCCCTTCCTCACGGTGAAGTCGGGCGTGCGCGGCGCGGCCGGGTTCACCTCGACGGAGACGATCCGCCCGAGGTGGAAGCTGCGGATGTCCTCCCGCAGCCGGCAGAAGCCGGCCAGGAACCAGGCGCCGCCCCGCTGGTAGAGACCGTAGGGATCGACGTCGCGCTCGGTCCGCGCGCGCCGCTCGGCCCCGAGGTAGACGATGTGCACCCGCTTCTTCGCGGCCACCGCCGCCGAGAGCGCCTCGAGCCGCGCCGACGACTCGGCCCGGGCGTCCTCCTCGGCGTCGTCGGCCGAGAGCTGGAGCGAGGCCACCGCCGCCACCTCCGACGCGCCCGGCGCGCGGGCCGCGAAGGAGAGCTTGTTCATGGCGTGGGCCAGGTCGCGCGCGTAGGGGAAGGCCCGCTGGGCCAGCGCCGCGGAACCGGCCAGGTAGAGGAGCGCCAGGTCCTCCGGGGCGAGCTTCAGGTCGGGGAGGTAGAAGTCCTCCTTGTCGACGAGGTAGCCGGCCGAGAGGTCCTCGTCGCCGCCCACCCAGCGGACCGGGATGCCGAGCTCGAGCAGCTCGGCCTTGTCCCGCTCGAACTTGCGGATGGCGGCCTCGCCGCTGCCGCCGTAGTCCTCGGGGAACTGCTCCTGGATCTCGCGCCAGGAGACCGGCTCCGAGGCGCGCAGCAGCAGGGCCGCCAGATCGAGGAGTCGCTCCGCCTTCTGCATGGGGCGAGGACCTTGCCGGCGGGGCTACTCGCCGGCGGGCGGGGTCGCTGCCGGAGCCTCGGGCTCCGGGGAAGCCGGGGCCTTGCCGGCGGCGGCCGCGCTCTCCTGGGCCTTTCGCTCCTCGCGGGCGGCCTGGCGGACGGCGTCGATGAGCTCCTCGTGCTCCTTGCGGAGCGCGTCGTTGCGCCGCTTCAGTTCCAGGTACCGATCCTTGGCGATGTCGAGCTCGCCCTTCTGCACCATGTAGACCCGCTTGTCGGTCTCGAGCCGCCCCTTGGCCGCCTTGAGATCCCGCTCGAGATCGGCGCCCTTCTTGCGGACCTCGGCGAGCTTGGCCTCGGCCTTGTCGGCCCGCTCCTTCTCGGCGCGAAGCTCGGCGCGCAGCGCGTCGTCGTCGGAGGTTCCCGGGGGGCTCGGCGCGAGCGGCTCGGCGGCCGCCTGGGCCGCCTGCAGCGCCTGGGCGTGGGCGCGCGCGACGGCCTCGGCCGCCTCGGCCCGGCCCCGCTCCAGCTCCCGCGCGGCGCCGAGCGCCTGGGCCTCGAGGGCACGGGCCCGCTCCGCCGCCGCGGCCGCCTCGGCCCGGGAATCGGTGAGGCGGGTGGTGAGCTTCTCGATCTCCTCGCGCAGGGCGGGCGCGCCGGCCGCCTTCTTCACGGCCTCGGCCTGGTCGAAGGCCTTCTTCTTGGCCTCCTTCAGCTGATCGCGAAGCTGGGAGGCCTCGTCGCGCCGCTCCTTGGCCTCGGCGCGGGAGGCGGCGGCCTCCTTCGCGGCCGTCTCGGCCTTCTGCTGGAGGGTCTTGAGCGCCTCCTCCTTCCCGGCCAGCTGGCCGGTGGCGGTTCGGTGGGAGGCAAAGAAGTAGACGGCGGAGAGGACCGCCGCGAGGGCGATGAAGAGGAGGAGACCGGTCATGGGGGGACGAAGCTAACGCCCGTGCCGACCTCTTGGCAAGGCGGACCGAACGCGGGTTACATTCCCGCCTTGCGCAGCGTCGCCACAAAGATCTTCCTCGCCTTCGGCGTGTCGCTGGCCGCGTTCGCCCTGGTCTCGGCCTTCGGGATCGCCCGGCTCCACGATCTGGGGCGGAGCCTCCGCCTGCTGTCGGACGCCTACCTTCCCCTCACCCGGATCGCCGCCCAGATCGACGTGAAGGACTGGGTGGCGCCGCGGCTGCTCGAGGCCGGGGCGCTCGACCCGGCCTCCCGCCGGGCCCTGGTGGCGCTGGCGCGGGCCCGCTTCCCGTCCCTGGTGCGCGAGAAGATCGAGGAGGGGCGGGCGGTGGCCGCCCGGGCCATGAAGGGCGCCTCGGCGGAGGAGGCCGCCTTCCTCCGGGAGGTGGTGGGGCGGCTCGACGGGCTGGACGCCTCCTGGTCCCGCTACGACGGCGCGGCCCGGGCCCTCCTCGACGCCGCCGAGGCCGGCGAGGCGCCCCCCTCCGAGGCGAGCCTCCAGGCGGCGCGAACCATGGAGAAGGCGCTCGCCATCGACGTGAAGCTCCTCCAGGCCGCGCTGGAGAGCCACACCAGCGAGCTCGTCCTCGCCGCAGGGCGCGAGGAGTCGCGGACGGTGGCCTCCATCGTCATCTACACGCTGCTCGCCCTCTCCGTGGGGGTTGGAGCCGCGCTGGTGTCGCCGCGGCTGCTCGCCCCCATCCGGACCCTTACC
>JBAXVO010000291.1:0-4179 GCA_037129355.1 Deltaproteobacteria bacterium | reverse complement strand
CCCGCCAACTCCACGGCGGTCTTCTTCGGAGGACTGGCCCGGAAGCGGCTGGGACGGGGCGGCGCGCTGGGTCGCACGTTCTCCTCCCCGTGGGTGGCGGCGGCGGCGGCCGCCCTGCGCCGCCACGGTCCCATCGTCGTCCTCGTCACCCGCTTCACCCCGCTCGTCCGCGGCCCCGTCTACCTCGCGGCGGGCCTTTCCGGCCTGGGGGTGGGCCGGTTCTTCCTGCTCGACGCGGCCGCGGCCTGCGTCCAGGTCCCGCTCCTGCTCTGGATCGGCTCCCGGCTCGGGGCGGGAGCGACCGCCGCACAGGCCTGGAGCCGGATCGGATGGCTCTCGGCCGGCCTGGTCGCCGTGGCGATCACGGTCGCGTGCGTCTCGCGCCTCGTCGGCTGCCTCCGACCGGCGCCGGCCCGCTGACCGTCCCGTCCTCCCCGAGGGAAAGTTCCACCGAGAAGACCGCGCCGCCACCTGGACGATCCCCGAGCGAGAGCCGTGCGCCGTGGGCGTCCGCGATGGCCTTGACGATGGCGAGCCCCAGTCCGCTCCCGGGACGACCGGACGCCTGGGCGGCGGCGCCGCGGAAGAAGCGGTCGAGCACCTGGCCGCGCTCGGCCTCGGGGATGCCCGGGCCGGTGTCCCAGACCGAGAGCGAGACGGTGCCCGCGCCCGGCTCGGCACGGACGCCGCACCGGCCTCCACTCGGGGTGTAAAGGAGGGCGTTGTCGAGGAGCGCCTCCAGGAGCTCGCGAAGCGTGGCCGGGTCGGCCCGGACCGCGAGACCGCCCGGAACGTCCACCTCGACCGCGAGGCCAGCCTCCGCGGCGCGTGGCGCCAGGAGCCGGACGACCTCCGCCGCCAGGGGTTCGAGCGGAACCGGCTCCCGAACCGCGGTGCCACGCGGCTCCTCGAGGCGCGCCAGGGTGAGGAGGTGGGTCACCAGCGTCGACGACTCGCGCGCCGCGTCGGCGATGTCGGCGAGCGCCGCGCGGTACTCCTCGGGCGACCGGTCCCGGCGAAGGGCCACCTCGGCGCGGGTGAGGATCGTGGCTGTGGGCGTTCGCAGCGAGTGACTGGCCCGGGAGACGAGCTGACGCTGACGCTGCATCGCCTGCTCGAGCCGGCCCAGCAGCTGGTTGAAGGAGCGGGCCACGTGTCGAAGCTCGGGGTCGAGGCCGACCTCCCCGACCCGCCGGTCGAGCATCGTCGCGCCGATGGACTCCACCTCGGTGGCCAGGCGACGGAGGGGGCGAAGGGAGAGGTGCGCGAGAAGAGCCGCTGCCACCCCTCCCAGGAGCAAGGCGCCGAGGAGCGCCGCCAGGAGCCCCTCCCTGAAGCGCTCGCCCAGCGCCGCGAAGGGAGCTTCCTGGCCCGCCACCTGGACCACCACCTCCCGTTGCCCGCTCCGCCCGCCTCGCTCGTCCTCGCCGGCGGGGAGCCGCCTTGTCACCACCCTCCAGGGGCCATCCGGCGCGCCCCGTACCGTGACGGCGCCGGGCTCCGGCGCGGGCCAGGGGAGCGTGCCGTACCCCGCGATCTGCCCGGCAGGACCGATGATGCGAACGGGGTGGGAGGTGTCCCGCGGCGCACCCTCCTCCCCCTCCATCTCGACCCTGCCGTCCCGCTTCACCTCGATCCGGGCGGCGATGGCGGCGGCGCGGCCGGCGAGCTCCGTGTCCAGGGTGTCGAGCGACCAGCGGGACCAGGACCCGCCCAGGAAGGCGGCGAGGCCACCGAGGAGCGCCAGGGTGAGCCCGACGACGAGGGCGACGATCTTGGCGCGGAGGGTCAACACTTCCCCTTCGCGGCGGCCGCGGACGGGTCGAGGCGGTACCCCTCGCCTCGCCGCGTGCAGATGACGTCGCTCCCGGCCATCCCGGCCGCATCCAGCTTGCGCCGCACCCTCCCGACGAAGACGTCGATGACGTTGCTGTCGAGGTCGGCCTCCTCCGAGTAGAGCTTCTCGGCGATCGCGGTCCGGGAGAAGGTCTTCCCCGGCGAGAGCGCGAACAGTTCCACGAGGGCGAACTCCCGCGCCGTCAGGTCCAGGACCACGCCCCCGACCGAGGCGACGCGGGCCCCCAGGTCCAGTTCCAGGACTCCCAGAACGATCCGGTTGTCCGCCTGCCCGAGGCCGCGTCGAACGAGCGCCCGTACCCGCGACACCAGCTCCTCGAAGGCAAAGGGCTTCACGAGGTAGTCGTCGGCCCCCCCGTCGAGCCCGGCCACGCGATCGTGCAGCTCCCCGAGAGCCGTGAGGAGCAGCACCGGCGTTCGCCGTCCTCCCCGGCGCAGCCGCCGGAGCACGGTGAGGCCGTCGAGGCCGGGCAGCATCCGGTCGAGGACGATGCCGTCATAGGCGATCTCCGTGGCCAGGTGCAGCCCTTCCTCGCCGTCGTGCGCGAGGTCCACCGAGTAGCCCTCCTCGGAGAGCCCATCGGCGATGGAGCGGGCCAGCGCCCGCGCGTCCTCGACGACCAGGATGCGCATCTCGTCAGTTCCGGGGGATCTTCGCCCGGTACTCGTCGAAATCCCCGGCCTCGGCCCCAGGATGACACGCCGCGCAGTTCGCCAGGGTGCGGACCGACGGCCGGGACACCGCACGCGCCGCCTTCTCGTGCTCATCCCGGAACCAGGGAGTCTCGGTGATGCGGGCTGAGGCGCTGCCTGCGTCGCCGGGATCGCCGGCGCCGGCAACGAGATGGGCGGCCAGGAGGTTGCGGGTGGGCGCATCGATCTCCGCGTTCTGGCCGAAGTGGCGCTCGAGGCCACCCAGGATGCGCGTCCAGCCCTCGGCGGCGAGCATGCGGGGCGGGAAGGCGAGGTGGCAGGAGCCGCACTCCTTCCGGTAGAGGGGCGTGGCCGCGGGGTCGGGGGTCACCGGCGTGGCGCGTGCCGTGGTGGCCGTTGCGAGCACCGCGACCGCAGCGGTGGCTGCGATTCCCAGCATGATCCGGGTGGCGAGCATGTCCATTCCTCCTCAGGTCCCGAGCATCCAGGTGACGAAATTGCCCTTCTCCTCGGCCGTGCACTCCCGCCCGATCACCTGCTTGCAGTTTCGCGTGAACCACTTCTCCACCTCCCGCCGGTCGGTGAGCCGCGCCGAGTTCACGGTCGGCGAGAGGGGTTCCACCACCTTGCCGGCCGGCGTGCGCCCGGCCTTGCGGGGATCGGGAGTGTGGCAACTGGAGCACGAGGCAGCCTGGCCGTCCACGGTGAAGGTGGCCACGTAGAGCGCGTGACCGGCCGCGGCGGAGAACCCGGAGAAGGCCGGATTGGCGCGGCGCGCCTGGGCCTCGTATTCGCGGAGCAAGTCGGTGGCCACCGGACCCGCGGCGAGCGCGCGCGACGGCAAGCCGAGGAGGAGCGCCAGGGCCACCACCGCGGCCGCGCCGAGCGCCAGGGCGCCGGCGACCCGCACCGGCGCGAAGCGCGGAGCCGGGGCGAGCCTGCCCGCCTCGTCCGGGGCTCGCTTCCAGCCGGTGATCATCCCGGCGACCAGGTTCTGCCCCTCGATGAGCGAGGAGGCGGCGATGCCGATCACGTGAAGCGCCACGAGCCCGAGGAGCGCACCGGAGAGCGCCTCGTGGACCTCCTTCAGGGCGTGTGCCCCGCGCTTCGTCAGGAGGCCGGAGAGCGGCCCCTGGAACTCGGGTCCCGCGTAGACCAGGGCGCCGGTCGCGGCCAGCCCGGCGAGCACGCAGAGCAGCGCGACGACCATCGCGCCTCCCAGCGGGTTGTGGGTGAGGTGCGGGGGCGGCCGCCGCTCCAGCAGGGCGCGGGCGTAGGCGAGCATCTCGCGCGGGCCGCGGACGAAGGCGCGGAAGCGCGCCTGCTCGGGCCCCACCAGGCCCCACACGATCCGCGCCAGCACGAGCCCCACCACGGTGACCCCGACCCCCACGTGGCCCCCCAGAAGGGCGTCCTTCTCGCCGGTGAGGAAGGAGCCCAGGACCAGCAGGACGAGCCCCCAGTGGAACGTACGGACGAAGAGATCCCAGACCTTCACTCGCGTCATGTGCAGCCTCCGGATGCGGGCGTGAGGCCCGATTCGCCCGGGAAGCTACGCGACCGACCATGACGGGAAGATGAACGGCTCCGAGCCCCGGAGGGGACGCTACGCGGCCACGACGACCGCATCGGGACGGAAGGCGCCCGGGGACGGCTTCCAGGCCCGCG
>JBAXVO010000290.1:0-4200 GCA_037129355.1 Deltaproteobacteria bacterium | reverse complement strand
ATGGAGGCGCGCTCCCGACGGAGAAGCTCGGCGATATGGACGGACCATTCGCGTGGATTCATGAACTTCCGCCCCTTGCGAATTCCGGGCCTCTCCACGCGCACGAGAACGGGCCTTCCAGCAATCCCGCAGGGCCGACCCACGGACCATCTCTGGGAATCGGTGGCTCGAAAACAGTCGCTTTCTCGGACGGGCCCTGTCCCCCTCGCATGCGCCTCCTCCCTCCCGTGGCCTCCCGCCTCCTCTCCATGGTCCTGGCCGTCGCCGCCTGCGCCCACGCATCGCCGTCCACCTCGTCCGACACGCTCGCCGAGACCCGCGCCTCGATAGCGGCGACGAACGCCCGGTTCTCGGAGGCCATGAAGCGCGGCGACGCGGAGGCGGTCGCGCAGCTCTTCTCCGAGGACGGCGAGGCCATCCCACCGGGCGGGAAGGCCTTCTTCTCCGGCCGCCAGGGGCTGCGCGACTACTACGCCGGGCGCATGCGGGGGACGCGCTTCCTCGACGTGGTGCTCACCACCGTCTCCGTGGAGTCGTCGGGCGACCTCGCCTGGGCGACGGGGACGAACCGCCTGACGGTGCAGGCCGGAGACGCGCCACCCGTCACCTCGACCGGGCGCTACCTGGTGGTCTGGAAGCGCCAGGACGACGGGCGCTGGCTCATCCGGGTGGACGCGGTGATCCCGGATCCGCCGGGCTAGCTCACCCGGATCTTCGCGAAGTGGCGCTTGCCCACCTTCACGAGGTACTCGCCCGCCGCGAGCGGCGCCTGCGGGTCGGTGGCCCGCTCCCCGTTCAGTGTGACGCCGCCCTGGGCCACGAGCCTTCGGGCCTCGCTGCGCGACGAGGCGAGCTTCGCGTCGGCGAGCGCCGCCACGAGCGGCAGGGTTGGCTGGCCGGCGAGCGACAGCGCCACCTCGGCCACGTCCTCCGGCGTCTCGCGCCGGGCGTGGACCTGCTCGAAGTGGGCCTCGGCAGCCCGCGCCGCCTCCGCACCGTGGAAGCGCTCGACGATCTCCTTGGCGAGCGCCACCTTGGCCGCCTTGGGGTGGCCGGCGCGCAGCGCGGCGATCTCCGTGCTGGTCCGGGCCGAGAGCAGCTCGTAGTAGCGCCACATGAGATCGTCGGTCACCGACATGAGCTTGCCGAACTGCTCCTCCGGGGCCTCGGCCACGCCGACGTAGTTGCCGAGCGACTTCGACATCTTGTCGCCGTCGATCTTCCCGGTGAGCGGGTCCTTCCTGGCGTCGAGCCCTTCCAGGATGGGGCCGGTGAGCACGACCTGCGGCGTGAGCCCGTACTGGCTCATCAGGGCGCGCCCCACCAGCAGGTTGAAGAGCTGGTCCGACGAGCCGAGCTCGATGTCGCACCTGAGCGCCACCGAGTCGTACCCCTGGGCCAGCGGGTAGAGGAACTCGTGGATGCTGATGGGGGTGTTGCCGGTGTAGCGCTTCTTGAAGTCGTCCCGCTCGAGCATGCGGGCCACCGTGTGGCGGCTGGCGAGCCGGACCACGTCGGCGAAGGACATGGGGCCGAGCCACTCGGAGTTGAAGCGGACCTCGGTCTCGGCCGGGTCGAGGATCTTGAAGACCTGCTTCTTGTAGGTCTCGGCGTTGGCGAGGATCTGCTCCCGGGTGAGGGGAGGGCGGGTGGCGTTGCGGCCGGTGGGGTCGCCGATCATCCCGGTGAAGTCGCCGATGAGGAAGATGACGGTGTGGCCGAACTGCTGGAACCGGCGCATGCGGGAGATGAGGACCGTGTGGCCGAGGTGCAGGTCGGGGGCGGTGGGGTCGAAGCCCGCCTTCACCCGCATGGGCACGCCGGTGTCGTAGGCCTTCTGGAGCCGCTCGCGGAGCTCCTTCTCCACGTGCAGGTCCACCATCCCCCGCGTCACCTCGCGGAACTGCTCGTCGGGGGTCGCGCTCCTGAGCCTCGAGTCTCCCTGTGCCATCCTCACTGCTCCTCGTCCTTCTCCTGGACCCGCTCGATGGAGCGGGCCTTTCCGGTGGCCTCGTCGATGTCGACGAGCGCACCCTGCAGCCAGACGTCCCGCTTCGCCGGCTCGAACGGGACCGGGCGCTGGGTGAGGAAGCGCTCGAGCACGAGCTCCTTCCGCACGCCGATGACCGAGTCCCACGGGCCGCACATCCCCACGTCGGTGATGAAGGCCGTCCCGCCGGTGAGCACGCGCTGGTCGGCGGTCTGGACGTGGGTGTGGGTCCCGAGCACGGCGGAGACGCGGCCGTCGAGGTACCAGCCCATGGCGTTCTTCTCGCTGGTGGCGTCGCAGTGCATGTCGACGAGGATGCAGGTGCATCCCTGCCCCTTCAGCTCGGCCACCAGCCGGTCGGCGGCGCGGAAGGGATCGTCGAGGTCCTTCATGAAGACCCGCCCCTCCAGGTTGAGCACGCCGAGCTTCTTGCCGCCCGGGGTCTCGACCACCGCGTGGCCGCGCCCGGGCGCGCCCTGGGGGTAGTTGGCGGGGCGGAGCAGCTTCGACCCCTTCGCCTCGAGGTAGGGAACGATGTCCCGCTTCGACCAGATGTGGTTGCCGCTGGTGAGCAGGTCGACCTCGGCGGAGAGCAGCTCGTCGGCGGTCTCGGGCGTCACGCCCATGCCGTTGGACGAGTTCTCGGCGTTCGCGACCACCACGTCGATGCCGTGGCGGGTGATGAGGCGCGGGACGATGCGCTTCACGGCCAGGCGGCCAGGCTTTCCGAACACGTCGCCGAGGAAGAGGAGTTTCAAGGGGGCGAGATCTCGTCACGCGACGGCGAAAGTGTCAACCGGGAGTGCTCCCCGGCGTGCTTCCGCGGACCCCCGCGGGCGCGAGGACGCGCGACTCGGTCACCACCGCGTCGAGGGGCACGTCGTGGGGCTCGGTGGGCACGCGGTCCACGACCTGCGCCTCGAAGCAGAGCCCGATGCGCACCGCTCCGCGCCGCAGCCGGACCAGGGTGGCGTCATAATGACCGCGCCCGCGGCCGAGCCGGCGTCCGGCGGGGTCGAAGGCCAGGCCGGGCAGGACCACCAGGTCGAGCTCCTCGAGCGGAACCGCGGCGGCCGAGGGCGGCGCCTCGAGGACCCGCGCCGGGCCGGGGACGAGCTCCTCCGGCGCGCAGCAGGCGAACTCCATGGTGCGGGCCGAGCCGGTGAGGCGCGGCCAGGCGACCCGCTTGCCCGAGGCGAGGGCGAGCCGGCCCAGTTCCCAGGCATCCACCTCCGAGCCCGCGGAAGGGTAGAGCGCCACGGTCCGGGCGCCGGTCCAGGCCGGGAGCGCGGCCACCCGGGAGGCGATGGCCCGGGACGCGGCCTCCCGAACCGCCGGGGCGAGGTCGGAGCGGACGGCGCGCATGCGCTCCCGCAGGGCGTCCTTCGCCGCGCTGTCCGAGGTGTCGGTCACGAAAAAAAAGCCCCCCGCGCAGGCCGTGTGGATCGGTTGCTTGGACCTGTATGGCTACAGGTGGGGCACTTCGAAGCACCGCGCGTAGGCTTCTCCCTTGCTACGTGGGAGCTTGCACATGAGCGATGCCGGGTGCTCCTCTTTGTTCAGAGTCGGCCCAAACGACGCGAATCCAATCGCGAACCCAGCAGGGGGCAGATCGAGGCAGTGAAAGAGCTATAACCTCTCGAAATCACGAGAAGTTTGATGTGTGGATCGTAGGACCCGACAGGCCCGCTGTCAAGCGATAGCGGAGAAATCGGCGGTGGCGGGCCCGCCGCCCCGCGTCAGGGCGCCGAGAGCGCGTCCCGGACCCGGCGCACCACCCCCGGAAGGACCCGGAGCGCGTGCTCCACGTCGGCCTCGGTGCTGTTCCAGCCGAGGGAGAGGCGCAACGTGGCGCGCGCCTCGTCGACCGAGAGCCCCATCGCCGAGAGCACGTGGGAAGGCGTGGTGGAGCCGGAGGTGCAGGCGGCACCGGCGCTGGCGCAGATCCCCTCGAGGTCGAGCGACATGAGCAGGGCCTCGCCGTCGGCGCCGGGGAAGGTGACGGAGAGTGTGTTGGGGAGCCGGTCCGCCCCGAGGCCGTTCACCCGCGTGCCCGGCAGGGCCGAGAGGAGCTCCGCCTCGAGCCGGTCGCGGAGCCGTGCGATCCGGGCCCCCTCCGCCGGCAGCGACGACACCGCCTTCAACGCCCGTCGGAACGGCGCCTCCGGCAGCTTCATCAGTTTCCACGCCGATGTCTCTCGCACCCAGGA
>JBAXVO010000029.1:0-20025 GCA_037129355.1 Deltaproteobacteria bacterium | reverse complement strand
ACATGCCGAGCTTCTCGGCCGACACCACCTGGAGGTTGCCGAAGAGCACGTTGGAAGAGGTGTCCGAGCCGGTCAGCGCCACGCCCAGCCAGCCCAGCATCGGCGAGAAGAAGGGGAAGAGCGCGCCGGTGGAGGCGAAGGCGAGACCCATGGTGGAGTCGGAGCCGGAGTAGCGGGTCACGAACCCGAGCGCCAGCATGGCCGAGATGGTGATGAGCGAGAACCGGACCCGCTTCAGCGTGGCGAAGTAGGTCTTCACCAGGTCGCCGATGGACTGCTTCAGCCACAGGCCGGAGACGATGCCGGTGAGCATGAGCGCCGTGCCGGTGGCCGAGAGCAGGTTGAAGACGTACTTGGCGTCCTCGACCGAGGCCTTCTTGGCGACGGGCGGGACCTTCTGGACCAGCTTGTGGAGCCCGTCGACCTCGAAGCTCGGCGCCCAGATGCCGTTCAGGTACTTCTTCACGGAGGGGAGACCCCAGATGAAGACGAAGACCGACAGCACGATCCAGGGCATCCAGCCCATGAAGGCCTGGCCGGTCGTGTACTTCTTGATCTCCGGGTGGGCGATCTCGCGCTCCTCGGGGAAGCGCCAGATCTTCTTCGGCTGCCAGAACTTGAGCAGCGTGTAGGTCGCGGCGATGGAGACGATGGCCGCCACGATGTCCACCAGCGACGGGCCGAAGTAGTTGGAGACGATGAACTGCGGGATGGCGAAGAAGACGCCGGCCACCAGGCAGGCCGGCCACACCTCGACCATCCCCTTGAAGCCCGACATCGCCCACACCAGCCAGAACGGCACGATCACCGAGAAGAAGGGCAGCTGCCGTCCCACCATCGCCGACAGGTGCATCTCGGAGAGGCCGGTCACCTTGGCGAGCGTGATGATGGGCGTGCCGAGCGCGCCGTAGGCCACCGGCGCCGTGTTCCCGATGAGCGCCAGCCCGGCGGCGGCCAGCGGCTTGAAGCCCAGGCCGATGAGCATGGCGGCCGAGATGGCGACCGGCGTTCCGAAGCCCGCCGCCCCCTCGATGAACGCGCCGAACGAGAACCCGATCAGCAGCACCTGGATGCGCCGGTCGGCGCCGATGTTCGCGATGGTGTCCTTCACCACCTCGAACTTCCCCGTCTTCACGCTCAGGTCGTACACGAAGATGGCGTTCAGGATGATCCAGCCGATGGGGAGCAGCCCGAAGAGCGCCCCGTACACCGCCGACATCCCGGCCATCCGGACCGGCATCCCGTACACCAGCACCGCCACCGCCAGCGCCGACGCCAGGCCCAGCAGGGCCGCGATGTGCGCCTTCACGTGGAAGAAGGCCAGCGCGCCCAGCAGCAGGATGACGGGGATCGCGGCGACGAGCGCCGAGATGAAGAGGTTGTTCGCTACGGGTGTGTAGATCTGCGTCCAGATCATGTCGTGTGTCTCCGTCGGGCGGGCCCTTCCGGGCAGGAAATGACGGGGAACGATCGCCCAGGTGGTGGAGCCCCGGGGACGGGATCCAGATGATCGGTCGCTGGGGACGGCTGACCGGCGGAGGGAGGAGAACGCTGTGACGGCCTCAAGAATCGAGCTGGTCCCGGATGGTCGCCACCAGGCGGCGGCTGACCGGCACCTCGCGCCCCGAACGGGTGACGAGGACCGCCGACCCCTCGCCGAGGCGGACCTCCTCCACCTGCTCGATCCGCACCAGGTACTGCTTGTGGCAGCGAACCAGGCCGGCCCGCTCCTCGAGCACGCGCAGGGTGAGCTCGGTGAAGTACTCGGCCCGGGCACAGACGACGTAGACCCCGGCCTCGCTGGACCGGGCGAATTCGATCTCCGACGCCTCCACGAGCTTGATGGACCGCCCCGCCTGGCACGGGATCCGGCGGAGGGCGTGGCGCAGCAGGGCGGCGGCGTCCCGATTGCCCGTTCCAGCCCGCAGCCGCTCCACCGTCCGGGCGAGCCGCTCCACGGCCACCGGCTTGAGCAGGTAGTCGACGGCGTTCTCCTCGAAGGCCTGGAGCGCGTAGCCGTCATGGGCGGTGACGAAGACCACCCGGGGCAGGTCGGCGTCGTCGATCATCGAGAGCAGCTCGAAACCGGACACCGCCGGCATCTGGACGTCGAGGAAGAGCACGTCCGGACGGTCGGCCCGGATGGCCTGGAGCGCGCTCACGGCGTCCGGGCACGCACCCAGGATCTCGAAGGCGCCGGTCTCGCGCAGGAGCGCCGCCAGTTCCTCGCGGGCGTGCATCTCGTCGTCGACGATCAGGGCGCGCATCACGGCGGGGTGGCTCCCTCGGCAGGCAGGCGCAGGGACACGCGGGTGTACTCCTGGGGCCTGAACTCGACGCTCAGGCCGTACGCGTTGCCGAACAGGTTCTTCACCCGCTTGTCGACGATCTGCATGCCCAGCCCGGCCCCGTCCTCCGGCTCGACCCAGGCCCCGGCGTTGTCCTCCACCTCGACCAGCACCGCTCCGACCACCCGGCGGGCCCGGATGGAGACGCGCCCGGGGCCGAGCATGGCCGAGAACCCGTGCTTGAAGGCGTTCTCCACGAGCGGCTGGAGGGTGAAGGCGGGGACCTCGATGCCCGAGAGCGAGGGCTCCACGTCGGTCTCCACCACGATCCGCCCCTCGAATCGAGCCTTCTCGATCTCCAGATATGCGCCGACGTGCTCCATCTCCTCGGCCAGCGTGGAGATGTCGCTCTGGCGCTTCAGGTTCTTCCGGAAGAAGTTCGCCAGATGGATGAGCAGCTCCCGGGAACGGTCAGCGTCCCTCCGCAGGATGGCGATGATGGTGGCGAGCGCGTTGAAGAGGAAGTGCGGGTTCACCTGGGCGCGCGCGAGCTTCAGCTCGGAGAGGATGAGCAGGCTCTTCTGCTCCTGGTACCGGGCGATGAGGAGCTGGCTGGAGAGCAGCGTGCCGAGCCCCTCTCCGAGCGACCGGTTCATGTTGAGGAAGCGGCGCCCCCGGGGCTCGAACAGCTGCACCGTACCCACCACGGTGCCGTCCACCTGGAGCGGCGTGATGAGCACCGATCCGAGCGGGCAGGAGGGGGAGAGGGTGCAGCCGTAGCGCTGCTGGACGCCGTCGGCGAAGACCACCGCGTTGTTCTCGAGGGCCTGCGTCGTGTACCTCGAGGCGACGGGCTTCCCCACCCGGTGGTGGTCGGCTCCCAGGCCGGACCAGGCGAGCACGCTCACGGTATCGGTGACGCAGACCGCCCCCACGCCGGTCTCCTCCTTCACGATCGTGGCGAGCTCGTTCGCCACCTCCGGCCGGAAGCCGCGGGCCATGAGCTCGAGCGAGCGCTCCGCGACCTTGAGGGCACGCTCCGACGAGGCGGCCCCGACCCGGTCCTCCTCCCGCTGCCGCTCGAGGAACACGGTCATGAAGAGGGCCGCACCCAGCGGGTTCATGGCGATCATCGGCGGCCCGATGGCCTCCACGACCGCCACCGCGCGCGAGAACGGGTGGGTCAGGAGCAGGACGATCCCCATGTGCAGGATCTCGCCGACCAGGGTGGTGAGGAACGCCACCTTCGGCGTCATGAGCTGCTCGGGCTTCCTGCGGAGCGCCAGGTGGACGAGCCCTCCCAGCCCTCCCTCGAGGGTGGTGGCCACGGCGCCCGCCAGCGCCGCCGCCCCGCCCAGCGCGGTCACGCGGTGGATGCCGGAGGTGACGCCCACGAGGATGCCGAGGACGGGGCCGCCGAGGAGGCCGGCCAGGACCGACCCGACGGCGCGGGCGTTCACGATGGCCTGGCCCTCGACCACCGGGACGCCGAGGTAGTTTCCCAGGATCCCGATGCCCGAGAAGACGAGATAGAGCCGCACCTTGCCGCGCGGGTGCGGCCAGTCGGGCGTGAGGGGCTGGAACGCCGGGGATCGACAGTAGAGGTAGAAGATCACCACGAAGACCGCGAGCACCTCCACCAGCTGGACCGCGATCCTCATGTCGGGCGCGGAGGCTAGCGGCGCTTCTTGGCCGGCCTGGCCGGCTTCTTCGCTGCCTTGACGGGCTTGCGGGGCGCCGACCTCTTCGCGGGCGCGATGCGGGCCTTGCGCGGCGCGGAGCGCCGCGCGGTGGGGGGGTGCTTCACCGCGTGCACCTCCACCTCGATGCGCGATCCCTTGGGCAGGGCCGCCACCTGGATGGTCGACCGGGCCGGGAAATCGCCCGTGAAGCGCCGCCCGTACACCTCGTTCATGGCGGCGAAGTCGGCCAGGTCGACGAGGAAGACGGTGGTCTTCACCACGTCGGAGAAGGCCATTCCGGCGTGGGCCAGCACGTGGGAGATGTTCTCCATGACCCGCTCGGCCTGGGCCGTCACGTCCCCGATCACGAGGTCGCCGGTGGCCGGGTCGATGGGGATCTGGCCGGCGGCGTGGAGCATCTGGATGTCGTCGGCGTGGCGGGTCACCACCGCCTGGCTGTACGGGCCGATGGCCTTGGGGGCATGGGGGCTGGCGATGGTCCTTCTCATGGCGTCCTCCTCCTAGATGCGTTCCACCGAGTGCACGCCCTCGACCTTCTCGAGGCTGCGCATCACGGCGGTGAGCTGCTTGAGATCCTGCACCGAGACCTCGAAGGAGAGGACGGCGCGCTCGGTGCCGGCGCGCACGTCGGCCTGGGCGATGTTCACCCCGGCCTCGCTGAAGATCTGGGAAACTCGCGCCAGCATGCCGGGGCGGTCGTCGCTGACGACGCGGACCGAGACGAGGCGCTTCAACTCCCCCTTCACGTCCCAGGAGACGTCGACGCGCCGCAGCGGGTCCATGGCGAGCCCCTTCTCGCAGCGGGAGGTGTGCACGGTGACGCCGCGCCCGCGGGTGATGAAGCCCACGATGGGGTCCCCGGGCACCGGGTTGCAGCACTTTCCGTAGCGGACCAGCACGTCCTCGATGCCGCTGATGCGGACGCCGCCGGCCGGGCGGCGCGCCACCTTCCGGAAGATCTCGGTGAGGCGGCTCGTGACCCCGGGCGCGGCCGGGGTGGCCAGCTTGTCCTCGGGGACGAGCAACCGGAGGAGCTGATCGGGGGCGACCTTGCCGTATCCGATGGCCACCAGCACGTCGTCGCCGATGCGGAAGCCGAGGGAGGCCGCCGCCTTGTCGAGGGACCCGTCCTTCTGGGAACGGGAGAGCGAGACGCCGTACCGGCGCAGTTCCCGCTCGGCCACCTCCTTGCCGATCTCCAGCGAGCGGCGGTGCTCGGCCTGCCGGATGTACTGGCGGATGCGGGCCTGGGCGCGGCTGGTGCGGACGAAGGTGAGCCAGTCCTTCGACGGCTGGGCGTGCGGCGAGGTGAGGATCTCGATGGTGTCGCCGTTCTTGAGCCGGTAGCGGAGCGGGACGATCTTCCCGTTCACCTTGGCGCCCACGCACCGGTGGCCGATCTCGGAGTGGACGGCGTAGGCGAAGTCGAGCGGGGTGGCCCCGCGGGGCAGGCTCTTCACGTCCCCCTTGGGCGTGAAGACGAAGACCTCGTCGGCGAAGAGGTCGACCTTGACCGTCTCCAGGAACTCGGTGGGATCCGAGAGCTCCTTCTGCCACTCGAGGAGCTGGCGCAACCACCCGAACTGGTCGGCGTCGCTGGCGCGCACGCCCGGCTTGCCCTTCCCGTCGCGCGGGTTCTCCTTGTACTTCCAGTGGGCGGCCACCCCCTGCTCGGCCACGTGGTGCATGTCCTCGGTGCGGATCTGGATCTCGATGCGCTCGGCCCGGGGCCCCACCACGGTGGTGTGGAGCGACTGGTAGAGGTTCGGCTTGGGGATGGCGATGTAGTCCTTGAAGCGCCCCGGCACCGGCTTCCACAGGGAGTGGATGAGCCCGAGCGCCTCGTAGCACTGGGCCACCGAGCCCACCAGGACCCGGAAGGCCACCAGGTCGTGGATCTGCTCGAAGGGCAGCTCCCCCACGTTCATCTTGCGCCAGATGGAGTAGAGGTGCTTCACCCGGCCGTAGACCTTGCCCTGGATCCCGTTCTCGGCGAGGCGTCCCTGGATGAGCTGGACCACCTCCTCGACGAACCGGTCGCGCTCCTTGGCCTTGCTCGCCAACCTCTCCTGGAGCTCGCCGTGCTCGGTGGGCTTCAGGTACTTGAAGGAGAGGTCCTCGAGCTCGCTCTTCACCGACTGCATGCCCAGGCGGTTGGAGAGGGGCGCGTAGATGTCGAGCGTCTCCTGGGCGATGCGGTCCTGCTTCTCGGGCGCCATGTGCTCGAGGGTCCGCATGTTGTGGATGCGGTCGGCGAGCTTGACGAGCAGGACGCGGATGTCCTTCGCCATGGCCACGACCATCTTGCGGAAGTTCTCGGCCTGCTTCTCCTCCTTGGTGTTGCCGGCGGAGAACTGGGAGAGCTTGGTGACGCCGTCCACCAGGTCGGCGACCTCCTCCCCGAAGAGCTCGGCGATCTCCTCGCGGGTGGCGAGGGTGTCCTCGATGGTGTCGTGGAGGAGCCCGGTGACGATCGACGCCTCGTCGAGCCGGAGCTCGGCCAGGATCCCGGCCACCTCGAGGGGGTGGACCAGGTAGGGCTCGCCGGACTTGCGGATCTGCCCCTGGTGGACCTTGGCCGAGTAGACGTAGGCCTTCTTGATGAGGTCCAGGTCCGCGGCGGGGTGGTAGGCGGCGACCGTGTCGAGGATGTCGTTGAGCCGCAGCAATCGAGCGTTCCAGCGTAGCCCTCGTGCCGCATCGCGGCAACCACCCTTTCGGTGGAACCGGAGATAGACTGGGGTCGGATGCCCTTCCGGAGACTCCTGCTCCCCCTGGCCGCGCTCAGCGCGACCGTGGCCGTCGGCACCACCGGCTACTGGATCCTGGGGCGGGGGCGCTGGGCGCTCTTCGACTGCGCCTACATGACGGTCACCACCGTCGCCACGGTGGGGTTCGGCGAGATCATCCCGGTGGCCGAGGTGCCGCTCGGACGCCCGTTCACGCTCCTGCTCGTGGTGACGGGCACGGTGTTCATGTGGTGGTTCCTGGCGTCGGTCACCGCCTTCCTGGTGGAGGGAGAGGTGCTCGGCCTGGGCTGGAGGCGTCGCATGGCATCGCAGCTCGAGAAGGTCCGGGATCACGTCGTGGTGTGCGGGGCCGGGTCCACCGGGATCCACGCCATCCGGGAGCTCTCCGCGCTCGGAACGCCGTTCGTGGTGGTGGACGCGAACGAGGCGGTGGCCCACGAGGCGGCGCGCCTGCACGGCGGGATCGCGGTGGTCGGGGACGCCACCCACGACGAGGTGCTCGAGCAGGCCGGCATCGCCCGGGCGCGCGGCATCATCTCGGCGCTCACCGACGACAAGGACAACCTGTACGTCACGGTGACCGCCCGCGCGCTCAACCCCTCGCTCCGCATCGTGGCCAAGGCCATCGACGTGCGGGCCGAGGCCAAGCTCCGCCGGGCCGGGGCCGACTGCGTCGTCTCGCCCAACGCCATGGGCGGCCTGCGCATGGTCTCCGAGATGCTGCGCCCGGAGGTGACGACCTTCCTCGACACCATGCTCCGCAACAAGGAGCAGCCCCTGCGAATCGCCGAGATCCCGGTCCCGGCCGGCTCCGGCTGGGCGGGGCGCCCCGTCTCCGACCTGGGGCTCGGGCTGCGCCGGATCCTGCTGCTCGCCGCACGGGAGCCGGGGGCGGGTGGTCGATTCACTTACAGCCCCCCCGAGGACTCCATCGTGGTGGGGGGCTCGGTGCTCATCGTCCTCGGGCAGCCCGGCGACGTCGGGGCGTTGAGCGCCGAGGTCGCCCCGGGGTAGAACCGTCCTGGAGGGTACCCGTTGCTCCAGTGCTTCCACTGCAGCTCTCCGCTCGACCCCGCCATGTCGGAGTGCCCGGCCTGCGGCGCCGAGATCGAGATGTCGCGGCTCACCGGCATCCTGGGGAGCGTCTGCCGCAACTGCGACGCCTTCAACGAGCCGGGGACGGCCACCTGCGTCTCCTGCGGGGAGTCGCTCGCTCCGCGCCCCCCGGCGCCCGTCCTGGGCATCCCCCCGGCCCCGGTGGAGCCGGGCCCGGAGCTGCCGCGGGAGCTGCCGCCCATCGACTTCGAGGCGGTGCTGGTCGAGGACCCCGACTTCGAGCCGACCACCACCCCCCACCCCATCGAGCTGCTCGAGGCGGTGGCCGAGGTCGAGCCCGAGCTCGATGGGCCCGGCCCCGCCGACCACGAGCCGCTTCCGCTGCTCCCCTTCGAGGCCGTGGCGCTCGAGCCGGACCCGGTCGACGCCCCCGGCTCGGCCGCCGGAGGTGGCCCTCCCCCGTTCCACCTCGTCCTGGAGCGGGGCGACGGCCGGGAGGGGTCGAGCCTCTCCCTGACCGGGGAGGACGTGATCGGCGGGCCGAGCGCCACCCTGCCCTTCCCCGACGACCCCTGGCTCGCCCCCATGCACGCCACCTTCCGCTTCCGGGGGGGCCGGCTGCTGGTCGTCGACGAGGGCTCGCCGGGCGGGACGTTCCTGCGCCTGCGCGGGCTCTCCGTCCCGCTCCGCCCGGGGGATTGCTTCGCGGTGGGCGACCGGCTGCTCCGCTTCGGCGGGGTGCTCCCCGTCGCCTCCCCTCCCTCCCCCGACGGGACCCGCCGGATCGGCTCGCCGCGCCCGGCCGGGCCGGCCGTGCTCCTGGAGGAGCGGCTGGCCGGAGGGATCACCGGGCGGGTCTGGCTGCGCCCCGGCCCCTCGGTCACGCTGGGGCGCGCCGGATGCGCGGTGAACCTGGGCGACGACCCCTTCCTCTCCCAGGCCCACGCCGAGGTGCTCCTCGACGCGGACGGGTCGGCGCGCCTGCGCGACCTGGGCTCGGCCAACGGCACCTTCGTCCGGCTTCCCCCGCGTGCCGAGCGCGAGCTCCGCGACGGCGATCTGGTCCGGGTCGGCCGCCAGGTGCTGCGGGTCGCCGAGCACTGACCGGGAGGCACCCCATGGCCGTCGTCTTCCTCACCGTCACCCCCATCGGCACCGCGACGCCGAGCGTCTCCCGCTACGTGGCCGGCGTGCAGCGCATCCTCCAGAAGAGCGGCCTCGTCCACCAGCTCACCGCCATGGGGACCATCGTCGAGGGGGACCTCGACGCGATCCTGGCGGTCGTGCGGGAGATGCACGAGGCGCCCTTCCACGAGGGGGCGGTGCGGGTGTCGACCCTGATCAAGATCGACGACCGGCGCGACAAGGAGCACTCCATCGCGCGCAAGATGCGCTCGGTGGAGGAGAAGCTCCGCGGGCCGGGGTAGCGGCTACCCGACGACGAAGACGGCGCAGGACCGCGCGCCGTGCGCGCCGATGACGAGCGACTGCTCGATGTCGGCGGTCTTGGACGGGCCGGAGATGAAGAGGCCGTAGCCGGGGCGCGGCAGCGTGATGCGCCCGTAGGCCGCCTGCATGTCGTTCACGACGTCGGCGGCCCGGACCACGAGCACGAGATGTTCGGGGATGACGAAGACCGCGCGGTGGGGCCCCAGGCTCTCGCCCTTCACCCACACGGCGCCGTTCTCGGCCACGGCGACCTCGCCCGGGATGGCGGCGACGTCGAGATCGGCGAGGGCGTGCGGGTCGTCCACCGCCTCGAGGTCGACCGTCCCGTCGATCCCGGGGACGAGCGAGGCCCGGCGCGGCGCGGACCAGACCGGCAGGGCGGCCACGGCGGCCACCAGCGCGGCGTCGTCGGCGACCCGGTACGGATGGCCCCCCACCCCCTTCACCGACTCCAGGAAGCGGGCGACCGGATCGCCCTGCTGGACCGGCGCCGGATGCGCCGGCGCGGCGACCGGAGCGGCCCCGGAGGCGCGCAGCGCCGACAGGATGGCCTCGCGCGCGCTCACGACTTCACCTCCGGCCTGGTCGCCATCTCGCGGTCGTAGAGATCGGCGAAGGTCTCGGTCGGCGGCTCGGGCAGTTCCCGCCCGCGCAGCCACACGGCGCCCGGCCCGACCCGGGCCAGCCCGGGGGCGACCCGCAGGATCCACCGGGCGAACTTGCCGCCGGCCCGGAAGAGAGCGGGGCGCGCCATGGCGAAGGAGGCCATCTTCATCCCCATCCGCTTCCCGAACGGCAGCAACTTCTCCTCCCCGGCCTCCTGGCGCAGGGCCAGCAACTGGTGGTGGAGGTCGACCTTCACCGGGCAGACGTCGGTGCAGGATCCGCACAGGCTGGAGGCGAAGGGGAGGCTGGCGTGGCCGGCCAGGTCCCGGTGCGGGCCCAGGACCGAGCCGATGGGGCCGGGGATGAGGTAGCTGTAGCTGTAGCCGCCGCTGCGCCGGTAGACCGGGCAGGTGTTGAGACAGGCCCCGCACCGGATGCAGCAGAGCGCCTTGCGCCGGTGGGCCTCGGAGAGCATCTCGGACCGTCCGTTGTCGACGATGACGAGGTGCAGTTCCCCCCCGGGCAGCGGGGAGTGGAAGTGGGTGGTGTACGAGGAGACGGGCTGGCCGGTCGCGCTGCGGGCCAGGAGGCGGAGGAAGATCCCCAGGTCGGCGAGGCGCGGGATCACCTTCTCGATGCCCATCGAGGCGATGTGCACCGGGGGCAGCGTGGTCCCCATGTCGGCGTTGCCCTCGTTGGTCACCACCACGAAGCCGCCGGTCTCGGCGATGGCGAAGTTCACGCCGGTGAGCCCGGCCTCGGCCTTGAGGAACTTCTCGCGAAGGTGCGCCCGGGCCCGCTCGGTGAGGAGCGTGGGATCGGAGAGCCCCCTGGGCGTGCCGAGCTTCTCGTGGAAGAGCTCGCCGATCTCCTCCTTCTTGCGGTGGATGGCCGGCATGACGATGTGCGAGGGCGGCTCGCCGGCCAGCTGCACGATGCGCTCCCCCAGGTCGGTGTCCACCACCTCGATGCCCCGGGCCTCGAGGTACGGGTTCAGGTGGCACTCCTCGGTGAGCATCGACTTCGACTTCACCATCCGCTGGACGCCGCGCTTCTCCAGGATCCCGTGGACGATCCGGTTGTGCTCCTCGCCGTCCCGGGCCCAGTGCACCTGGATGCCGTTGGCCGTGGCCTTGCGCTCGAACTCCTCCAGGTACTCCGCCAGCCGGGAGAGGGTGTGGACCTTGATCCCCTCGGCGGCGGTTCGCAGCCCTTCCCACTCGGGAACCGTGGCGGCGGCCCGATCGCGCTTCACCCGCACGAACCAGAGCGCCTTGTCGTGCCAGTGGGCGCGCTCGTCGTCGAGCACGAAGAGGCGCGCCTTCTCGGGATGGTGGTGGATCACCGCGACAACCTCGCCTTCTCGAGCATCTCGGCCACGTGCACGATGGGGAGCTTCGTCCCGTCCCGCCGGGCCAGGCCGTCGAGGTGCATGAGGCACGACATGTCGTAGCCGGCGATGACCTCGGCGCCGGCCCGGACGTGATCGGCGATGCGGTCGCGCCCCATCATGCAGGAGACCGCCTCCTCGGTGACGGCGAAGGTCCCGCCGAAGCCGCAGCACTCGTCGGCCCGCTCCAGCTCCACCAGCTCGATGCCGCGGAGCTGCGAGACGAGCTGCCGGGTCTTGTCGAAGGGCGCGTCCATGCGCTCGCTCGACCGCGACTCGCGCAGCTCGCGGATGCCGTGGCAGCTGCGGTGCAGCCCCACCTTCTTCCGGAACTCCCCGTCGACCCGGGTCACCTTCACCACGTCGACCAGGTACTCGGAGAGGTCGAAGGTCCGGCTGGCCAGCGCCCGGACCTCGGGGGTGTCTCCGACCAGCCCAGGGTACTGGAGCTTCACCATCGCCACGCAGCTCGCCGACGGGGCCACCACCGCCTCGTAGCCCGAGAAGAGCCGCACGAAGCGTTCGGCCAGCGGCCGCGCCTCCTGCGAGCAGCCGGTGTTGAACATGGGCTGCCCGCAGCAGGTCTGGTCCCGCGGGTACTCGACCTCGAGGCCGAGGCCCCGCAGGACCCGCAACGTCGCCAGCCCCACCCGGGGGAAGAACTGGTCGACGTAGCAGGGGATGAAGAGCCCTACCTTGGCCATTGGCCGTCGCCTAGTGCGGGATCATCCACTGGAAGTAGTTGTGCTGGAGGAAGACCAGCACGCCCACCAGGCAGGCGAGCACGAGGCTGTGCCAGAAGACGTAGCGCAGGATCTCGCCCTCCTTGCCGTGCTCGCCGGTGGCCACCGCGGCCACCACGATCGACTGGGCGTCGATCATCTTGCCCATGACGCCGCCCGAGCTGTTGGAGGCGGCCGCCAGGATGGGGGACATGCCGAGCTTCTCGGCCGACACCACCTGGAGGTTGCCGAAGAGCACGTTGGACGAGGTGTCCGAGCCGGTCAGCGCCACGCCCAGCCAGCCCAGCATCGGGGAGAAGAAGGGGAAGAGCGCGCCGGTGGAGGCGAAGGCGAGACCCATCGTCGAGTCGGAACCCGAGAACTTGGTCACGTATCCGAGCGCCAGCATGGCCGCGATGGTCATGAGCGAGTAGCGGATGCGCCAGAGCGTGTGGGCGTAGGTCTTCGCCAGGCTCCCCACCCCGAGCCCCAGCCACAGGCCGGAGATGATGCCCGTGATGAGGAGGCCGGTGCCGGTCGCCGAGAGCAGGTTGAAGGTGTACTTCGCTCCCTCGAGCGACGGCTTCTTGGCCACCGGAGGGACCTTCTGGACGAGGTTGTGGAGGCCGGTCATCTCGAAGGAAGGCGCGAAGATCCCGTTCAGCCAGGTCTTCACCGACGGGAGGCCCCACACGAAGACCAGGATGGTGAGGACGATCCAGGGCATCCAGCCCATGAAGGCCTGCCCGGGCGAGTGCTTCTTGATGACCGCGTGGGCGGTCTCCCGCTCCTCCTCGAAGCGCCAGATCTTCTTGGGCTGCCAGAACTTGAGGAGGACGTACATGGCGCCGATGGAGACGATGGCGGCGACGATGTCCACGAGCGACGGGCCGAAGAAGTTGGAGACCACGAACTGGGGGATGGCGAAGAAGAGCCCGGCGACCAGGCAGGCCGGCCAGACCTCGACCATGCCCTTGAACCCCGACATGGCCCAGACCAGCCAGAACGGCACGATGATCGAGAAGAAGGGCAGCTGGCGTCCGACCATGGCCGAGAGCTGCATCTCCGGGAGGCCGGTGACCTTGGCGAGGGTGATGATGGGGGTGCCGAGCGCGCCGAATGCCACCGGGGCGGTGTTGCCGATGAGGGAGAGGCCGGCGGCGGCGAGCGGCTTGAAGCCCAGGCCGATGAGCATGGCGGCGGAGATGGCCACCGGCGTGCCGAAGCCCGCGGCGCCCTCGATGAAGGCGCCGAAGGAGAAGCCGATGAGCAGCACCTGGATGCGCCGGTCGGCGGCGATGCCCGCGATGGTGTCCTTCACCACCTCGAACTTCCCGGTCTTCACCGTGATGTCGTAGACGAAGATGGCATTCAGGATGATCCAGCCGATGGGGAGCAGCCCGAAGAGCGCCCCGTTCACGGCCGACATCGTGGCCATCTTGGCGGGCATCCCGTAGACGAACACCGCCACGGCCCAGGCCGAGGCGAGGCCGAGCACCGCCGCCCAGTGCGCCTTCACGTGGAAGAAGGCGAGGGCGCCGAGCAGCAGGATGATGGGGATCGCGGCGACGAGCGCCGAGACGAAGAGGTTGTTCGCTACGGGTGAATAGATCTGCGTCCAGATCATGTGCGTTCCCTCCCGGGAGTGGGCGGATTCAATCCGTCCCCGGACGTCAACTCAAGTGCGACAGGACGTTTACCTTCGACACGGCGCGTCAGTCCTTCCGGGCAGCGGCCCGGTCGGCGAGAAACACGATGGAGCGGTACGGGATGCCTGCGTGGATCATGAGACCGATCTCGCAGGTGCGGCTGTTCGAGACGCCCTCGGTGCAACCCCTGGTCCCCGCGGCCAGCTCCGACAGGGCCGCCGCGTTCAGTTCCGGGTGGGAGAATCCCCTGTCCCCGGCGAAGCCGCAGCAACCCACCCGCGGCGGCACCACCACCTCGGAGGCGCAGGCCCTCGCGACCGCTTCCAGCTTGGGCCCGACCCCCATCTTGGTGCTGCTGCAGGTGACGTGGACCGCGATCTTCTCCTGGATCTTGCGGATCGAGAGCTTGTCGAGCAGGTGGTCGTGGATGAACTCGGCCGGCTCGAGCAGGAGCAGCTTGGGGTCCATCGTCTTGCGCATGCGCTGCAGGCAGGGGCTGGTGTCGCAGAGAATGGGGATGCGCCCGCCCTCGCTCACCGCGTCGAGGGCCCGCTCGAGCTCCTCCCCCTTCGCGTCGGCCACCTCGCGGAACCCCTTCGAGTCGAAGGCCAGACCGCAGCAGAGCGAGTCGAGCGCCTCCGGGAAGAGCACGTCGTAGTCGGCCTTGTCGAGCAGCGACAGGGTGGCCTCGAACACGGCCCGCCCGTCCTCGTCGCCACGCGGCGCGCCCATGGTCCGGGCGATGCACGACGGGAAGTAGACGACCTTCCTCCCCTTCCCGCGGATCACGTCGAGGAGCGGGCCGGCCGGGGCCGGGCGCGGCATGGCGGGGGTCCAGGCGGGCAACCAGTCGCCGGCCATCCCGCGCGCCCCCCGGGCGATCGCGCCCATGAGCCTCGTCCCGAGCACCGCGTGCGCGGCGTCGGCCATCCCCAGGCCGCGCCGGGCCCAGGCCTCGGTCCCGGCGAAGTCGTCGGCGAGCCGCCGGGCCCGCCCGCGGGCCTTCTCGGACCAGCCGGCCTTGCGGAGCTCCTTCACGAACTCGCCGGTGTCGATGGCGACCGGGCAGGCCGTGGCGCACAGGCCGTCGGTGGCGCAGGTCTCCTCCCCCTCGTAGACGAACGCGTCGGCCAGCCGGGCGCGCCGGACCGGGTCCTCGCCGGTCCGCCCCAGCCGGGCGATCTCCCGCTGGACGGTGATGCGCTGGCGCGGCGTGCTCGTCACCGGGCGTGAAGGGCACTTGGGCTCGCAGAACCCGCACTCGATGCACTTGTCGACGATGGGATCGACCTGGGGCAGCGGCTTCAGGTCCTTGAGGTAGGCCTTGGGATCGTCGTTGAGGATGACGCCGGGGTTCAGGATGCCCTTCGGGTCGAAGAGCCCCTTCACCCGCCGCATGATCGCGTAGGCCTTGGCGCCCCATTCCCGCTCCACGAACGGGGCCATGTTGCGCCCGGTCCCGTGCTCGCCCTTGAGCGAGCCGTCGAAGCGGCGCACCACCACGTCGCAGACCTCCTCCATCAGCGACTCGTAGCGGGAGACCTCCGCGGGGATGCCGAAGTCCTGCGTGAAGGTGAAGTGGAGGTTCCCGTCGAGGGCGTGGCCGAAGATGATGCCCTCGGCGTAGCCGTGCTGCCGCATCGCCTTCTCGAGGAAGACCGTGCCGGCGGCCAGGTGCTCGATGGGGAAGGCCACGTCCTCGATGACCACCGTGGTGCCGATCTTCCGGGCGCCGCCCACGGCCGGGAAGAGCCCCTTGCGCACGTCCCAGAGCTTCTCCTGCTCGGCCTTCACGTCGGTGAACTTCACCGGGTGGAGCTTCTTCACCTCCTCGACGAGGCGGGCGGCCTCCTCGGCCTGGCGCAGGAGGTCCTCCCGGCCGGCGGCGCGGGTCTCCACGAGGAGCGCGCAGGCGGTCGGCCCCAGCTCGGCCAGCCCGGGAGGCATGCCCGGCTTCTCCTGAACCGAGCGGATCGAGGCCCGGTCCATGAGCTCGACCGCCGACACCGGGCCGCCGCGCAGCCGCTGGGTGGCGATGGCGGCCTGCTCGATGTCCGGGAAGAGCACCAGCGCGCTGGCCTTGTGCGGGTGTTCGACGACGGTGCGGAAAGTCACCTCGGAGATGAAGGCGAGCGTCCCCTCCGAGCCCACCAGCAGGTGCAGCAGGATGTCGACCGGGTCGTGGTGGTCGACGAAGGAGTTGATGGCGTAGCCGGTGGTGTTCTTGATCCGGTACTTCTCCCGGATGCGCCGGGCCAGCGCCTCGTCGGCGGCGATCTCGTCGCGGATGGCGGCCAGGCCGTCGAGGAGCGGGGCGTGGGTCTCCCGGAGCCGCTGCCGCGAGGCCGGATCTCCGGTGTCCACCTCGGTGCCGTCGGCGAGGACGAGCCGCATCGACTCGACGGTCTGGTAGCTGTTCTGGGCCGTGCCGCAGCACATGCCGGCGGCGTTGTTGGCGACGATGCCGCCGATCATGCAGGCGTTGATGGAGGCCGGGTCGGGGCCGATCTTCCGCCCCAGCGGGGCGAGGAAGGCGTTGGCCTCGGCGCCGATGACGCCGGGCTCGAGGACGATGCGCTCCCCCTTCTCCTCGATCCGCCAGGCGCGCCATCCGCCGGCGAGCACCACCAGCACCGAGTCGGAGATGGCCTGGCCGGAGAGGCTCGTGCCCGCGGCGCGGAACGTGAGGTGGACGCCCAGCCGGGAGGCGAGCGCGACCAGGCGCGACACCTCGTCCCGGGAGAAGGCCTTCACCACGATCTTGGGGACGAGCCGGTAGAAGCTGGCGTCGGTCCCGAAGGCGAGCGTCCGGTATGGATCGCACATGAGGCGATCCGGTGGAAGGAATCCCGTGGCCTCGTCCCAGAACCGCCGATGCGGCTCGGGGAGCGCCAGGTGGTCGGGTCGGCTGATTCGTGCCATGCCCTCGCCTCTCGCCTTCCTTGGAACGGCGCGCATCGTAGCACCGATGTTCCGAGGTTTGACCACGATGATTGCAGCCGATTAATGTGACCTTCATGGAATCGGCTCCGCCCTGCCCGCGCTGTGGCCGTGAGAACGATCCCTCCTTCGCGTTCTGCCACGACTGCGGGCTGGCCCTGCGCCCGGAGGCCGACCGTTCCTGCACGCGCTGCGGGGCGAAGTTGCCGGCCGCCTTCCGATTTTGCGGCCACTGCGGCCAGCCGGCCGACGCCCTGCCGCGCCGCTCCACCTCCCCTTCCTCGCCGGCCCTTCCGGCCGCACCGGTCCCCGGCCCGGTCCCCGCGGCGGTGCCCGAGGCGGCCTCGCCCCCCCGCCTGGTCCTGGTCCGGCACGACGGGCAGCCCGGCCCCGTGCACCGGCTCGAGCGCGAGGTGACCATCTGCGGGCGGCGCGACGGCGACCTGCTCTTGCCCGACGACGGGTCGGTCTCCCCTCGCCACGCGGCGGTCACGCTCCGCGAGGGGCGGATCCGCGTCGAGGACCTGGGCTCGGCCTCCGGCACCTTCCTCCGGCTCCGCGCCCCGCGCTCCCTGGTCTTCGGCGACGAGCTCCGCCTGGGACGCCAGCTCCTCCGCCTCGAGCCGATGCCGCACGCGGCGACCTCCTCGACCCCGGGCACCCCTTGGGGTTCCACCGATCCGGGGTACCGCGCCCGGCTGGTGCAGCTTCTGGAGGGTGGCGGGCTCGGCGAGGTCCTGCCGCTCCGCGCGGGCGCGAACACCATCGGACGGGAGGGCGGTGAGGTCGCCTTCCCGGGTGACCGCTACGTCTCCGGGCGCCACGCCCGGGTGGACGTGGGCGAGGCCGCGGTGACCGTCACCGACCTGGGGAGCTCCAACGGGACGTTCGTGCGGGTCCAGGGGCCGACCGAGGTCGGTCCGGGCGACCAGGTGCTCCTGGGGATGCAGCTGCTGCGCGTCGAGGCCTGACCGAGCGAAGGCCTAGCCGAAGCTCTTCTCGGCCTGCTCCTGCTCTTCCTTGCAGCGGATGCAGAGCGTGGTGACCGGACGGGCCTCGAGCCGCTTCGGGGAGATCTCCTCCTCGCAGCGCTCGCAGATGCCGAAGGCGCCGCTCTCGATGCGGGCCAGCGCCTTGTCGATCTTGGCGAGGAGGAACTTCTCCCGGTCCCGGAGGCGGAAGATCATCGACTGCTGGTACTCGCTGGAAGCCTGGTCGATCTCGTCGGGCAGCTCGTTGGTGTCGAAGCTCGACTCCTCGGAGAGCGTCTTCTTGGCCGACGCCAGAAGCTGCCGCTTCGACTCCTCGAGCATCGTCTTGAACCGCTTCAGGTCCTTCTTGTTCAAGCGATCACCCCTCTGGACGGGCGCAATGCCGCCGGCACTGCTGGGAAAAAGGAACGGGGAGGCTAGTCGCGCCCCCCCGGCCTGTCAAGGACGGTCGGAAGGTCGGTGGACTTCGCGTTCGACCTCGTCTAGACCGGTGCCATGGCCGAGGGACGCATCGAACGGGCGTTCGTGAAGACCGCGCTGGCGCTGGCGGCCCGCCCGGAGGTCGACCGGCTCGTCTACGTGTCCGACACCCCCCTCGCCTCGAGCGATCTGCGGGGGCGCCCCATCCGGAAGAAGCTGGTCTACGCGGTCACCACCGAGGCGCTCGCCCAGCAGCTCATCACCCGGAAGTTCTCGGCCGTCGCCATCCCGCCCTACGGCTACTCCCGGGTGGAGAAGGTGCGGGTGGCCATCGTGGCCTGCCAGAGCGAGGGGCTCGTGAAGGAGGGCGACACCGTGCTGGCGCTCGCCGGCCACGACCGGAGCCTCGACACCCTGGTGCGGATCTGCATCGGCGCCGACGACGAGGAGGACCGGGTCCAGGTCAACGCCCTCGACCTGCCCGAGGCCCACAGCGCCCAGGTGATCGAGCAGGTCATCCACGTGGCCCTCGAGGTGGGCGCGCAGGGGTACGAGGGGCACCCGGTGGGGACCATCTTCATCGTGGGCGCCTCCCCCAAGGTGATGGAGCAGAGCCGGCAGATCACCCTGAACCCGTTCCAGGGGATGAGCGAGTCGGAGCGCAACGTGATGGACCCGACCATCCGGGACGCGCTGAAGACCTTCGCCGTCCTCGACGGCGCCTACGTCATCCGGGAGGACGGGACGGTGCTGGCCGCCGGCCGGTACCTCCAGTCCGGAAAGAACGAGGCCCGCCTCCCCATGGGGCTCGGCGCGCGCCACCGCTCGGCCGCGGCCATGACCGCAGGGGTTCCCGGCGCCATCGCCGTCACCGTCTCCCAGACCACCGGCACGGTCCGGGTCTTCCGCGACGGCGAGATCGCCCTCGAGCTGCGCCAGTCGGCCCGCCGCCTCTGATCGATCGGAATCCCCTTGGCTCCCCCCTCCCCGCCTCCGGGTCGCGCCCTGCCCGACGCGGCCGTCGCCTTCCTCCTCGTCGCCTTCTCCTCGCTCATGCACGTGGCGTACGCGGGGATGCTGCCGCTCACCCCGCAGGAGGCCTATTACTGGCAGTACAGTCGCCACCCGGCCCTCTCCTACTTCGACCACCCGCCCGCCGCGGCCTGGACCATCCGGGCCTTCACGCTGCTCTTCGGCGACTCGGAGCGCGTGGTTCGGCTCGCCGCCGCCTCCTGGTCGGCGGTCTTCTGCTTCTTCTTCTTCCTGGCCGGCCGGCGACTGCTGGGGTCGCGGGCCGCGCTCGCCGCCGTCGCGATGATGCTCGTCACCCCGTTCTTCTCGCTGGGGCAGACCATCATCACGCCCGACGGCCCGCTGGTGGCCGCCTGGGTCGCCGCCTTCTACTTCACGGTGCGCGCCCTCCAGGACGAGCGTCCGGCCTGGCTCGTGGCGGCGGGGCTCGCCACCGGCGTGGCGGCGCTCGGCAAGTACACCGGCTTCCTCCTGCTTCCCCAGATCCTGCTGGCGCTCCTGCTCGACCCGCGGGGGCGGCGCATGCTCGCCACCCCCTGGCCCTGGCTGGGGGCGGCGCTGTCGCTGTTGGTCTTCTCCCCGGTGGTGGTCTGGAACGCCACCCACGGCTGGGCCAGCTTCGGCTTCCAGTTCGGCAAGCGCGGACACGACATGCAATTCGAGCCGGTGCTGGTGGGCCGGTTCTTCGGCCTCCAGGCGCTGGTGGTCTCGCCCGTCCTCTTCCTCGTGCTGCTCGCGTCCATGGTCGCGGCCACGCGGCGCTGGCGGGACGAGACGATGCGCCTGTGCGCGCTCTTCTCGGTGCCCATGATGGCGCTGTGGACGGCGGTCTCCCCCTTCCACTGGGTGAAGATGAACTGGGCGGTGCCGGTCTACCCCACCGCGCTGCTGGCGGCGGTGGCCTTCTACATGGCCCGCCCCCTGCGGTGGCGCGGGCTCATGATCGCGACCGTCTCGGTGGCCGCCTTCTCGACCCTCTTCCTCACCCTCATGCCCATCGTGCCGGCGCTCCCCTTCCCGGCCCGCGA
>JBAXVO010000289.1:0-4226 GCA_037129355.1 Deltaproteobacteria bacterium | reverse complement strand
CGAGCGCCTGCCACGACTTCCCACAGCCGGTGGGCTGGCGCTGACCGGATGAAGGGGGCGGGCCACGGCCCGCCCCGCTTCCCTTCACTCCCTCCGCCGCCTCATCCGGAACACGCCCAGCGCGGCCGCCGCGAGCGCGAGCCATCCGCCCTGGCCACCGCTCGAGCAGCCGCCACCGCCGGTCGAGGTCGAGCCACCGCCACCACCACCCGAGCCGCACGTCAGGGTCGCCCCGCCGCGCGGGTAGATGGTGCAGATCCCGTTCACGTCGTCGGCGTCGAGGTTGCGCCGCGTCGTTCCGTTCGGGATGGTCGGCTGCATCACCGAGTTGGGCGGGCAGGCGTTGTTGGGGGCCGGGTAGACGCAGGTGTGATCGAGCCCGACGACGTGACCGGCCTCGTGGAGCGCCACGCTGCCGACGTCCACCGCGGTGCAGTTCACCTGGCCGAACGGGGGATTGCTGCAGGCCGGCGACGCCGGGCAGGTCAAGTAGTACCCGTTGCTGTCGCCATCCCAGCCATGGAACTCGATGTCGGCGTCGATCATCGCGCCGGTCGAGGTGGTGAAGGTGATGGTGGTGAGGCCGATGGTGCCACTCGCGTCGTGCTCCCAGCAGTTGTACTTCGCAGCGCAGGCGCCCACCGTGGCGCGGCACGGGTCATTCAAGGGAACCAGGTTCGCGTTCGCGCACCAACCGGTCCGGAAGACGACGAGGTTCACTCCGTCGTTGCCGAGCGTGGTGCTCGTGGAGGTGCCGCCGTACTGGAGGTTGAAGTCGGTGCAGGCCTGGGCGGCGCCCGCCTGGGTGGCGCCGCCCCAGGCGGGAAGCGTCGCGGTGATGAGCGCGGTGGCCGCGGTGGCATCCTGGCAGGGCGCACAGGTGGGGCAGGCGGGGCGCAGCGGCGGGGCCGCGGCGCTCGTGGAATTCACCCGGTAGGGCACGGTCCGCGTTCCCCAGTAGAGGCACTTCCCGGCGGTCGGGTCACCCGGGACCGTGGTCTCGCGAACGAAGGCGGACGCGGTTCCCGCCGCCGCCAGGAGGACGGCCGCTGCGATGGCGCGGCGGATCATGGCACGCTCCGGACGCGACGCTCGAGTTCGGCGACGCTCATGCCCTCGGCCCGGCGCTCGCCGGGCGCCACCTGCTCCGCCACCATGTGGGTCCGGGTGAGGTCGGGCGCGGCGTCGAACCCCGCCACCGAGAACTTCCCCTGCGCGAGCCCGGCCACGCGGTAACCACCCGCCTCGGCCCGGTGGAGGAAGACCACCACCTCCTCGCCGCCACCGAAGGACGGCGCACCGTCCACCCGTTGCCCGATGTCGCCCACGACCCCACCGGGTACGATCACCTGGACCGACGCGACCCGATCGCCGCGCCAGGTGGAGACCACGTCGAGGTCGACGAGCGTGTAGATGCGGCGGCCGTCCTCCGAGAGGATGGGCGTCATCTTCCGCACCTGTCCGCGGACCACCGAGTCGGATGCGCGCGTGAGCCCCTCGACCGACTGGGCGATGGCCTCGGCGCCGAGGGCGGGGGCCGCGGCGAGGACCGCCGCCAGGAATATGAGTTTTCTCATGCGCGCATATTATCCGTGACCCGGCCGGCGCGCTTCGTGTTTGAAAAGCGCAAGAAAGGCGGCACTTTGGTCCCCCCCTGGGCTAGGATGCCGGCGGGTCCGTTTCCATGCCTAGATTCCGCACGCTCCGTCACGTCCTCCTCTCCCTTGCGTTGCTCGCGCCGGCCCTCGCGCGGGCCGACGACGGCTTCATCCAGACCGAGCGGGTCCACCGGTCGAAGATGCTCTCCTTCGCGTGGGAGTACGCCATCCCCACCGGGAGCCTGCGCGCCGACCTGGTGAACACGGGCAGCCCGGCGGGGCTCGACGTCGGGGCTCGCTTCGGCCTGAGCCGGCGGCTCTCGCTCGGCGCCGCCTTCACCTGGAACGGGTTCACGCAGTCGGGCGATCCGAAGAAGTCGCTCCAGTCCGTCGCGCTCCGCGCCACGGCCCACTGGTACTTCACGAGCTCGGCGATCCAGCCCTACGTCGGGCTCTTCGCCGGCGGCGCCTACGTCGAGGTGATCCAGGGCGCCGGGCCCACGCAGACCGGCTTCGCGCCGCTGGCCGGGCCGGAACTGGGCTGCCTCTTCACGGTCGCCGACGGCCTGGCCCTGATCGTCGGGGCCCGCTACCAGATGACCTTCGCCAACATCTCGGTGAACGACGACCCGGCGCTGCCCGCCATTCACTGGCCGTCCTGGGTGGCGATCCAGCTGGGCGTCGGCTTCTACTGAACCCGCCCCAGCTGCCCGTTCCGATCGTTGCCCCAGGCGAGGACCGTACCGTCGCTCCGCCGGGCCAGCGAATGGCTCCCGCCGGCGCCGACGGAGACGAAGCCGCTTCCCACCCGGCGCGGGGTGACCTGGTTGCCACCCGTTCCCGCGTCGACCTGCCCGTGGAAATTGTAGCCCCAGGCCCACACGCTCCCGTCGGACATGAGCCCCACCGTGTGAAGTGACCCAGCAGCGATGGCGCCGAACCCCTTGCCCACGGCGCGCGGGACGGGGCGGGGCGCCGTGGTCCCGTCCCCGAGCTGCCCCTGGGCGTTCCCTCCCCAGGTCCAGATCGAGCCATCGGCCTTGAGGGCCACGGAGTGGAACTCCCCCCCGGCCACCATCCGGAATCCGGATCCGATCTGCACGGGCGACAGGCGGCGGTCGCGCGTCCCGTCGCCGAGCTGGCCGTGCTCGTTCCACCCCCAGGCCCAGAGCGTTCCGTCGGCCTTCACGCCCAGCGTGTGCTGGTAGCCCGCCGCGACGGCGACGAACCCCTTCCCGATCTCGCACGGGGAGGAGCGCGAGGTGGTCGTCCCGTCGCCGAGCTGCCCCTGGGCGTTCTGCCCCCAGGCCCAGAGCGTGCCGTCCTTCGCCACGGCAACGGTGTGGAAGTAGCCGGCCGCCGCCGATGCAAAGCCGCTCCCGATCGGCTGTGGCGTGGATTGTGGGTTGCGGGTGCCGTTCCCCACCTGGCCGTAGGAGTTCTCGCCCCAGGCCCAGAGGTTCCCCTCCGCGTCGATGGCGACGGTGTGCTCGTGCCCGGCCTGGGCCGTCGTGTAGCCCGAACCCACATGGCGCGGACTGCGCCGGTCGGTCGTGGTCCCGTCGCCGAGTTGCCGGAGGGCGTTCTGTCCCCACGTCCAGAGGGTGCCATCCGGCCGGACCCCGACCGAGTGGGAGTAGCCTCCGGAGACGGCGGCCCAGACGGCCTGGCAGCGGACGGAGACGTCGGCCACGTCGACGAGACCGACCGCGCCCTCGCCCCGGATCACCGAGCAGACCTGTTCCGGCTTCGACGGCTGGCGGACCACCCGGATCGCGTAGGACGCCCCGCTCGCGACCCGCGTCGGGAAGGCGAAATGCTCCGCTCCCGGGGGCACGGCAAGGTCTGGCTGCCCTGGGGTGGAGAGGACGAGCCCACTGCCCTGCACGCCGGTGACCGTTCCACCCACGGCGTACAGCTGGACGGCGATGGAGATCGTCGCGGTTGTGGACCCTCCGCTGTTCGTGGCGGTGACCGTGTGGGGGGTCGCCGCTGCGGAGGCCGTGGGCGTGCCGGAGATGGCGCCCGTCCCCGGATCGAGCGCGAGGCCGGCCGGGAGCGGCGGCACCACCGACCAGGACGTGACGGCGCCGCCGGCGCTCGACGGGACGTTGGGAGCCACCGGTTGCCCGGCCCGGTAGTCGCTTCGTCCCACGGCATAGCGAAGGGCCGTGGGCGGGAAGTCGACGACCGCGAGGACGAGCGGGACCGAGGACGTCCCGGCCTCGTTGCGGGCCGTGACCAGGTAGGTGGCCTGGGGCGCGACGGCGGCGGGCATCCCCGCGAGGACGCCCGTGTGCGGGTCGAGGGAGAGGCCGGCGGGGAGCGGCGGGCTCACCGAGTAACTGGCCACCGCACCGCCCGTTCTCGACGGCGAGGCGGCGGCGATGGCGACGCCCAGGGTGAATCGGCCGGGCAGCCTGGGGTAGGCGAGCCCGGCCGGAGGCAGGGAGGCGCAGGCCACGGCGATCCCCGTCACCGGAGCGTCCAGCGTGCCGGTGCCGCCCGCGACGGCGCACACCTGGGCCGGGCTCCGGGGCTGGGACTTCACCGTCACCTCGTACCGTGAGCCGGGGATCCCGGGAGTCCGGAACTGGAACGGACCGCTCTCCCAGACGACCTGATCGT
>JBAXVO010000288.1:0-4228 GCA_037129355.1 Deltaproteobacteria bacterium | reverse complement strand
CAAAACGGTGGCACGTTCAGCGAGGGCCCGGCAAGGCGGGCTGCGCCATCGCCCCGGCGAGCGCCCGGGAGAGACCCCCGCGCCGCCCCACGGACACGCGTTCCAGCCCCAGCCACGACGCCATCGCCGCGAGCTCGGCGGCGGCGGCCTCCGCCACCGGTCCGGCCTTCACCCCGGGTTCGAGGTGGGCGCTCCGCACCAGGAGGCGGCGCCCGGCCCGGTCGGCCTTGAGGTCGAGCCGGCCCACCAGCCGGTCCCCGAGCAGCATCGGGAGGACGTACGCGCCGTACCTCCGTTGCTCCTCGGGCACGAAGATCTCGAGACGGTAGTCGAAGCCGAAGAGGCGCGAGGTCCGGCGCCGGGTCCAGACGAGCGGGTCGAACGGGGAGAGGAGGGCGGCCGCCTCGATGCGCGAGGGCGCTCGCGCCTCCCGGTGGAGCCAGGCCGGCTCGCGCCAGCCCTCCACGCGGGCCGGGAGGATCTCCCCGGCCTCGGCGAGCTCGGCGATCCGGGGGCGGGCCTCCCGCGCCGTCATCCGCCAGTAGTCGGCCAGGTCGCCGCCGGTGGCGACGCCGTGGGCCCGGGCGGCCGTGCGGAGCATCTCCCGATCCGCGTCCGGGCCGGGCACGGTGCGGGCCGCGTGCTCCGGCCGGACCACCCGCTCGGCGAGGTCGTAGAGCCGGGCGAAGTCGGCCCGGCGCCCGGCGATGGCGAGCACGCCCCGGCCGAAGAGCGCCTCCAGCGTGGCCCGGCGGACGGTGCCGTACCAGGAGTGCTCGAGCCGCGAGGGATGATCGTCGGGATGGGGAAGCTCGTCGGCGGCGAGCGCGCCCCCCTCCCGGATCCGGTCGAGCGCCAGGGCCACGTAGGCCGGCTTCCGGCGAAGGAAGTCGTCGAAGCCCCAGGGGCGCGCCCGGTGGGCCTCGCGCCGGTGGGCGAGCAGCGGCCAGGTCTCCACGGGAACGATGGACGCCTCGTGGGCCCACTGCTCGAGGAGGGCGCGCCTCCGGAAGAGCAGCGCGTCGAGGCGCGACCGGTCGTACGGGCCGTGGCGGGCGAAGAGCACCTGGTACTGCGCCGGCACCACCACGGTGACGTAGTCGATCTGCAGCAGTCCGAGCCGCCGCACCGTGGCGAGCAGGTCGGCCTCCGTCGCCGCGCGCCGTGGGCGCGGCCGTCCGAACCCCTGCGCCGCGAGCGCGATGCGACGGGCCTCGGCGAGGGAGAGGTCGACCGGGGTCATGGCGGGGAACACCCCGCTCTCACGGGGGCACGTGCTCCACCCGCCAGGCGGACGTCATGTCGGCGCGGTCGAGCCAGTGGAAGAGGTTCACCCGGGCCAGCCAGGCCGGGAGCGACGTGAAGACCAGGGTCCCCCGCTCGTCGAGGATGGCCTTCACCCCGGGTGGCAGCGGGTGCCGGGCGGTGACCATCACCGGGCCCGGTCCGGCGGCGAGGGCGGCCTCGAGCCCGGCGGCGTCCTTCACCACCTCGAGCGGAGGCATGGGCCGGGGCAGGAGGAACGGGACGGCCCCCCCGTGGAAGACGCGCGGGTCGGCGAGGGCCACCCACCGCGCCGGCTCGGCGGCGTGCCGGTGGAAGAAGCGCTGCAGCTCCAGGTTGTCGCTCGACGGCAGCAGGCAGAGGAGGAGGAGCGCGAGGGCGTTGAAGCCCCAGGTGGCCCGCGCGAGCCAGAGGACCTCCATGAGACGGGTGGTGAAACGCTCCCATCGCCGGGCCGGCGGCGGCGCCGAGAGGAGGAGCACCACGCAGAGCGACGCGGCCGGGAGGACGGGGAAGAGGAAGCGGATCTCCTTGTGGCCGATCAGGCTGTGGACGAGGACGAAGGGCAGCGTGGCCCAGGTGAGCAGGTGCCGCGGGAACCGCCACCAGAAGAGCAGGAGGGCGAGGAGGAGCGCGATCCCGAAGGGCGGGAAGAGCCCCGCCATGAACCAGAGGTAGGCGGGCATCGGGGAGCGCCCGAAGACCGCTGCCTTGCCCTGGAGGAGGTTCACGTCGAAGTACCGCCAGGGCACGATCTCGAACGTGCCGTACCCCCAGGCGTCGGCGACGAGTCCCAGGGCGAGCGGGAGGACCATCCCCGCGGCGAGGCCGCCCAGGGCCCGCCAGCGGTCCCGCCGGTGGACGAGCACCCAGAGGAGGAGCCCCGCCACCGCGATCCCGGTCTGGTAGCGGAACGCGAAGGCGAGCCCCTGCGCGGTGCCCGCGGCGACGAGCCGCCCCGAGGAGGCCTCCCCGCCGGCGCTCCCGTCGCCGTCGCCGACGGGGGCGAGGGGGAGGAGCGCCGCCAGCCCGAGCACGAGGAAGGTGGTGGACGCGCTCTCCGACGACAGGCGCGCCGCCAGGTAGGGGACGAAGTAGGGGAGCGCGAGGGAGAGGTAGGCAAGCCTGCGCCACCGCGCCCAGGGGAGCCAGGCGCGGACGGCGAGGAGCAGGGCCGCGAGCGCCCCCCAGGCGGCGAGCCCGCTCGCCAGCCGCCAGGCGCGCAGCAGCGTGAACGGGTCGGTGACGCCGAGCGCGCCGAGCCCCCGGGCGAGGAGCGCGTAGCTCCCCGGCTGGAGCCAGGGGCGGATCCGTTCCGCGTGCTCCCAGGGCAGGGCCGAGGCGGGCGTGAGGCCGAGCTTCAGGCTCGCGAACCCGACCACCTGGAAGTACTCGTCCACCTGGAACACGCTGTCGGAGGCGAGGGCCGCCGCCAGCGTGAAGGCGAGGGAGAGGGCGAGGGTCACCCGGAGCACCCGCGACTCGTCGACGCGGTCGAGGGCGCGGAGCAGCGGCGCGGTCGGGGCGGTCGCCGGGGGATCCACGGCCGAATCCTAGGGCTCCGCGCCCCCGGCACCAAGGCGCGTCGTGCCACCTTTCCGCCCCTCGGGCTAGAATGGCCCCGTGCCCCGCCGATCCCTGGGAAAGACCCGCCGCCTCGTCGTCAAGGTCGGCACCGGCACCCTCACGGACGCCGCGGGGCGCTTCGACCGGAAGAACTGCGAGCGGCTCGCGGCGGAGCTCTCCGGGCTCGCCGCCACGCACGGCGTGGTCCTCGTCTCCTCCGGCGCCATCGCGCTCGGGGCCGACCGCCTCGGCCTGGTCCGCTCGCCCCGCAAGAGCTGGGACATGGCCACCAAGCAGGCCGCCGCCGCCGTCGGCCAGCCCGACCTCATGGCCGAGTGGGGGCGCGCGCTGGGCGCCCACGGCCGGATCGTCGCCCAGGTCCTGCTCACCGCCGACGACCTGGCCAGCCGCAAGCGCTTCCTGAACGCCCGCCACACCTTCGAGAGCCTGCTCGAGCGCGGCGTGGTCCCGGTGGTGAACGAGAACGACACGGTGGCCGTCGACGAGATCAAGGTGGGGGACAACGACAGCCTGGCGGCGCTGGTCGCCACCTGCGTCGGCGCCGACCTGGTGGCGCTCCTCACCGACGTCGAGGGGCTCTACGACCGCGACCCCCGCCACCCCGCCGCGCGGCTGGTCGCCGACGTCCACAAGGTGACGAGCGAGGTGGAGCGGATGGCCGGCGGCGCCGGCAGCGCGAGCAGCGTCGGGGGCATGGTCACCAAGGTGGCCGCCGCGAAGCGGCTCGCCGCGCAGGGGGTGGGGACGGCGCTCCTCTCCGGCCGCCGCGCCGGCGCCCTCGAGGCCCTGCTCGCGGGCGATCCCGTCGGCACCTACTTCCGTCCCGGGGCGGAGCGGCGGGCCGGCCGTCGGGAGTGGCTCACCCTGGCCGCCCGCGGGAAGGGCACCATCCTGGTCGACGCCGGCGCCCGCAAGGCGCTCGCCGACCAGGGGAAGAGCCTGCTGCCCTCCGGAGTGAAGGGGGTCGAGGGGTCGTTCGGCGTGGGGGATCCGGTCGACATCGCGGTGGCCGGGGAGCCCCCCTTCGCCCGCGGCCTGGCCGGCTACGGCGCCGACGAGGTGCGCCGGATCGCCGGGGTGAAGTCGAGCGAGATCGAGCTGGTGCTGGGCTATAAGTACCTCGACGAGGTGGTCCACCGGAACGACATGGTCCTCACCGACCCCGGACGCGAGGCGCCGCGATGAGCGGGGCCACCCCCGGCCTCGCGCTGCGCATGCGATCGCTCGCCGCCGACGCCCGCCGGGCCTCGAACGCCTCCTTCCTCCAGCTGGCCGCCCAGGCCCTCGACAAGCACCAGGAGGCCGCGCGCGGAGATCTGGAGAAGCGGCAGCAGGCCATCGGCGCGCTGGTGACCCC
>JBAXVO010000287.1:0-4263 GCA_037129355.1 Deltaproteobacteria bacterium | reverse complement strand
TCTCCACCTGCATGAAATCGAGCTCGACCGGGGTGGCCCGGCCGAAGATGGACACCAGCACGCGGACCTTGCCCTTGTCGGGCTTGACCTCTTCCACGGTGCCGTTGAAGTTCGAGAACGGGCCGTCGGTGACGCGGACCTGGTCGCCCTCCTCGAACTGGACCTTGGGCTTGGGCTTCAGCGTGCCGTCGGAGATCTGGCTGGTGAGGCGGGCCACCTCGGCGTCGGTGATGGCCGGGACGTCCTTGGGGATCTTGGCGCTCCCCACGAAGCCGGTGACCTTGGCGGTGCCCTTCACCAGGTGCCAGGTGCGGTCGTCCATCTCCATCTGGACCAGCACGTAGCCCGGGAAGAACTTCCGCTTGGAGGTCTTCTTCTCCCCCTTCACCATCTCCACGACCTGCTCCATGGGGATGAGGATCTCCCCGAAGCTGTCCTGGAGGTCTTCCTGGCGCACGCGCTCCTCGAGCGACTTCTTCACCTTGTTCTCGAAGCCCGAATAGGTGTGCACCGCGTACCACTTCTTCGCCATTGTCTCGTTCTCCCGACGCCAGGGGCGCCGTCTCCGGGCGACCCGCGCCCGGTGCCTGCTAGTAGACCAGCGAAGAGAGCCGCGACCAGACCAGGTCGAAGATCCCGAGCAGGAAGGCGGCCACGAAGGTGAAGACCACCACCGCCACCGTGGAGGCCCGCGTCTCGCGGAGGTTGGGCCACGAGACCCGCTCCAGCTCCTGCGCGACCTGCATCGACACCGCGTTGATCCGCGGGGAACGCCAGGCGAGGACGGCCAGGATGGCGGCGACGCCGTAGCCGACGAGGGTGGACAGGGTCCAGTCCTCGCCCAGCACGGCGACGTCGTTCAGGCGTGCGTACGAGAGCGCGAGCGCCAGGACCTTCTCGAGGAAGATCCCGACGACCACCGCCGCGAAGAAATAGAAGATCGCGACGACTCGCTTCGGCTCGACGCCAGGTCCCTTTTCCATGCTGCCCTTCCGCTCAACTGGCAGGCCAGGAGGGATTCGAACCCCCAACCCGCGGTTTTGGAGACCGCTGCTCTACCGTTCGAGCTACTGGCCTACGAAAGCCCGGTACCAGGACTACTTCGTTTCCTTGTGCGTCGCGTGCTTGCGGCAGCGCGGGCAGAACTTGGAACGCGCGAGCTTGTCCTGGGTCTTCTTCTTGTTCTTCGTGGTGCTGTAATTCCGCTCCTTGCAGGTCGTGCACTCGAGCGTGATGATCGTTCTGTTGCCGGCCATGGTTCTCCGTCCTCACTTGAAATCTGGCCGCGGCGGACTTCACCTCGGCCAGGATGCTGGAGCCCTCTTCCAGGATTGAACTGGAGACCTCGTCCTTACCAAGGACGCGCTCTACCGACTGAGCTAAGAGGGCGTCGTTCCTTTCTACGTATCCTTGCGGGCTGGAGCGGGAAAAGGGATTCGAACCCTCGACATTCAGCTTGGAAGGCTGACGCTCTACCAACTGAGCTATTCCCGCGTACCTCGTTCTCCTGGAGTGGAGGGGGGTGGATTTGAACCACCGAAGGCGTAAGCCGGCAGATTTACAGTCTGCTCCCTTTGGCCGCTCGGGAACCCCTCCATGACCTCTTCAAACGTCAGGACCACCACGATCGATCGATACTACGAGCCAGCTGGAGCTGGCGGTGGGATTCGAACCCGCGACCTGCTGCTTACAAGGCAGCTGCTCTGCCAACTGAGCTACGCCAGCGAATCCCCAGAAGTTTCGGCTCTGGCCATCCGGCGCGAGGGACACCCTTCCCCGGCATCGGAGCGGGGCTTTGTACAAGACGACCTCGGGGTTGTCAAGGCCGGTTCTTCGCTGGGCTTTCGGCGCGCTGACGCGCCGCTTCATAGAGGCTGATGGCGGCCGCGGCCGAGGCGTTCAGGCTCGCCACCCGGCCCAGCATGGGGATCCGGACGGCGTGGTCGCAGTTCTTCCGGACCAGCGGGCGGATACCCTGCCCCTCCCCCCCCAGGACGAGGGCGATCGGCCCCCGCAGGTCGACCGAGGCCAGGTCCTGGTCCCCGTCCGGAACGGCGGCGACGGTCCAGATCCCGGCCTCCCGGAGCTCCTCGATGCACCGGACCAGGTTGGTGACCCGGGCGATCGCCACGTGCTCCACGGCGCCGGCCGAGGCCTTGGCCGCCGAAGGGGTCACCCCGGCGGCCCGGTCGCGCGGCATCACCACGCCGTGGGCGCCGAGCGCGTGGGCCGACCGGACGATGGCCCCCAGGTTGTGGGGGTCCTCCACCCCGTCGAGCAGCACGAGCAGCGGGGGTCGCCCCGACCCGGCGGCGATGGCCAGGATCTCCTCCACCTCCCGGTACCGGTAGTCGGCGACCACCGCCACGATCCCCTGGTGATGGGTCACCCCGGCCAGCCGGTCGAGCTTGGTCCGGGGCGCGGCGCGCACCTTGGCCCCCCGCTCCCGGGCCGCCCGCTCGAGATCGGCGAAGGCCTTCGGCCGGTCCCCGCCCTCGGCGAGCCAGAGCTCGCTCACCCCGTCCGCCCCGGCCCTGAGGAGTTCCCGGACCGGGTTCATTCCGTAGACGACGCGCACCGGGTCCTCACTTCACGTCGATGGCGACGGTGACCGTCCTGGTCTGCGGGACGCACCAGGCATCGCTGCAGATGGCGAAGCGCATCTGGATGGCGACCTGCTGGGCGCCCCTCGCCGTGGCCGTGACCGGGATCTGGAAGGTCGGGTTCTCCGCCTTGGGATCGACCGCGTCCTCGCGCTTCCACTCGGTCTTGTCGACCTTCAATCCGGCCGAGGGCTCCACCTTGTACTTGAGGGGGAACTCGCGGTTCACGTGGATGCCCTTCTCGAGGGGGACGACGTCGACGACCACCTTCCCCTTCTTGCCGACCGTGAGCGTCCGGGACGAGCCGTCGGTCACCACCTTGTAGGTGCTCGCGGCGTTGGAGCCGTCGCTTGCGCCCAGGGCGGGCGTCGCGAGCGCGGCGGCGAGGACGGCGGCGGTGGCGAATCGGGACATGGGACCTCCTCCGGAGTACCGGGCGGATATAGCACCGTCAGGCGGGCCTGCGGGGACCCTTCCCGCCGCGGCCCCGCCGGCGGACCACCGGCGGCGCCCCCACCATCTCCGCGGCGCGCTCGACGATCGCGCCCGCCAGGTCGACCCCGCAGGCCTCCTCGGCCTCGCGGATCCCCGGCGAGCTGTGCACCTCGAAGACCCGCGCCCCGCCGGGCGCGTCGAGCATGTCGACGGCGCAGACCTCGAGGCCGATGACCCGGGCGGCCTCGACCGCGGCCCGCTCGGCGTCGGGGGCGAGCTTCGCCCGCTCGAAGCGGGCTCCCTGTCCCAGGTTCCGGGAGAGCCGCCCGACCCGGGGCCGACGGCGCAGCGCGGCCACGGCCCGCCCCCCGACCACGAAGGCCCGCAGGTCGCCGCCGCGGCGTCCGCGGACGTACTGCTGCACCATGGTGTTCTGCCCGAGCCGGAGGATGGCCTCGAGCGCCGACTCGAGCGCCTGCCGGGTCTCGCAGACGATGACCCCGGTCCGCTCGTTCCCGCGCAGCAGCTTCACCAGCACAGGGAGCCCCCCCACGTGGCGGACCATGTCCCGGAGCCCGGAGGGCTCGGAGGCCATGACGGTGCGCGGGACCTTCACGCCGCTCGCGGAGAGCAGCTGCAGGACCCTCATCTTGTTCCGGGCCAGCCCGATGGCCGGCGCGCCGTTCAGGACCGGCAGCCCGAGGAGCTGCAGGTGGTTCACCACCGCGAGCCCGTACTGGCTGATGGACGGCGCGATGCGCGGCACCGCCACGTCGGTGGCGGGGAAGGCGGCGCCGCGGTGGAACAGCTCCGGCCCGGCCCGCCCCAGCCGCATCTCCACCTGGAGCGGATCGACCACCCGCGCCACGTGTCCACGGGCGCGGGCGGCCTCGACGATCCGCCGGGTGGTGAAGATGGCCGCCGAGCGGGAGAGGACGGTCAGGTGCATTGTGAGGATGGTAAGGGCGCAGCGCGCCGAATGCGAGGGGCTGGCCGGGGCCGGAAAAGAATGGGGGGCGGTGCCGTGAGCAGGCAGCGCCCCCCTTCGATCATCGGAACGGATCCGTGGGCCCGTTCTTGCGCCGGCTGAAGCCGGCGCTGCTTGGCCGGCGCCGCTAAACCTGCTTGAACTCCGCGTCGACCACGTCGTCCCCGCCCTTCTTCTCGGGCTGGGGCGCCTGGGCGCCGCCCGGGGTCGGACCGGCTCCCTCCGCGGGAGGCGTGC
>JBAXVO010000286.1:0-4273 GCA_037129355.1 Deltaproteobacteria bacterium | reverse complement strand
CCACACGAGGCGGAACGAGACCCCTGCTGCCCGGATCACCCTGGCCGGCCTTCCGGAGGGAGAGAGCAGGCCGGAGACGACGACGTTGGTGTCCACCACCGCCCGGATCGTCACTTCCTGCGGACCTCGCGGCTTGCGTGCTTCGCCTCGTCGGCCAGGAGGTCGGCCTCTTCCTCGTCAAGTCCGGATCCGCTGGAAAGTGCCTCGTCCATGAGGCGGGCGACGGTGCGCACCGAGGACTGGCGCCGGGCCTCCTCGAGCCCCAGCTCGCGGAGCCACGTCGAGACGGGCTTGGCTCCAGCGGCCGCCCGGAGCGCGACCCGGTCCGCTCGGGTCACCCGGATCGGGATGATCTCTTGCTTGGCCATGGCCGAGCGTACCACGTTGTATGGACGGCTATCGACCTGCAGCGCGCCACGTGAGATGGCGACTACGGCAAGGCGGAAGTCAGGTACCGAAGTTGCCAGTGCAATGATTGTCGACTATTTTGCCATTTGAGGGACTTGAATGCGCACCAGGCTTCGTTCCGCATCGCCCGACGCCGCTGCCGTGCTGACGAAGGCAACGCGCCGCGCCGCCGAGTGCCTCGGACTCTCGGACTCCGCCCTGGCCGATGTGCTCGGGGTGAGCCCTTCCACCGTCTCCCGGCTGGGCGACGCTCGGCCCATCGACCCGAACAGTCACGAAGGGGAGTGCGCGCTCCTGCTCCTGCGGATCTTCAGGGGGCTGGACGCACTGCTCGGCGACGTCGGGAGCTGCCGGAAGTGGATGGCGGCCAGCAATACCCACCTGCGGGGCGTGCCGGCCGAGCTCGTCCGGTCCGTCGAGGGGCTCGTGCATGTCACCCGGTATCTGGATGCGATGCGGGGGAAGCTCTAACCTCCGTGAGATCGAAGGGACGCCCTGGCGCGTGGTGGAATCGCAGCAGCGGATCTCCACGCGGCAGCTCGTGGACTCCGACGCGGAGCACCAGCTCCTCGAGGGACTCATCGAGGACAGCAAGCCGGAGGCGCCTGATGATGCGGATGCCCTCCAGTTCCTCATCTTCTCGCCATTCCGTTACCCACCGCTCACCCACGGTTCGCGGTTCGGACGGCCCGACGAGCCCTCGCTCTGGTACGGGTCCGAGAAGCTCGAGACGGCGCTCGCGGAGGCCGCCTACTACCGGCTGCTCTTCTTCGAGGGAACCGAGGCGATGCTCCTGCCGAACCAGCTTCCCATGTCCGCGTTCCAGGCGGCGGTCCGGTCGAAGGCGGCCGTCGACCTGATCGGCCCACCCTTCGACGTTCATGCCGGCGCCATCACCTCGAAGAGCACCTACGCGGAGACGCAGCAACTGGGCTCTGACATGCGGGCCGCCGGGGTAGAGCTCTTCCGGTTCACGTCGGCGCGCGACCCGAAGGGCGGTGCGAACGTGGCGCTCTTCACGCCTCGGGCATTCGCGCTCACGCGTCCGCTCGCACCCGCGACGACCTGGACCTGCACGGTGACGACCCGGCGGGACGTCTCCTGGATGCGAGAGGTCGTGGGCGGGTTCGAACGGTTCGAGTTTCCGCTGGCCACGTTCCTGGTGGAGGGGAAGTTGCCTGCGCCGGCTCCGTAGGGCCCTGGCCCACGGAGCGGAGCCCCGGCTCGGTCAGGCGCGTCCCGGCGGCACCGGGAAGCTCGGCGGCTGGATCCCGTCCTGGTCGAAGGCGTCCTGCTTCGGCTTGGCCATGGGCTCGCCCGGGAGCATTCCCGAATCCCCCTCGACGTCGGGGGTCCGGAACGACGGAACGAGTTCCCTCATGGCACGGAGCAATGGCTGCGGGTCCCCGACGTCGGCTAGCTTCCGCAGTTCCGCGAGCCGTTCCTTCAGGTCCGCGGGCGCGGCCGGGCAATCGGCCACCAGGATCCGGTTGTGCGCCCGCTGCGTCTTCTCCTCCTCCTCGGTCATGAGCTCCTCGTGGAGCTTCTCGCCGGGACGGAGCCCCGTGTAGACGATGGGGATCTCGAGGTTGGGGACGAAGCCGGCCATGGTGATGAGGTGGTGCGCCAGGTCGGCGATCCGGACCGGCTCCCCCATTTCCAAAATACAGAGCTCGCCGTAGTCGTTGAGGCCGGAAACCAGCACGAGCCCCACCGCCTCGGGGATGGTCATGAAGTAACGGGTACACTCCGGGTGCGTCACCGTCACCGGCCCTCCCCGCTCGATCTGCTGCTTGAAGATGGGGATGACGCTCCCCGCCGAGCCGAGCACGTTGCCGAATCGGACGGCCGTCATCCGGGTCTTGGAGCGGCGCCCCAGGTCGCGGACCACCATCTCGGCGATGCGCTTCGTGGCCCCCATCACCGAACTGGGCCGCACCGCCTTGTCGGTGGAGATGAGCACGAGCCGCTCCGCCCCCACCGCGTCGGCCATGCGGGCCACGTGGAGCGTCCCGAAGACGTTGTTCTTCACCGCCTCCTCGGGCGCGTCCTCCATCAGCGGCACGTGCTTGTGGGCCGCGGCGTGGAAGACGATCTCGGGGCGGTACTTCTTGCCGAGACGCATGAGCCGGTCGGGCTCCCGGATGTCGGCGACTTCGGCGCGCACGATGAGTTCCGGGTAGTCGGCCTGGAGACTGCGCGCGTTCAGGTAGAGGTTGTTCTCGTCCACGTCCACGAGCACGAGCCGCGCGCACTCGTTCGCTGCCACCTGGCGGGCGATCTCGCTGCCGATGGAGCCGGCGCCGCCGGTGATGAGGATGCGGCGTCCACGGATGCGGCTCCGCATCTCGGCCTGGTCGAAGCCCACCTGCATGCGGGGCAGCAGGTCCTCGGGCGCGAGATCGTGCAGCATCGCGGCGTTGATCTTGTCCTCCATCTGCGTGAAGGAGGCCGGGATGATCTTGAAGCGGGCCTTCGAGCCGGCGCAGAGGGCCAGGATCCGGCGAAGCCGCTCGGCGGGGAGACCCATGATGGCGAGCATCACCATCGAGACCTCGTGCTTCCGGATGATCTCGGGCAGGTCGTCGATGGTGCCGAGCACGGCCCGTCCGCCCAGCGTGGTGCCCTGCTTGCGGGGCGAGTCGTCGACGAATCCGACGACCTTGAGCTTCTTCTCCGGGGAGCGGCGGATGTCGCGCAGGAGCAGGTCGCCGGCGCTGCCGGCGCCCACGATGATGGCCTTCTCCCGGCCGTCGTCGAGTCGCTCGCCGAGGAAGCTCGCGGTGAAGCGGGGGGAGTAGCGGATGGCGGCGAGGAGCGCCGTGCTGAGCAGGAGTTCGAGCAGGACGATGGAAGTCGGGAGCCGGTGACCGTGGATGCCGAACCAGGCCACGACGAAGAGGACCGTGCCTCCCACCGTGGCCACGCCGAGCCGGACCGCCTCCTCGAGCCCCGAGAGGAAGAAGGACCAGCGGTGCATCTTCATGAGCCAGAGGACGAGGAGGCGCGAGGCGATGAGGACGGGGAAGGCAGCCCGGAGGTCGGGGAGCCATTCGGGGGGCGGGCTTCCCTCGAAGCGAACGACCACGGCGGCCATGTAGGCGAACGCCGTGACCAGGGCGTCGAGCGCCATCAGTGCCGAGAACCGTCCCGTCGCCCTGCCTTCGACCCTTGGCATGAGGGCGAGAGTTTACTCAAGAACGGGGCGAGGTCCTACAGGGGCGTTGCCCTTCCGTGCCGGGGGCCGGGTGGACTGGGTGTTGCAGTGCGTCGGGGCATGGCTGGATGGAGTGGGGAGCGGCCATCAATTATCGGCCGGACCACGGTACCGCGGTCCGCGAGACGGACCGTTTGCGGCGTAGACGCGGAATGTGCTATTCACCCCTTGGGTGAACGGAATGAGACATGAAGTTCCGTTTCGCCTCCAGGAGGCTTCACGCCCTTTACACCCGTGGGGCTGGCGCAAGGCGGTACCCTCCCCAGGTCGTGGATGGGTTTTTCGAGGTCCTGCGGATTATCGATGCGGCTGCGGGGATGAGCGACATCTACGCCTTCAAGAGTTTGCACTTCGAGAAACTCTCCGGGGACCGTAGCGGGCAGCGGTCGCTCCGTCTTGGCCGGCAGTGGCGCCTCATCGTGACGGTGGACGTGGAACTGGAACGCCCCGAGATCATCGTAGAGGAAATCGTCGACTACCACTGAGGCTCGCCGTGCCATCGACCAATCCCCGCCCCGTGCAGACCACACCCACCGGGACCATTCTTCGCCGAGAGCTTTCGGCCAGGGGTTGGACGCAGCGTGACCTCGCCGAGGTCATGGGAAGGCCGGCGCAGGCGGTCAGCGAGATCGTCCAGGGAACGAAGCG
>JBAXVO010000285.1:0-4324 GCA_037129355.1 Deltaproteobacteria bacterium | reverse complement strand
TGAAGGTGAAGGGCTGCCAGTCGACGGAGAGCCTGGCGTCGATGCCGCCGATCGAGAGGGCGTTGCCCTCCAGGAGCCGGGCCCCCACGGGCGCCTCGAAGTCCTGGCGGTATCCGCCGACCCCCGCCGGCTGGAGGCCGATGGCCCGCATCTGAAGCACGATCCAGTCGGCCGCCGCTTCGATTCCCTTCGTCCCGACTCCCCGCCCGGTGCGTTCCGGGTCGGCGAGCCAGGTGACGTCGGCCTTGGCGCGCGGACCGTCGAACCGGGGGTCGGCCGGAGTGGGGATGGGACGGCTGGAAGTGCAGGCGGAGAGGGCGATCGCGGCGATCGCCGAGGCGAGGGTCGGTCGAAGCATCGGACGTATATACGCCAGCCCGGGCCGCCCCGGGAGGGGCGCTCCAGGGCGCCCGGGGTGATCTGGCGGCGCCTGCGACGTTCTGCCACACTGTGTCCCGTGGACTTGGTACCCGCCGGCCATCGGAGACTCCCAGAGCGGATCCCGGAGATGCTTCCTGCGCGCCCCTCCTACCGGCGGATCCAGGCCCCCATCTACCACCGGCCGACGTCCTGGTTCGCCCAGGGACTCCTCCGTGGGCGGGATCGCGGCACGGGCACGGGCATCCGGTCCTACTCGGACGACCGCCTGAAGACCGGCCGGTTGCTGGAACTCGACGTCTTCCTTCCGGACGGGGCGCAGGTCACGGCGCTCGTCCAGGTCGAGTGGTGCGATCCCCTGCCCCAGGGAGGGCCGGCTCGCTTCGACGTGGGGATGTGCGTCGTCCAGATGGAGCCCGAGGCCAGGGCCGCGCTCGACGCCGTGCTCGCCCCGACCTGAGGGCGCCCCGCAGCTACTTCTTCGGCTCCAGGAACTCGTTGGCCAGGGTGGTGGCCGACGCGACCTTCCACCGCCCGTCCTCGCGCACGAGCCCGTAACGCATCTTCATGTCGGCGACGAACTCCGGGCCCGGGGGCTCGCCCGGACGGAGCTTGCGGTCGTGGTAGCGCCACCGCTCCCGGGTCTCGACGGTGGCCGCATCGCCGCTCGACGACGCGCTCGTCACCTCGAAGGACTCGACCCGGCTCTCCAGGACCAGCTTCCCCGCGGCCTTGAGGTCGACGAGCACCTGGACCCGCGCCTGCTCCTTCGCGGTGGCCACCCCGGCGAGCGGCGACGCGTCGTTCCCGGCGTAGGCGCGGACCAGCGCATCGTCGTAGGCGCGAACCGCCTTGGCTGCCTCCCCTGCCCCGCCCGAGCAGGCGGCGAGGAGCGGGAGGACGACGAGCAGGGCGCCCCTGCGCATCAGCTGCCCACCATGTACGAGTTGTGGATGGTCGGGACCAGGATGGCGACCACGAAGATGGTGACCACCGCGAACCCCAGCGCCACGAAGGTGAGCCAGGCCATCCGGCGGCCGCTCCAGCGGTGCAGCACCCGGAAGTGCAGGACGATGCCGAAGACGATCCAGGTCACGAGGGCGCTCGTCTCGATGGGATCCCAGCCCCAGTAGCGCCCCCAGGACTGGTGCGCCCAGAGGGCGCCGGCCGCGATCATGACGCCCAGGAAGAGGAACGACACGATCATGAACTGGTGCGCGTAGAGGTCGAGCTTCTCCCGGGACGGCAGGCTCGCCAGCGCCGACGGCTTCCGCTCCTTGATGAGCCAGGCGGCGGCGCAGCAGGCGGCGAGCAGGATCGACGCGAAGAAGAGCTTGGCGAAGCCGATGTGCATCACCAGCCACCACGACTTGAAGATGATGGGCACCTCGCGCTTCAGCTCGAAGGTGCTCACCGCCCAGCCCATGAGCAGGAAGGCCGAGGGCGCGACGAACACGCCCAGCCCACGCAGGCCACGGGCCACCATCGAGGCCACGAGCCAGACCGCCACCAGGATGAAGGTGTCGGCGGAGATCACCTCGTAGCGGGTGTTGTAGGGGCCGTGCCCGACCTCGATCCAGCGCATGGCGAGGGATCCGGCGTGGGGGAGGAGCCCCAGCGCCAGCAGGGCCGTCCCGGCCCCGGCGCCCCACTTCCGCCCGAAGGCCGCCCAGGCGAACCAGGCGACCGTGGCGAGCGCGTAGAGGGTGACGGCACTCCAGAAGAGGATGCTCTGCACGGTGGTCTCCTCAGGCCGGCGGACCGGCTCGCTCCCATTCGGCGGCCAGGGCCGACCCGCCGCGGATGGTGAAGACTACCGCAGCGGCCGTCTCTCCGGGCCTTCCGAGCCTGGCCACCCCGGCGGGGAAGGCGAGGAGCGTGCATCCGGCCAGGATCATGGCGAAGCCCGCGAAGACCCCCCAGAGCCCGGGCGTGCGGGTGTACGTGAATCGTCCCCACCGCCCCATCCCGAGCACCCGAGCCTCCCCGACTCCGAAGGGGAACGGCGACCCCGGCATGAGGGCCCTCCTCGTCCCTCGGCTCTCCATCCAGACCAGGAGCTTTCCCGGTCCGGCCGGGCCTCCGAGGTCGCTCTCCGAATCGACGACGAGGCGCATCGGCTCCCCGGAGGGGCTCGTGACCTCGGCCGCGGCCCTGCGGGGCCCCTCGGGCTGCAGCCGGACGGTGCGCATCCCCATGCCGGGAACGTCGAGGGTGAGGGCCATGCCCGACGGGATGGCCTGGAAGATCTCGACGTCACCGGCCCGGATGCCGGCGGCCCGATCGATCGTCTCCGTTCGCGCGGCCACTCCCCGGCCGGACACCTCCAGCTCGGAGAGCCGGTCGCTCGAGTACCCGTGCTGCTTGCGGAAGGGGTCGAAGCGGACGAGCGCCACGTCCAGGTCCGGGAGCGCGTCGGGGGCGAGAGGGCCCTTCTCCCTCCCGAAGACGGTTCCGTGCGCGGCCAGGCTCGCCCGCTCCCCCTCGGAGAGGTCGAACGTCCCCGAGTCGGAGAGGGCGTGCTGGACCAGCACGGCCGCGATGAGCACGAGGAGCCCCACGTGCAGGACCCACCCGCCCCAGAGCGCCGGGCCGAACCGGGTGAGGACCTCCCCCTCTCCGCGGAAGCCCTCGGAGGCGAGGAAGGCGCGCAGGTCCGCTGCGCGCGGCGGGAGCCGGGTCGCCGAGGGGGGAAGCTCCCCGCGCCGGATGGCGAGCGTGCGGGCGCGCCGCCCCCAGGTGCAGGCGAGCGTGCTCGCGAAGAGGAGCGCGACGACGACGAGGAACGGCCAGGAGGTGAAGGGATGGGCGAGGCCGACGGCGACGGCCCACGGCGGGGGAGGAGGCCCCTCCGGCTGCATCCATGGCGCCCAGGCGCCCACGCCCGTCCAGACGGCCAGGAAGGCGATGACCGCGAGGACGAGCCGCGGCGAGCGCAGCAGCGAGACGAGACGGGACACTACCCGACCGCGGCGGCCCCGGTTCCCGGGACCTCCATGCCGATCTCGGCCAGCATCTCCTTCACCGAGTCCGGCATGCTGGCGTGGCCCGCCATCCGCTTCATCTCGGCGCCGAGGTAGCTGTTCTCGATGAGGAGTTTCAGCACCTTGATCATGAAGCGCCGCTTCTCGGGCGTGAGCTTCCCGAGGTTCTTGAACTTGTCGTGGAAGAAGTGGCCGGTGGCGCGGTGGAGCTCGCCGTGGAGCTCCGCGATGGTCATGTTGTCCGGCTTCATCACCGGCTCGACCAGGTTGTAGCGCCGGTAGTCCTTGGTGACGAGGCGGCTCTCCATCTCGGGCCCGATGTCGGAGTAGGGCCAAGGGGTCAGGGCCAGGAAGAAGGCCATGTCGGGCGCGTACCACTTCGCCAGCTCGACGGTCTCGCGGACCGAGGCGATGGTCTCTTCCGGGGTCCCCAGGACGAAGGAGGTCTCGGACACCATCCCGAACTCGTTGATGAGGTCGATGGCCCGCTTCGATTCGGTGACCTTGATGTCCTTCTTGTAGAGGTCGAGCGTGGCCTGCGAGGTCGACTCGACGCCCAGGTACACGTGGGACACGCCCGCCTTGGCGTACTTCCCGAGGATGTCCTGGTCGCGGAGGATGTCGTCGACTCGGGTCTCCATGAGGAGCTCGAGGCCGCTCTGCCGCTCGATGAGCAGGTCGAGGACCTTCTCCCAGCGCGCCCGGTCGGTGGTGGGGGTCTCGTCGGAGAGCATGGCCACGGCCACTCCGTGACGATCGCGCAGCATCTCGAGCTCGGTCACGAACTTGAGCGGGTCGCGGCCGCGCCAGCTCCGTCCCCAGAACTTCTGCTGCGAGCAGAAGGAGCAGCGCTGGGCGCATCCCCGCGCCGAGCTGACGATGGCGAGCTTCCCCTGCGGGCTGGGGCGGTACCAGTAGAGCGGCCAGTCGACGAGGTCGAAGGCGGGCTGGAACCGGTCGAG
>JBAXVO010000284.1:0-4349 GCA_037129355.1 Deltaproteobacteria bacterium | reverse complement strand
GTTCCGGTGGCGCTCGGCGTGAGGCGGCTCGAAGTGGAAGTGGCTGAAGCGGACGTGGGCCGGGGAGACGAGCGCCTCCGGATCGGGCCGGGCCACGGCCGGCTCGGCCTCGCCGTCCAGCGCCGCGAGGACCCGCGCCGCCACCCGCCGGCCGCTCCCCAGGGCGTGGGTCACGGTGCCGTCGCCGGTCGCCATGTCCCCGGCGGTGAAGACGTTCCCGAGCGGGGGCACGATGGAGAGATCGGCCGCCTGCCCGAGCGCGAGGAGGAGCGCGTCGCACGGGACCGTGGCGGTCCGGCCGGTCACCACCGGGCGGCGCCGGCCGCTCGCGTCCGGCTCCCCGAGCTCCACCTCGGCCAGCTCCAGCGCCTGCACCCTCCCCTCGCCGAGGACCCGGACCGGCTGCCGGTGCAGGGCGAGCTTCACCCCCTCGGACACCGCCTCGTCGATCTCCGGGGCGATGGCGGGCATCTCCTTCCGGCCGCGCCGGTAGGCGATGGTCACCGAGGCGGCCCCCAGCCGGAGCGCGGTGCGGGCGCAGTCGACGGCGGTGTTCCCGCCGCCGGCGACCACCACGTGGCCGGAGAGGCGCGGAGCGGCTCCCCGCTTCACGTCGTCGAGGAATCGGATCCCCTGGAGGACACCCGGAAGCTCGACCCCCGGCGCCTCGAGCCGGGTGAGCCGCTGCAGGCCGGCGGCCAGGATGACCGCGTCTCGGGTCGCGGCGAGGTCGGCGATGCCGCTCGCGTCGAGGAAGACGCCGGTCCGGGCGGTCACCCCGAGCGCGAGGATGCGCGAGATGTCCCGGTCGAGCACCTCCTCGGGAAGCCGGTAGGCCGGGATGCCGGTGCGCAGCACCCCTCCGAGGCAGTTCTCCCCCTCGAAGATCTCGACGTCGTGCCCCAGGGTCGCGAGCGCGAAGGCCGCGCCGAGCCCGGCCGGGCCGCTCCCCACCACCGCGACGCGGCGGGGCCTGGCGGCGCGCGGGGGGCGGACCGTCGCTGGGTCGACGTGGTCGCCGATCCAGCGCTCCAGGCCGCGGATGTGGACGGCCCCGTCGTAGGCGCCCCGGTTGCAGGCCGACATGCACGGCGCCGGGCAGACCCGCCCGCAGACCGAGGGAAGGGGCTGGGTGCGGAAGAGCACACGGGCCGCCGCCTCGACGCCGCCGGTGGCGAGCGCCTGGACGAACCCCACCACGTCGTTCCCGGCCGGGCAGCCGGCGTTGCAGGGAGCGGCGTGGGCGAGGTAGCGCGGCATCTGGGTGCGCCACGAGCCGGTCTGGAGCGGGGTGGGCAGGTCCTGCACGTGCTCGGCGATCCCGATCACGCTGGGCGGCGGCGCGATCCGCCGGGGTGGCGGCGCCTCCCCCTCGTCGGCCGCCCTGGAGACCACGGCCTCCCAGGCCTCACGCGCCGCCGGAAGGTCGCGGGCGAGCCCCTGCACGGCGAAGGCCCGTTCCACCGCCTCCCAGGGGAGCCCCATGGCCCGCGCGTAGGCTCCGGCGAGCGTGGTGTTGATGATGACCACGGCGCTCGTCCCGATGCCGTGGCGGCGCGCGATGGCCGTGGCGTCCACCGCGGCGAAGCGGAAGTGGCCGTGCCGGTCGGCGAAGGGCTCGAGCCCTCGCGCGGTGTTGAGGAGGACGACCGCGCCCGGCTCGGCCCCGTCGAGCACGTCGTCGCCGAGCAGCGCCGCATCGAGGACGACGAGGTGGTGGGGCCGGTAGACCTTGTTGTGGTTGCGGATGGGGACGGTGTCGACCCGCGCGAAGGCGCGGATGGGCGCCCCGGTCCGCTCCGATCCGTAGTCGCCGAAGGTCTGAACGTGGAGCCCCTGCTCCGCGTAGATGGTGGCGATGAGCTTGGCGCAGGTGACGCCGCCCTGGCCGCCCCGCCCGTGGACGCGCACCTCGAGCGGGAGGGGGATCTCGGAAGGGATGGATGCCCGACCCGACGCCGTCTCGCCCACCGCCTCCTCCCTTCCGGCGCCGCCGTGCTGCCTCGGCCGGCCGCCATCCTGCTGGAAGAGCAACGACCGGGCCACCCCGAACCACTTGTCCTGCCTCAAGGAACGGCGGACCGGATAGCGAAGGTATCCTTCCTTCACTGCAAATCATTTCATGCTAATTCTTTCATGGTCTCCACCCTGGAGGGGCCATGGCCGTCGCTCCCAGCATGTCGATGCGGCAGGTCGCCGCCATCCTCGACTCCATCATCGAGGGGCTCATCGCCGTCGACACCTCCGGACGGATCGTCCTCTTCAACCAGCAGGCGGCGGCCATCGTGGGCTGCCCGGTGAAGGAGGCGCTCGGGCGGCCGGTGAGGGACGTGGTGATGAACACCCGGCTCCCCGACGTGCTCGCGTCCGGCCAGGACGAGCTGAACCAGCGCCAGGAGGTGGGCGCCACCACCATCATCACGAGCCGCATGGTGGTCCGCGACCCCGGCGGCGCCATCGAGGGGGCCGTCGCCATCTTCCGCGACATCGGCGAGGTGCAGGAACTGGCCGCGCGGGTCCGCACCCTCCAGGACCTGCGCGAGCTCTCCGAGGCCATCATCCGCTGCTCGCAGGAGGCCATCTCGGTGGCCGACGAGCACGGCAACACGGTGCTCGTGAACCCGGCCTACACGCAGCTCATGGGGCTGTCCGAGGAGGCGGTGCTCCACCGCCCGGTGACGGTCGACATCCGGCACGGGGAGAGCGTCCACCTCCGCGTGCTGCGCACCCGCAAGCCCATCCGCGGCGCGCGGCTTCAGGTCGGCCCCCACCAGAAGGAGGTGGTGGTGAACGCCGCGCCGCTCCTCGTGGCCGGCGAGCTCCGGGGGAGCGTCGGCGTCATCCACGACGTCTCGGAGATCCGCCGCCTGTCGGAGGAGCTGGCGTCGGCGAAGGAGCAGCTCCGGCGCCTCGAGGCGAAGCACACCTTCGAGGACATCATCGGCAGCTGCCCGCCCATGGCCCGGGCCAAGGAGCTCGCCTCGCGCGCGGCCCGCACGCCCGCCACCGTGCTCCTGCTCGGCGAGAGCGGCACCGGCAAGGAGATGTTCGCCCACGCCATCCACCACGCCAGCGACCGGCGCGAGGGGCCGTTCATCCGGGTGAACTGCGCGGCCATCCCCGACACCCTCCTCGAGAGCGCCCTCTTCGGCTACGAGGGGGGCGCCTTCACCGGGGCGAGGCCCCAGGGGCAGCGGGGCCACTTCGAGGAGGCCGACGGCGGCAGCCTCTTCCTCGACGAGATCGCCGACGCCCCGCTGGCGGCGCAGGCGAAGCTCCTGCGCGCGCTCCAGGAGAGGGAGATCGTCCGCGTCGGCTCCTCCTCGCCCAGGCCGGTCGACGTGCGCGTCGTGGCGGCCACGCACGAGGACCTCGACGCGCTGGTCGCCTCGGGCGCCTTCCGCCAGGACCTCTTCTACCGGCTCTCGGTGATGCCCATCCGGATCCCCAGCCTGCGGGAGCGGCGCGAGGACGTCCCGGAGCTGGCCCGGTCGCTCCTCGCCCGCATCTGCGCCGAGTACCGGCTGGTCCCGCCGCGCCTCTCGCAGGATGCGGTAGACCTGCTGCTCGAGCACCCCTGGCGGGGCAACGTCCGGGAGATGGAGAACCTGCTCGGCCGGGCGCTCATCCACATGCAGCCCGGGGACGACGTGATCACCCGGGCCAGCTTCGACCGGGCCGAGGGGTCGGCGTCGGCCTCGCCCTCCCCCGGGCCGGCCGAGGCGCCCCGCCGCTTCTCCGACATGAAGCGGGACTGGGAGCGGCAGCTCCTCGAGGGGGCGCTGGCCCGGAACCGCGGCAACCGCGCCGCCACCGCCCGCAGCCTGGGCATCACCGTCCGCAACCTCTACTACAAGCTGGGCCGGCACGGCCTCATGCGCTGACGCGGCACTCCCGCCCCGGAACGGAACCGATGAACCCCAGCGTCCCGGGGGATCACTTCCCGGCCGCTGGCCTCACCTTGTCGGCGATGAGCTCGGCGACGTGGCGTACCTTCGCCGGCGAGCCGACCAGGTCCAGGCCGCCGCCGATCTGCAGCATGCAGCCCGGGCAGTCCATGGCGACCGTTCCGACACCGGTGGCCTTCACGTTCTCGAGCTTCCGGGCCAGGATCGGCGCCGAGATCTCCGGGAACTTGAGGGAGTAACTTCCGCCCATCCCGCAGCAGACGTCGCTGTCCTTCATCTCCTTGATCTCGAAGCCGGCGGCGCCGAGCAGCTCGCGCGGCGGCTCGTGAGCCTGAAGCTTGCGCTTCAGGTGGCAGGAGTCGTGGTAGGTGACCGCCGGGAGCCCCTCTGCCGCCTGGACCGTGAGCCGGCCGGCGTCCACGAGCTCCTTCACGAGGGAGG
>JBAXVO010000283.1:0-4357 GCA_037129355.1 Deltaproteobacteria bacterium | reverse complement strand
GGTGACCGAGGGCAGCGCGATGATGGGCTTGCCCCCGTCGGAGAGGGCGGCGGCGCGGATGAAGTCCATCTGTCCGCCCACGCCGGAGTAGAGCCGCTCGCCGATGGAGTCGGCGCAGACCTGGCCGGTGATGTCCACCTCGAGCGCGCTGTTGATCGCGGTGACGCGCGGGTTGCGCCGGATGACCTCGGGGTCGTTCACGTAGCCGATGTCGAGCATCTGGACGAGCGGGTTGTCGTCCATGAAGTCGTAGAGCCGCCTCGTGCCCAGCGCGAAGCCGGCCACGATCTTGCCCGGGTGGACCCGCTTCATCTCGCCGGTGATCACTCCCCGCTCCACCAGGTCGACGATCCCGTCGGAGAGCAGCTCGGTGTGGATGCCCAGCCGGTGGTGGTCGCCGAGGGCGGCGAGCGTCGCGTCGGGGATGGTGCCGATCCCGATCTGCAGGGTGGCGCCGTCCTCGACCAGCTCGGCGCAGTGGCGCCCCACCGCCCGGTCCACCTCGTTGACCGGCGGGTGGTTCACCTCGGGAAGGGCATCATCCCCCTCGACGCCGAAGTCGATGTCCTCGATGTGGATGAGCCCGTCCCCGTGGGAGCGGGGCATGTGGCGGTTCACCTGGGCGATGACGGTGCGGGCGGTCTGGACCGCGGCGCGGGTGGCGTCGACCGAGACGCCCAGCGAGCAGAAGCCGTGCCGGTCGGGGGGCGAGACCTGGACCAGGGCGACGTCGAGCGGCAGCAGGCCCGACCGGAAGAGCTTGGGCACCTCCGAGAGGAAGACCGGCAAGTAGTCGGCCCGCCCGTCCTGGACGGCCTCGCGGAGGTTCGGCCCCACGAAGACGGAGTTCACCCGGAAGCTCCGGGAGACGGCGGGGGCGGCGTAAGGGGCCTCCCCCTCGGTGTGGAGCTGGACGATCTCCACCACGCGGAGCTCCCCGGCGCGGGCGGTCATCGCCTCGATGAGCCGCCGCGGGGCGGCGGCCACGCTGTGGATGAAGACCCGGTTGCCTGACTGGATGACGGAGACGGCCTCGGCGGCCGAAACGATGCGCAAGATGGGGTCCCTCCTCGGCGGGGCACGATAGCAGAGCGGTCCCCGGCCAGGGTGCGACAAAATGTGCCCTTTCTCGGAGGGGACACCCTCTGCGAGGATGGTGGCAAGTGCCCACCCGCAGTCACGACCTCCCCGCCGACCCCGGCCGGATCAAGCTGGAATGGCTCGTCAAGCTCCACTGGATCGCCATCCTGGGGGAGTCGGCGGCCATCGCGGTGGTCCAGGCCGCGGGAATCATGAAGCTCCCGCTCGCGCCGCTCGGCGCGCTGGTGGGGCTCGCCGTCCTGGTGAACGTCGCGCTCCAGGCCTGGCTGCGCCGGGACCCGGCCGTCTCCGACCGGTTCCTGGCCGGGGTGATGCTCTTCGACACGGCCATCCTCACCGGCCTGCTCCACCTGACGGGCGGCCATTTCAACCCGTTCTCGACCCTCTACATCGTCAACGTGGCGCTGGCGGCGGTGCTGCTCCCCCCCCGCTGGTCGTGGACCCAGGCGGTCGCGAGCATCCTGGCCTTCGGGGCCCTCTTTCCGATGCAGCAATGGGCCCCCTTCGGCGTGCAGGACCACGAGGCCATGATGGCCGTGCACCTGTACGGGATGCTGGTGGCCGTGGCCGTCGCCGCCTTCGTCATCGTCCTCATCGTGCAGCGGGTGACGCGCGCCCTGGCCCGGCGCGACGAGGAACTGGCGCGGGAGCGGCGGATGGCCGATCAGCGCGCCAAGCTCGCCTCGCTCGTGACCCTGGCGGCCGGCGCCGCCCATGAGCTCGCCACCCCGCTCTCCGCCATCGCCATCGCCTCCAAGGAAATGGACCGGGAGTTCGTCCGGAGCGGGGCCTCCGAGGGCGCCCTGGCGGACCTCCGGCTCATCCGCTCCCAGGTCGATCGCTGCAAGGAGATCCTCCAGCACATGTCGGCGCGCGCCGGGGAGAACGCCGGCGAGCCCATCGTCGAGGTGGACGTGGCCCGCTGGGTGGAGGGGGCGCTCGACGGCCTGCCCGAACGGGAGCGGGTCAGGGCCGAGGTGGCCTGCCGGACGGCCCTCGTCCGCGGCCCGGCCCGTGGCCTGGAGCGGGCGCTGCGCGTGGTCCTGACCAATGCCCTCCAGGCCTCGCCGCCGGGCGCCGAGGTGGCGCTGCGGGCGCGCCGCGCCGGCTCCGCCGTCGAGGTGGAGGTCCAGGACCGCGGGGAAGGGATGACGCCCGAGGTGCTGGCCCGCGCCGGCGAGCCCTTCTTCACCACCAAGGTGACCGGCCAGGGCAGCGGGCTCGGGCTCTACATCGCGAGGACACTGGCCGAGCAACTGGGGGGAGCGCTCGATCTCGAGTCCCCGCCGGGACACGGCACCACGGCACGGATCACCCTTCCGGCGCTACCGGCGGGGCTGGAGAAGGGGACCGGATGAGCCAGGAAACGGCGAAGGATGGGGCGCTGACGCTGCTCCTCGTCGACGACGACGAGGTGCTGCGCGAGCGGCTGGGGCGGGCGCTGGGGCAGCGCGGCTTCGAGGTGACCGAGGCGAGGAACGGGGAGGAGGCCATCGCCGCCGCCCGCCGGGACGCCCCCGAGTACGCCGTCGTCGACCTCCGCATGCCCGGCCTCTCCGGCATCGAGGTCCTCGACGAGCTTCGCGCCATCGACCCGGCCACCCGGGTGCTCATGCTCACCGGCTACGGGTCGATCGCCACCGCGGTGGAGGCCACCCGGCGCGGCGCGGTCGGGTACCTGTCGAAGCCCGCCGACGCCGACGAGGTCGTGGCGGCGCTCACCGGGCGGGCCGGCAGCGAGGTCGCGGCCGGGATCGACACGCCGACCCTGGCCCGTGCCGAGTGGGAGCACATCCAGCGGGTGCTCGTCGACTGCGGGGGAAACGTGTCGGAGACCGCACGGCGGCTGGGCATCCACCGGCGATCGCTCCAGCGGAAGCTGCACAAGTACCCGCCGGCGCGCTGAGGTCCCGCCAGCCGGAGGGCTACTCCGCCTTCTCCTTCTCCCAGAGCTTCTCGAGCTCCTGGTAGCTCTTCGGGAAGTCGGCCTGGTACCGCAGGAAGACCGGCACGGGGTACCGGACCCCGCCGGCGTGGGTTCCCTCGAGCCCCTTCACCACCTGTTCGGCGAGACGGAACGGGAAGGTGAAGGCCATCTCGTCGTCCGCGGTCATCCCGAAGATGCGGTCGCCGTAGCAGGGGAGGATCACCTGGGGCTCGGAGGTCTTCCCGGTCCGGATGATGATGTCGGAGCAGTCGCCGCGGCCGGAGAACTCGCTCCGGAGCGCTCCGCCCTTCTCGAAGAGGCAGGCGTTGAGCAGGCGGAGGACCTGGGCCGAGTTCCCGTAGACGAGCACCGTCTCGGGCGAGAAGTCGATGCGGTTGAGCGGTCCGGCCACGATCCCGGCGATCTCCCCCACGTCGTACTTCGCGAGCGCATCCTCGAAGCGGGCCCCGGCCTCCCGGCAGGAGGCGTACATGCCGTCGGCGAGGGATCCGGAGGTGTAGAGGTCGTTGCGCTCCTCGAAGCCGAAGACCGCCTTGGCGATGGGGCAGGAGAGGTCCTCCCCGCCGAAGGCCATGGTCCACCCGTAGCGGCGCGCGATCCCCAGGGCCTGGCAGATGGCGACCTTCACCCCCATCTGGGCCAGCGGCCGCCGGGCCTTCGCGGGGAAGGGTTCGCCGGGCCGGAGCGGGCGGATGCCGAGCGGGAAGGTGGCGACCCGCAAGTGCTTTTCGAGGTGGGTGTTGAGCGTGGCCGCGTCCATGGGGACCTCCGCCGGCGATGATGCGCCATCGGGGCCCGACGGTGCAACGGCGTCCACGCCGTGATACCGATGGTTCATGGTCCGAACGCGCTCGATGGCCGCACTCGCCGTCCTCTCCACGCTCCTCGCCTGCGCCGCGCCCGGGCGGGCCGAGCGGATCGGGACCCGGCCCGACGGCGGCTCCATCATGCTCTCGGCCAACAACGACAAGGCCTGGGACAGCGCCAAGGAGCTCATGAGCAACCACTGCGACGGGAAGTACCGCGTCCTGGCGCAGGTGCAGGAATCCTCGGGGAGCCGGGGGGGGCCGCCCCCGGCGACGCCCGGCGCCATGGCCGACCCGGTGGGGCCGGCAGGAGCACCCTTCGGCATCCGCGTCGACTACGAGTGCACGGGCGGATCGGGACCGCTCGAGCCGGCGCCCCCTCCGAACGCGCCCGTTCCCTCGCAGGTCCCGCAGACCCAGACGCCGGCGAAGGGCGCCTAGATCTCCGGCGCCGGACGCGTCGGGAGCGTGAAGGTGAAGGTGCTGCCCTGGCCCTCCTGGC
>JBAXVO010000282.1:0-4362 GCA_037129355.1 Deltaproteobacteria bacterium | reverse complement strand
GCTTTGTCGAGGGCGAAATGGGCAAGCAGTTCGGCAACGCGGCCGACCCGCTGCCCGAGGGCGTCGAAGACGTGGCGTTTATCTCGCTGCGTTACCCCAACCATGTGCTGGGCCACATCCAGGTAAGCTGGCTGGACCCGAAGAAGCTTCGGGAGATCGTGGTGGTCGGGGACAAGAAGATGGTTATCTGGGACGAGTTGGCGCCGGCGGGGCCGATTACGATATACGACAAGACGGTGGTGCGCCAGGAGAACTACGAGGACTTCGGCCAGTTTCAACTCCTGGCCCGCGAAGGGGATATTACCATCCCGAAGGTCCGGCTGGAAGAACCACTCAAGGTGCAGAGCCGTTTCTTCCTCAAATGCGTGGGTGAAGGCCGCCTGCCAATGGGCGACGGTACATTCGCGGTTGATGTGGTGAAGGTGTTGGAGGCCATTGAGAAGTCGCTGCAGAGCGGCGGGGCGCCGGCGCTGGTGGCCCGCCACGCCCGGCACGGGGCTCGGGTCCTCGTCATCGGAGCCGGAAAGTCGGGCGCGCTCGTCTGCGCCCAGGCGAAGGAGACCCTGGCCGGTTCGGGCGAGGTGGTCGCGGCCGACGTCTCGGAGGCGGCGCTCGCCGGCCTGCGGGCCATCGGCGTGGTGGACCGGACGCTGCCGCTCGACGCCACCCGTGGCGTCGAGGCGCTCCAGCGGGTCGAGTCGGCCGGCGGCCTCTTCGACCTCGTGGTGAACTGCGCCAACGTCCCCAACACCGAGCTCTCCACGCTGCTGCTCGTGCGCGATGGCGGGACGGTGATCTTCTTCTCGATGGCGACCAGCTTCACCGCCGCCGCCCTCGGCGCCGAGGGGGTGGGCAAGGACGCCACCCTCCTCATCGGGAACGGCTACGTCCCGGGGCACGCCGACCTGGCGCTCGGCCTCCTGCGACGGAACCCCAGGCTGCGGGCCCACTTCGAGGCCAAGTTCCTCCGGTAGCGGAATCCCCGCCCCCGCCTGCTAGATTGGGCCTCGGGGCCGTGGCGAAATGGCAGACGCGGCGGACTTAAAATCCGCTGCCGCGAAGGCGGCGTCCCGGTTCGACCCCGGGCGGCCCTAATTCTTCCCCCGCACGCAGTCGTCCGGCGCCGGCTTCCCGGCGAAGCGGTCGCCCATCCAGGCCACCGCGTCGTCCGCCGAGTGGAAGGCCGCCAGGATGTGGCTCTCGTCGGGCATCGCCTTGTAGTGCACCGGCGTCCCGTCGGCGCAGACGCCGCCCGCGTACATGGCGGTCACCGACGCGCGGACCACCGTGTCGATCGTGCCCTGGCTGATGAAGACCGGCGCCCGGATGGGCGAGGCCCCGGTGGAGTTCTCCTTCATGATGGTGGCCCAGGGCTCGGCGGCCGTCATCTTCACGGCGAGGAAACCATCCCGCAGGGGCATGGCCTCGGTGAAGGCGGCGATCCCCTCCCCGGTGTCGCGGATGCACCGGGCGGCCACCTTCTCCACCACCGGGATCGCGGCCGGGTAGACGACCTTGCCGAGTGGCGTGTCGTAGACCTTCGACCAGGCGAAGAGCGCCTCGGCGGCGAGCACGTTGCCGAGCTTCGTCCCCAGGTCCATCTCGAGGAGCTTGGCGAGATCGGTGGCCGGCGCAGCGGCCGCCACCCCGACCAGTTCCAGTTCCGGGGCGAGCGTCGGGGCGAGTTGCCCGGTGAACAGGGCCGCATGCCCGCCCTGCGAGTGCCCCCACACGACGAACCGCTTCCCCGCGCCGGCATCCTTCACGTTCCGCGCCGCGCGGACCGAGTCGACCACCGCCCGCGCCTCGCTGGCCCCCACCAGGTAGGGGTGGACGCCGGGCGTGCCGAGTCCCGGGTAGTCGGTGGCCACCACCACCCAGCCGGCCTTCACCATGGCGTCGAGGCCCGGGATGGTCCGCTTCCAGCCGGGCTGGAGCGAAGGGGCGCAGTCGGGGACCACACCGGTGGTGGGGTGGGCCCACGCCACCACGTTCCGCCCAGCCTCCGGAGCCGGCCCGTCCGGCACCACGAGCAGGGCCGAGACGGCGATGGGCTCCCCCTTCATCCCGGTGGACCGGTAGAGGACCCGCCAGGACCGGGCGCCCGCAGGACCCTCGTCGGTGGGCTCGAGGCGGAGGACGTCTCCGGGCTTCCCGTCGGGGATGGGCGCCGGGGGCCCGTAGAAGGCATCGGGCTTCCGGGGGGCGCCGGAGCAGCCCAGCACGAACGCCATCGCCAGCACGGCCAGAGGGATCCGGTTTCTCATCGCCCCATTCCACCTCAGTTCGGGAACGGCGGGGGCTCGATCGTCACCCCCTCGATGGGCTGTCGGGACGCGAAGCCCTCCTCGACGGGGTGCCAGTGGGCCACGGCGGGCTCGCCGAACTGCCAGCAGAGGAAGACCGGCTCCCCCTCGCGGACCCCGTAGAAGTCGACCAGGCCGGCGTCGATGTCCTTCACGAGGCAGCCCATCCCGTTGATCTGCTCGACGACGCCGTTGATCTCCTCCACCAGCGTCCGGAAACGCCGTCCGTGGGGCTCGAGCCCGGGTCCGGGCGCCCCGCCGTTCAGGACCTCCATGGCGTGATCGCCGCCCCCCAGCGCCTCGACCAGCGCGCTCGCCTCGCCGCGCAGCCGCCCCAGGTGGCCGAAGGCCAGTTCCAGGTCGGGAACGAGGTCGTTCGCCTCCTCCACGGTGAACATCCGGGGACCCTCCGGGGGCGGTCGCGGAGCCATGACCGTGTTATAAGCCCCCTCCTCGAAAGGGCACGCCCGGAGATGCTGGAAACCGTCGCCAAAGGCTTCAAGGCCGCCAGGAACAAGCTCAAGGGACGCACCGAGATCACCTCGGAGGTCGTCGACGACGCGCTGCGCGACATCCGCGTGGCGCTCCTCGAGGCCGACGTCTCCTTCGACGTGGTGAAGCGCTTCGTCGCCCGCGTCCGGGAGAAGGCCGTCGGCGAGGTGGTCGAGACCAAGGTCAAGACCGGCAAGGGCACCGTGCGGGTCACCCCGCAGGACCACTTCGTCAAGATCTGCCACGACGAGCTCGAGGCCCTCATGGGGCCGGTCGACACCTCGCTCGCGGTCGGGGCCAGGAAGCCCACCGGCGTGATGATGGTGGGGCTCCAGGGCTCCGGCAAGACCACCACCGCGGCCAAGCTCGCGAACCGCTACCTCAAGGAGGGGAAGTCCATCCTCCTCGTGGCCGCCGACGTTCAGCGCCCCGCCGCCGTCGAGCAGCTCCGGCAGCTCGGCGAGAAGCTGGGCGTGCCGGTGTTCCACGAGCCGGGCATCGCCCCTCCCGAGCTGTGCCGCCGCGCCCACGAGAAGGCCTCCCGCGACAAGACCGACGTCGTCATCTACGACACCGCCGGCCGCCTCGCCATCGACGACGCCCTCATGACCGAGCTGGAGCAGGTCAAGGCGTCGGTGAAGCCCGAGAACACCCTGCTCGTCTGCGACGCCATGATCGGCCAGGACGCGGTGCGCACCGCGGCCGAGTTCGACCGGCGCATCGGCATCGACGGGTTCGTGCTGACCAAGCTCGACGGCGACGCCCGCGGCGGCGCGGCGCTCTCCATCAAGGAGGTCACGGGCAAGCCCATCAAGTTCCTGGGCATGGGGGAGCAGCTCGACAAGCTCGAGGAGTTCCGCCCCGAGGGGCTGGCCGGCCGCATCCTGGGGTTCGGCGACGTCGTCGGCCTGATGAAGGACTTCGAGGCCCACGTCGACGAGGAGCAGGCGGAGGCCGACGCCAAGAAGCTCCTCTCCGGCGACTTCACCCTCGACGACTTCGTGAAGCAGATCCGCACCATCCGCAAGATGGGGCCCATCGGCGAGCTGATGGAGAAGTTCCCCATGTTCGGGGAGATGCCCGAGGGCTTCCAGTTCGACGAGGCCGCCCTCGGCCGCATCGTGGCCATGGTCGACTCGATGACCCCCGGGGAGCGCACCCGCCCCGACTCGCTCAACGAGTCGCGCATGCGCCGCATCGCCAAGGGGTCCGGCCGCAAGGAGAAGGAGGTCAAGGACCTCCTCAAGCAGTACCACGGCATGAAGGGCATCATGCGGATGGTGGGCTCGGCTCCGGGGCTCCTCTCCCGCCTCCCCGGCATCAAGCAGCTCGCCAACCTGCGCAGGTCCAAGGGGCAGGGGCTCGAGGACGTCCTCGGCGACGACGCCGCGGCGGTCCAGTCGCTCATGGACGGCGGCGCCCCCGACCCGTCCCAGCTGGCCGGCCAGATGGCGGGGCTTCCCCGCGGGATGCAGCCGCGCCTCCCGGCCGGGGCGCTGGCCCGGGCCCGGCTCATGGGCTACGCGCCCGAGCCCATCTCGACCGAGAGTGCGGCCGACCGCGA